>JAMLIM010000084.1 GCA_023954175.1 Rhizobacter sp.
CGGCGCGAACTCTTCGATGGCCGGCGTGGCGACTTCTTCGCCTTCGTCAACAACCAGTTGCTGCCTTACTTGCGCAACCTGCGCGACCTGGGCAACGCGACGCCGAAACAGAAGGTCATCAGCGAGATCGTCTCGTCGATCGAGCGCGTGCGTGTGGACACCGAGGCCAACTTCGCCGACGTGCTCGACAAGGTGCACGCGCTCAATCTCGCGGGCACCGACACGCAGCACCAGTTCATGCTGTCGCAGGTCTACGAGGGCCTGCTGCTGAAGATGGGCGAGAAGAACTCCGACGGCGGCCAGTTCTACACGCCACGCGAGCTGATCCGCGCGATGGTGCGGGCGGTGGACCCACGCATCGGCGAAACGGTGTGCGACCCCTGCTGCGGCACCGGCGGCTTTCTGGCCGAGGCGGCCGAGCACATGCGGCGCCAGGGTGGCGAGATCTCGACCGAGCAGCTCGACGTGCTCAAGCACCGGACGTTCTACGGCCGCGAGAAGGACGACCTGGCCTACCCGATCGCGCTCGCCAACCTGATGCTGCACGGCATCGACCAGCCGCACCTGTGGCACGGCAACACGCTCTCGAAACAGGCCGTCTACGACGGGCTGTTCGAGGGCGCGCCCGAACGCTTCAACGTGCTGCTGACCAATCCGCCCTTCGGCGGCAAGGAGGGCAAGGAGGCGCAGGCGCAGTTCCCGTTCAAGACCCGCGCGACACAGGTGTTGTTCGTGCAGGTGCTGCAGCAGTCGTTGCTGCCCGGCGGGCGCTGTGGTGTGGTGCTGGACGAGGGTTTTCTCTACCGGACGAATGAGGACGCGTTCGTGCGCACCAAGCGCAAGCTGCTCGACGAGAACGACCTCTGGTGCATCGTCAGCCTGCCCGGCGGCGCGTTCACCGGCGCCGGCGCGGGCGTGAAGACCAACCTCGTGTTCTTCACCCGCGGACGCAAGACCGAGCGCATCTGGTACTACGACCTGTCGCATGTGAAGGTGGGCAAGAAGACGCCGCTGACCTTGCAACACTTTTCGCACTTCTTCGATCTGCTGCCGCTGCGCGGGACGGATGCCGCCGAGACGGAACAGAGCTGGACGATCGACTTCGCCGCGCGGCGCGCGCAGGCACAGGACGACTCGGCGCCGTTCAGGCGCGAGGCGGAGGCCGCACGCGAACGCGCATTGGCGCTGCGCGATCAGGGAAAGGCCGAACGCAAGGCCGGCAACGGAACGCAGTCCGATGAACTGGCGCTTCGAGCCGTGGACGAGGACCGCGCGGCCCGCGAAGCGAGCGCCAAGGCGCAGGGCATCGAAGATGCGATCTACGACCTCAAGGCAGTGAACCCCAAAGAGCGCAAGGCCGGCGATACCCGAACGCCTGTGGAATTGTTGGACGCAATCGAGGCGAAGGGGCGCGAGGTCGATGACGCGCTGGCGCGACTACGCGAGTTGATGGGAACTTGAAGCGCACGTGCACTGGGATGCCCGGCGCCGCGATTGACCGAACGGGTGTTCCCTGTTCTCCGGCAATTTCGCGCCGTCAAGCCGTAGGTTGACGCTCGCGGGTCGCGTCGCCAATGCCGGCGAGCAACCCGTCGATCGAAACGTCCTCGTCGAGACCTTCCCAGTGCAGACCGCGCGAGCTGAATACCACTTGCGCACGCTGCTCCGGCGTCGCGTTCATCAATCGCGGAAACCAGGCCAGAGGCACCGCGATCACGCGGCCGTCGGTCAAGTCGACCCACATGCTGTCGTCGTCGAAGCGAACGGCGTTAGCCGAAGTATTCATGCCAGGTCCTTTCGATCAGTTCAGCGTTGCCTTGGACAACGCCGGTCAATTCGCGAAGTGTGCTCGCATTGAGGCCGTCGCTGAACGCAACCCGAGCCTCGGGCCGAAGCCAAAACTTGGCCTCACCGCCCTCGCCCATGACGTGCACATGAAGCGGCTCCCGTGGGCTGCCCTCGTTGGAGTAGAAGAAGAAGCGAAATCCTCGATAGCGAAATACGACAGGCATGCGAAATGATAGTGCGCGGCCCGTGCCGCTGGCCATTCAGCCCCAGCGTCCTCGAGCGGCCTGTGAACGAGGCCGCTGGCGGTGGCGGCGGCGCCGATCAGTTTCCAGACTCGGACTCCAGGCCGTGCGTGACAAGATCGGCGCGGAACTTGCCACAGCAAAATCGTAGTGCTTCTGACTACGGAATAATCCAGCCATGGTTGCAAACCCCCGCCGCCCGTCGACGTCGAGCGCGCTGCGCCTGGCGCGCCAGGCCTGGCGCCTGCTGCACCTGGACTCGCAGCGTGCGATCGCCTGCGCCGACAAGGCGCTCGCGCGGGCACTGGCGCAGGGCGACGTGCTGGCCGAGGGCTGGGCCAGGCTCGCGCGCGGGATTCACCTGCTGTACTTCGTCACGCCGGCGGCGGCGGCGGTCGAGCTCGAGCAGGCCCGCGCCTGCTTCGACGCTGAAGGCGACCGCGCCGGGCAGCTGCTTGCCGGCGCGGGGCTGGCGCGCGGCCTGTGGCGCGCGGGCCACTTCGAGGAATCGCTCGCGCAGGCGTTGGCACTGCGAGACGAGGGGCTGCACGTGCTGCGGCCCGATCAGCGCGGCATCCTGCTCAACACGATCGCGGGCTGCTATTCGGCACTCGGCCATTCGGAAGAGGCGCTTGCCTACATGTTCCAGGCGCTGCGCGACGCCGGGCCGAGCAAGGCGCATGGCTTCGACGTCGTCCTGCACTGCAACCTTGCACACGAGCATGTGCAGCTCGGCGACCATCTCGAGGCCCTGCGCCATGTCGACCAGGGCATCAACCGCTGCAAGGCGCTGGACAACGTGCGTCTGCTCAGCGTGCTGTTGATCAATCGCGTGATCTGCCTGACCGAGCTCGACCGGCCCCACGAAGCCCTGCCCGACATCGAGCAGCTCCTCGCCCTGCCGGCGGACGCAGACGGGCGCGGCACCATGGGTTCGTGCTTCGAGACGCTCGCCGTTGCCGCGCTCAGCGCCGGCAACGTGGCGCTCGGTGGCGACCTCGTCGCGCGCGCGCTCGCTGCACCGCCCTCGGCCGACCCCGACGAACAGGTCGAGCGCGTCGTCGCCGCGGCCATGCTCGACCAGGCGCGCGGCAACCTGCCGCAGGCGCTGCGCCGGCTCCAGGCGGCCGAGGCGATGGCCGGCGGAGGCACCGTGGGCCTGAACCTGCGCCCGCGCATCCGCTTCTTTCAGACGCTCGCCGATCTGCACGAGGCGCTCGGCGATGCGAAGTCGGCGCTGGCCGCGATGCGCGCCTGGCAGCGGCTGCAGGTCCAGCGCGCGGAGCGCACCTCGCGCGCACGCTACCAGGCGGCGGCGCTGCAGACGGAGCTGCTGCGCCTGCAGCACAAGCTCGACGACAGCGTGGCGCGGCGCAACGCGACCGAGCGCGCCAAGGCCGAGCTCGAGGCCATCAACGAGCAGCTGTCGCGCAAGATCGACGAGGTCGAGGCGCTGCAGGCGGCGCTCAAGGGCCAGGCGACGCGCGACTTCCTGACGGGCCTGTTCAACCGGCGGCACCTGAACGACATCCTGCCCGGCATGCTGGCGCTGGCCGGCCGCGACCGGCAGCCGTTCGCGGTCGCGATGATCGATCTCGACCACTTCAAGGGCGTCAACGACCGCCTCGGCCACGACGCCGGCGACAGCCTGCTCAGCGCGTTCGGCGAGTTGCTCGCGCGGCACATGCGCAAGAGCGACATCGCCTGCCGCTATGGCGGCGAGGAGTTCTGCCTGCTGATGCCGCGCACCGACGCGCGCGGCGCGGCGCGCAAGGTCAACGCGCTGCTCAAGCTCTGGCGCGGCGCCAGCTTCGAGTTCGGCGGCGAGCCGCTCGAGGGCGTGAGCTTCTCGGCCGGCGTTTCCGATTCGCGCATCGCGAGCGAATCGGCGGCGCAGTTGGTCAAGAGCGCGGACGAGGCACTGCTCGCCGCCAAGGACGCGGGGCGCGGGCGCGTGCTGAGCGCGGGCGAGATCACGGCAGCGTCGGCCTGATCACGGCCGCGGCCCGAGACCGCGGGTCGGTTCCTGAAGTCGCCGCCGCACTGCGCAGCACGCAGGCGCTCCGGCGAACCAAGTGGCGGCGCGGCGAGCGCAAGGGCAGCCAGGCGCCCTCAGCGTTGCGCCAGCGCGGCAGCGTCGAGCGAGCCGCCGCCGAGCGCCTGCAGCAACGTGGCGACATCGGTGCAGCGGCCGGCCTGCGCCTGGGCCCAATCGGCGCGCGCCTGGCTGCGTTGCCGCTCGGCGTCGAGCAGCGCGAGCAGGCTCACGCCACCGGCCTCGTAGCGGCCGCGCACGATGCGCAGCGACTCGTCGGCGCGCACGAGTTGCTCGCTGCGCAGGTCGAAGCCCTGTGCGCCGGCTT
Organism: Rhizobacter sp.; assembly: GCA_023954175.1. Taxonomy (GTDB): domain Bacteria; phylum Pseudomonadota; class Gammaproteobacteria; order Burkholderiales; family Burkholderiaceae_C; genus CAIKUF01. The sequence continues at coordinate 4,394 of JAMLIM010000084.1, forward strand.
CGATCCCGCGCAGCGCGTCGGCAACTTCCTGCAAACCATGCAGCACCGACGCGCGATACGCCGCTTCGGCCTGCGCATGGGCGGCCTCGGCGGCACGGCGGCGCGCCTTGAGTTCCGGCCCGCGCAGCAGGGGCTGGACGAGGTTCAGGCCGTAGTTCCAGATGTTGATGCCGTTGCCGAACAGGTCCGGCAATGCGAGCTGCGCTGACGAGAACGAGCCGCTGACGACGAGCTTCGGATACTGATCGGCCACCGCGACGCCGACGAGCGCATTGGCCTTGTGCAGCAGCGCCTCGCTGGCGCGGATGTCGGGCCGCTCGCGCGCCAGCGCCGCGGGCAGGCGCAGCGGCACGCTTGCCGGCAGCTTCAGATCGGCAAGCTGGGGCAGCGGCGGCAGCGCGTCGGCCGGCGCGCGGCCCATCAGCACGGCCAGCAGATGCTGCGCCTGCGCGCGCTGCCGGCGCAGCGGCGGCAGCGCCGCCTCCGCCTGCGCCAGGGCCGCGCGCTGCTGCGCAAGGTCCAGTTGCGCGACGGCGCCGGCCGCGTGACGCGCCTCGGCGATCGCCAGCTGCCGACGCTGTGCTTCGAGCGCGGCTGCGAGCGCTGCCTCCTGCGCGTCGAGCTCGGCGCTGCGGATGGCGGTCAGCACGACGTTGCCGGCGAGCATGAGTCGCGCCGCGTCGAGCTCGAAGCGCTGCACGTCGACCTCGGCGCCGAGCGATTCGAGATCGCGCCGGGTGGCGCCGAAGAGGTCGAAGTCGTAGGACACGTTCGCGCCGAGGCTGAAGACGTTGAACGGCCCCGGATTGGGCGCCTGCGGGAAGCCGACGGTGGCCGGATCGATACGCTGGCGCGCGGCGCCGAAGGCGACATCGGCCTGCGGCAGCTCGGCCGTGCCGCGGCGCGCGGCGAGCAGCTCCTGCGCCTGCGTCAGCCGCGCGCGCGCCTGCGCCAGCGTCGGGCTGGTGTCGAGCGCGGCCTGCACGAGGGCGTCGAGCTCGGCCGAGCCGAAGATCGCCCACCAGTCGGCGCGCACCGGCGCGGCCGGGTCGAACGACGGCAGCGTCGCGCCCTGCGCCAGCGGCGCGGCAGTGTAGCGATCGGCCGCCGGCGGCTCGGGCGGTGTGAAGTCGGGGCCGACGGCGCAGCCGCCCAGCAACAGCATCAGCAGCACCTGGCTTCGGTGGCGCCACGCGTTCAATCGAGTGTCCTCCGATAAAAGCGCACCGCCACCGCCATCACGATGAGCGTGAACAGCATCAGCGGCCACAGGCTCGGCCAGAGGTCGACCCAGCCGTTGCCCTTGAGCAGGATGCCGCGCACGAGCCGGTTGTAGTGCGTCAGCGGCAGCACGCTGCCGATCACCTGCGCCCACTCGGGCATGCCGCGAAACGGAAACATGAACCCCGACAGCAGCAGGCTGGGCAGGAAGTAGAAGATCGTCAGCTGCATCGCCTGCAACTGGTTGGCGGCGAACGAGGACAGCGTGATGCCCACCGTCAGGTTGCAGGCGATGAAGAGCAGCGACGCGGCATACAGCGTCGCGACGCTGCCCAGGACCGGCACGCCGAACACGTAGCGCGCGGCGACGAGGATGATCGTCGCCTGGATCAGCCCGATCGCGATGTAGGGCACGATCTTGCCCGTCATCACCTCGAGCGGACTGAACGGCATCGCGAGCAGGTTCTCCATCGTGCCGCGCTCGCGCTCGCGCGTGATCGCAAGCCCCGTCATCATCACGAGCGTGAGCGTGAGGATGACGCCCATCAGGCCGGGCACGATGTTGTACTGGGTGATCGACTCGGGGTTGTAGAGCCGGTGCACCGCGATGTCGAACGGCGGCGGGCGGCCCACGAGCGACGCCAACGGACCCGCCAGATCGCGCGCGGCGACGGCGCCGACGAGCCCCGAGACGGCGGCCAGCGCCGCACCGGTCGCGGTGGGGTCGGACGCATCGGCCTCGAGCAACAGCGACGGGCGCTCACCGCGCAGCAGGCCGCGCGTGAAGCCGGCCGGAATCGTCAGCACGAACTGTGCGCTGCCGGTCGCGAGCGCGTGCCGGCCGGCCTCTTCGCTCGGCAGTTCGCCGACGATGCGAAAGTAGTCCGAGATCGCCATCGCGGAGACGACCGAGCGCGTGAATTCGCTCTTGTCGTGGGACAGAATCGCGGTCGGCATGTGCCGCGGGTCGGTGTTGATCGCATACCCGAACAGCAGCAGCTGGATGATCGGGATGCCGACGATCATCGCGAAGGTCACGCGGTCGCGGCGCAACTGCAGGAACTCCTTGCCGACCACCGCCCACCAGCGCTGGAACGAGAACCACGCGCCTTGCGAGGCCTGCGCGCGCGTGTTCACCGGGGCGCCTCCGCAGCGGGCTTCTCGCCCCAGTTGTCTGTCGCGCCCTTGACGAGGTGGATGAAGACGTCCTCGAGGCCGGTCTCGGCCGGCGCGACGGTGAAGCCGCCTGCCGCCGTCGCGGTGCGCAGCGAATGCTCGAGCGCCGCCGCGTCCTTGCCGGTGACGTGCAGCGTTTCGCCGAACGCGACCGTCTGCTCGACGCCGGGCATCGACTGCAGCTGCTGCGACAGCACATTGAGCGCCTGCACGTCGGGCCCGCGCACGAGGTGCGTCGTCAGCCCCTGCTCGGCGATGACGCTGGCCGCGGTGCCCTGCGCGAGCAGCCGGCCGTAGGCGATGTAGGCCAGCTTGTGGCAGCGCTCGGCCTCGTCCATGTAGTGCGTGCTGACGAGCACCGAGATGCCTTCGCCCGCGAGGCGGTGCAGTTCGTCCCAGAACTGGCGCCGCGCGTTGGGGTCGACGCCGGCCGTCGGCTCGTCCAGCAGCAACACCCGCGGCCCGTGCAGCATGCAGGCGGCGAGCGCGAGGCGCTGCTTCCAGCCGCCCGACAGCGTGCCGGCGAGCTGCCTCGCGCGGCTCGTGAGCCCGAGGTCCGCGAGCGCACGATCGACGACCTTGCGCCGATCGGGCATCTGGTAGGCGCAAGCCGTGAAATCGAGGTTCTCGCGGATCGTCAGGTCGTCCCAGAACGAGAAGCGCTGCGTCATGTAGCCGATGCTGCGCTTGATCGCCGGCGCCTCGGTGAGGATGTCGTAGCCGAGGCAGGTGCCGCTGCCGGCGTCCGGCGTGAGCAGGCCGCACATCAGGCGGATCATCGTCGTCTTGCCGCTGCCGTTGGGGCCGAGAAAGCCGAAGATCTCGCCGCGCGCAATGCGCAGCGAGACGCCGACGACGACCTCCTTGTCGCCGAAGCGCTTGTGCAGGTCGTGCACGTCGATCGCGGCCGGCGCGGCGGTGTCGTTCATTTCAGCAGCACGCTCACCGGCTGGCCCGGATGCAGCCGCGTCGCCTGATCGGGCGCGGGCCGGGCCTCGATCATGAAGACGAGCTTGCTGCGCATCTCGTTGCTGTAGATCACGGGCGGCGTGAACTCGGCCTGGCTCGACACGTAGGACAGCGTCGCCGGGATATCGGCGCCGCAGCCGTCGCAGCGCACCGCGAGCGCGCGCCCGACCTTGAGGCTGCCGACGACGGCCTCGGGCACGAAGAAGCGCAGCTTGATGTTGCCCGGCGGCAGCATGCGCACGACGGGGCCGCCGGCCGGCACCCATTCGCCCTCGCGGAACAGCGTGTCCGTCACGCGCCCGGCCAGCGTGGCCGCGACGGTCTTGCGCGCGAGCTGCCAGTTCGCCTGCGCGAGCGCGGCCTCGGCGGCGTCGACGAGGGCGGCCTGCGCACGGATCTGATCGGCGCGGCTCGGCAGCCGTGCCACCGCGAGTTCGCCGCGGAACTGCGCCAGGCGCGCGCGCGCGGCGTCGAGCGCCGCGCGGTCGTCGTCGACCTGCGCCTGGGAGACACCGCCCGCGCGCAGCTGCTTCTCGTCACGCGCAAGCTGGGTCGCGGCGCGCGCGGCATCGGCTTCGGCCTGCGCGATCTGCGCCTGCGTCACCGCCTGCTCCGGCGCGCGGCGGCCGAGCTTCAGGTCGGCCAGGCGCGCGCGCGCCACATCGAGCTGCGCCTGGGCCTCGCGCACCGCGGCGGATTCGCTCACCGCTTCGAGCGCATAGAGGCTCGCGCCCGCCTGCACCTCGTCGCCGCGTTTGACGGCCAAGTGCTCGAGGCGCCCGCCAAGCGGACCGGCAACGTTGACGAATTCACCCTCGACGTAGCCCTGGAAGCCGTCATCCCCGGCCGCGCCGCAGGCTGCCAGCAGCATCGCGCACAACGCGTACAAGGCCAGCGTGCCTACCCGTGCGGCGCTGAATCGCCCGCTTCGTCCTGCGTTCATGTCCCGCCCCCCGCGCGATTGACGCCGATGCCGGCGATGACCCATTGCAGGCGCTGCTCGATCTGCTCGGGCGCGATCGCCAGGCCGAGGATCGTGCGCGCCATCTCGTTCGGCCCGATGCGTTGCGACGCGATGCCGTGGCCGACCAGGATCGGCGCGCCGACGGCGCCGAAGGTGAACGCCATCAAGTGCAGCGGCTCACCGCCGACGATCTGCCCGGCCGCCTGCGCGTCGCCGATCGCCTTGGCAATCAGCACCGGATGCCGGCTGGCCAGCGTGTGCATGAAGCGCATCGCCGCAGGCTCGCCCGCCGCAGCGTCGAGCAGCATGTGGCCGACGAAGGCGCGGTTCGCCGCGACCCATTCGAACAGGCACAGCACGAGCTTGCGGAAGCGCTCGATCGGCAGCGGTTCGTCGTCCACCGTCTCCTGCAACTGCGACCACAGCGGCGCGTACCAGCGCTCCATCAGCTCGTCGTTGAAGGCGTCGCGCGAACCGAAGTGATAGACGAAGGAGCCGAGGTTGACCCCGGCGTGGCTCGCGAGCGCGCGCACCGTGAGGCGGCGCAGCCCGCTGCGCCGCGCGAGGACGAGGCCGGAGCGCAGCAGGCGCTCGCGCGTGGAGCGCGAGGAACGTGTCGTTCGTGTCGAACCACGCGTCGGGGTGATCTCGCGGCGCCGGACGGGCGCGGCAGCGGCGGCAGCCATGCCGTAGTTTATACATGCGTATAGATCACCGTCAAGCACGACCTCGATGCGATGGCCGACGCGCCGGGCGTGGGGGGCGTTGCTGGCTACACTTGCCGATGGGCGCAGCCTGCGAGTCTCCGATGTCGGGCGCCCGTCCCGTCATGCGCTGCGGCACGCCCCATGTGCGGTCAACCGACGCGCCGATCCTGCTCGACGCACCCGCCGCCACGCAAGGCTGAAACGAAGGACATCGAAGGTGGATTCCCGACCGCTCGGCAACTCCGGCCTCACCGTCGCGCCGCTCGCATTCGGCGGCAATGTGTTCGGCTGGACCGCCGACGAAGCGACTTCGTTCAGCCTGCTCGACGCCTTCGTCGACGCCGGCTTCAACCTGATCGACACCGCCGACATCTATTCGCGCTGGGTGCCGGGCCACAGCGGCGGCGAGTCGGAGGCGATCATCGGCCGCTGGCTGAAGGCGAGCCGCAAGCGCAATCGCATCGTGCTCGCGACCAAGGTCGGCAAGGAGATGGGCGCGGGGCAGGTCGGCCTCTCGCGGGACTACATCCGGCGCGCGGCCGAGGCCTCGTTGCGGCGCCTGCGGACCGACCATATCGACCTCTATCAGTCGCACGACGACGACACGACGATCCCAATGGAGGAGACGCTCGCCGCCTACGACGAGCTGATCCGCGAGGGCAAGGTGCGCGCGATCGGCGCGTCCAATTTCAGCGCTGCGCGGCTCGCGCTCGCGCTGGCGACAAGCAGGCGCCTGTCGCTGCCGCGCTACGAGACCCTGCAGCCACTGCACAACCTCTATGACCGCGCGCCCTACGAAGCCGAACTCGAGCCGCTGTGCCGCGCCGAAAGCCTCGGCGTGATCCCGTTCTACGGCCTCGCGAAGGGCTTCCTGACCGGCAAGTACCGCAGCGAGGCCGATCTCGGCAAGAGCCCGCGCGGCGCCAGCGTGAAGGGCTACCTGAACCCTCGCGGCATGCGCATCCTCGGCGCGCTCGATGCGGTGGCGCGTGAACTCGGCGCGACGCCGGCGCAGGTGGCGCTCGCGTGGCAGATCGCGCGCCCCGGCCTGACGGCGCCGATCGCAAGCGCAACGAGCGTCGCGCAGCTGCACGAGCTTGCCGGTGCGGCCGGTCTGCGCCTTGACACGGAATTGATCGCTGCACTCGATGCGGCCAGTGCCGAGGGCGTCTGACACCCGACGCCTGAATCCTGAACCCTGCGTTCGGAACTTGCAGCGCGCTGTCGGTCAAACTGCGATGATTGCGACCTGCCGGGCACGATAAGTCAACGCGGCTTCCGCGATGCTCGTTGAACCGGCAGGCGCGTTCGACACGATGCCCACTTTGCCCACTGCCATGCGCCGGTTCGCCCGCCCTCTCCTCGGTGCCGTTGCGGTGCTGCTGCTCGCGGCCGGCGTGCCGCGGACGGCGGACGCCCGACCTTATGGCTACTACCCGGGCCACGGTGGCGGCTGGGGTGGCGCCTACCGCCCCGGCTGGGGTGTCGGCTACCGCCCCGGCTGGGGTTACCGGGCGCCCTACTACGGTTACGGTTACGGCTATGGCTTCGGGTTCGGTCTGGCGACCGGCGCCGCGCTCGGCTGGTCGATGGCCGGCCCCTGGTGGCCGGCGAGCTACTGGGGCGGCGTGGGCTACGCCTACCCGTCGGCCTACTATCCGTATGCGGGTGTCGCCGTGGCGGTACCGGCAGCGCCGGTCGAGCAGGTCTACATCGAGCAGCCGCAAGCGTCGCGCGCCGAGGCAGCGCCACAACCAAGTGCAGGGCACTGGTACTACTGCAGCGCGCCCGCTGGCTACTTTCCCGACGTGAACACCTGCTCGCGGCCCTGGATCGCGGTGGACCCGCACACCGGCCGCCGCGCGGGCGGTGCGCCGGGGCAATAGGCACGGGGGACGGACGGCGATGACGACGAACCGCCTTTGCAGTGTCCTCGCGCTCGCGGCGCTGACCGGCTGCGTCGCGGTGCCGCAGGGGCCGACCGTCGCCGTCATGCCGGGCACGAGCAAGTCGCTCGATCAGTTCCAGGCCGACAACGGCAGCTGCCAGCAGCACGCGCAGCTGGCGATCGCCGGCCCGACGCAGGCCGCCTACAACCAGGCGGGCGCGAACGTGGTCGGCAGCGCCGCATTCGGCGCCTTGATCGGCGCCCTGTTCGGCAGCTTCACCGGCGACGCCGGCTACGGTGCGGCGTGGGGCGCGGGCACCGGCGCGCTGTTCGGCAGCGCCGGGGCGACCAACTATGGCGCGGCCTCGTCCTACGCGCTGCAGCAGCAGTACAACGCCGCCTACATGCAATGCATGTACACGCACGGCAACCAGGTGCCGGCGCGCGTCGTGCAGCGCCGCTATTCGACGACCGTTCCTGGCAATGCGCCGAGGGTCTATCAGGTCCCGTCCGACGCCACCGCCGCGCCGCGCGGCACGCCGCCCCCGGCGAGCTACAGCGCCCCGTCCGACGCGATCGCGCCGCCACCCGGCACACCGGCGCCGCAGTAGCCGGCGCCACGCCGCACTTCCCCCGCGAAATGCCGCCCTCGCGATCCGCCGGGGCATACCGCCGGCTGGCGCGCTGACGGCCGTGCCTGCGCGTGTCGAGGCGCCTTGGCGTCGGGTTCGTCACTTTCGTGCACACTCGGTGTCACGCCCCCGGAGACAACCATGGACCACCTGAGCGGCCTCGACGCCGCGTTTCTCTATCTCGAAACGCCCGAAATGCCGATGCACGTCGGCAGCCTGCACCTCTACGAACTGCCGCCCGGCTACGAGGGCAACTTCGTCGACGACGTTCGCAGGCACATCACGCAGCGCCTGCATCTGGCGCCGGTGTTTCGGCGCAAGCTGCTCAACATGCCGTTCGAGCTCGCGAACCCGGTGTGGGTGCTGGATGAAGACCTCGACCTCGAATATCACATCCGCAGCACCGTGCTGCCCAAACCGGGCAGCCGCGGGCAGCTCGACCGGCTTGTCGGCCGGCTGCACTCGAGCCTGATCGACCGCAGCCGCCCGCTGTGGGAGTTCTACATCATCGAGGGCCTGCAGACGCCCGCCGATGCGCCCGCGGGCAGCCGCCACGTCGGCTTCTATGCCAAGGTGCACCACGCCGCGCTGGACGGCGCGAGCGCGGTCGTGCTCGCCAATGCGATGCTCGACCTGTCGCCGCAGCCGCGCGACGTGCGCGCCGTGCGCGACCGGCGCACGCCCGGCGCGGACACCTACGGCATCGCCGAACTTGCCGGCGCCGGCCTGCGCCACACGGCGGGGCAGATCGTCAAGCTCGGCCGCGCGCTGCCGACGCTGGCGCGCACGGCGGTGCAGTTGCTGCGGCCGGCGCGTGGCACGGCCACGCTCGACGAAAGCACGCCCAGGCCGCGCCTGACGGTGCCGACGCACTGGTTCGGCCCGCGCACCGCACTGAGTTCGAACGTCACGAACCAGCGCGTGTTCGCGAGCGTGTCGGTCCCGCTCGCCGAGGCCAAGCGCATCGGCAAGGCGCATGGCGCATCGCTCAACGAGGTCGTGCTCGCGATCTGCTCGGGCGCATTGCGCCACCACCTCGCCGAAGCGCACAGCCTGCCGGCTGAGCCGCTGCTCGCGGCCGTGCCGGTAAGCCTGCGCGAAGCGGGCAACACGCAGATGAACACGCAGGCCTCGATGATGCGGATCAGCCTGGCGAGCGACATTGCCGAGCCGTTAGCCCGCCTGCGCGCGATCCACGCGGCAAGCGCCGCGGCCAAGGCGCTGACGGCGAGCATGAAGTCGGTCCTGCCGACCGACTTCCCTTCGCTCGGCGCGCCGTGGCTGATCAGCGGCCTGGCCTCGCTCTACGGCCGCTCGCGGCTCGCCGATCGCATGCCGCCGATCGCCAACGTGACGATCTCGAACGTCCCCGGCTCGCCGGTGCCGCTGTACCTGGCCGGCGCCAAGATGCTGACCTACTACCCGGCCTCGATCGTCGTGCACGGCGTCGCCCTCAACATCACGGTGGAAAGCTACAACGGGTCGCTCGACTTCGGCCTCACCGCCTGCCGCAAGGCGATGCCGGACCTGGCGCATCTGGCGCACGACATGCTCGCGGCGCACCGCGAACTGCTGGCGACGGTGAAGGACGCCGAGGCGGCCCCCGCACCTTCCGCGCCACCCGCCGCGAAGAAGCGAGCCGCCCCAGGGTCCGCAGCGAAGAAGAAAGCTGTCCGCAAGTCCGCTGCGAAGAAGCCAGTCGCGCGCCAAGCCGCCGCGCAGAAGAAGGTCGTTCCTCAGCCCACCGCGAAGCCGAAGGCAGCCGCGCGCAAGAAGGCCGCCCAGACCGCGGCCGGGGTGAAGCCGCGCGCGCGCAAGCCGGCCGCCGCCAAGCGCGCGGCCGCGGCCTGAACGCGCGCGGGACGGAACGAAGGCAGGCCTCGATGATCACCGTCCACCATCTCGAGAACTCGCGCTCGCAACGCGTGCTCTGGCTGCTCGAAGAGCTCGGCCTCGCCTACCGCATCAAACGCTACGAGCGCGATCCGAAGACCCGGCTCGCCCCCGACGCGCTGCGCAAGGTGCACCCGCTCGGCAAGTCGCCGGTGATCACCGAAGCCGGCACGACGATCGCGGAGTCGGGCGCGATCGTGGAGTACCTGATCGATCGCCACGGCGCAGGCCGCCTCGCGCCCGCCGCCGGCACGCCCGAGCGACTGCGCTGGACCTACTGGCTGCACTTCGCCGAAGGCTCGGCGATGGCGCCGCTCATGATGAAGCTCGTGTTCGACAAGATCGCGAGCACGCCGGTGCCGTTCTTCATCAAGCCGGTCACGCGCATGATCGCCGCCAAGGGCATGAGCGCCTATGCGCGGCCGAACCTGGAGCGCCAGTTCGACTTCATGGAAGGCGAACTCTCGCGCAGCCTGTGGTTCGCGGGCGACGCGTTCAGCGCCGCTGACATCCAGATGAGTTTTCCGCTCGAAGCCGCCGCCGAGGGCGCCGGGCTCGACGCCAGCCGGCCGAAGCTGATGGCCTTCCTCGAGCGCATCCACGCGCGCCCGGCCTACCTCAAGGCACTGGAGCGCGGCGGCCCCTACGACCTGGGCGCGTTCTGATCGACGCTCAGTTCGGCGGCGGCGCCGCGAGCGCCCAGCGATCGTCCTGCTCGTTCGCACGCGCTTCGGCGCGCAGCTTGAACAGATGCGCCTTCAGCGACCGCATCGCCATCGCGTGCATGCGCTGCGGCACGTCGTCGTAGACCTGCGCGAGCAGCACCTCGGCCGGCGCCGGGCCGAGGTCGCGCAGCGCGTCGACGACCTTGGCTTCGCGCTTCAGGCGGTGCGCGATGATCCACTCGAACGCGCGCCGCGGCTGCGTCATCAGGAAGCCGTGCCCGGGGGCGAGCCACTCCAGATCCTCGGCGCAGAGCGCCTGCAGCGACGCCACATAGGCCGCCATGTCGCCGTCCGGCGGATTGATGACGACGGTCGAGAGCTGCATCACGTGGTCGCCGGTGAAGAGCGTCTTCTCTTCCTCGAGCAGATAGCAAATATGGTTCGACGCATGCCCCGGCGTGTGGATCGCGCGCAGCGTGCTGCCGCCGCTCAACGCGAAACGCTCGCCGCCGGCCAGCAATTCGTCGGGCGCGAAGGTCTCGTCCTGCCACTCCGGATGGTCGGCGATGCGGCCGTACACGCGGGCGCCGGTGCGCTCCTTCAGCATCGTCGTGGCGGGCGAATGATCGCGGTGCGTGTGCGTCGCGAAGATCCATCGGATCGGGCCGGGCGCGGCGTCGAGCACGGCCTGCACGTGCGCCTCGGCGAGCGGCCCGGGGTCGATCACCGCCCATTCGTTGTTGCCGCCGTCGATCAGGTAGGTGTTGGTGCCGGGGCCGGTCATGACGCTGCCGTTGTCGGCGCTGACGCGAATCACGCGCGCCGACAGCCGCACCGGCTCGTCCGGCACGATCTCGTAGCGGCCGTTGCCGCGGCCTTCGGGGTCGATGCGCCGCAGTTCGGCCCAGGCCGGCTCGTCCGGCGCGACCGGGCGCAGCCCCTGGCGGCCGATGCCCATGTGCGGCATGGAGGGCACGATCAGGCGCGGCGCGCGCGCCCATGCGAGCAGCGCCGGCACGGTGTCGAAGCCGGCGATCGCCTCGAGCGTCTTGACGATCGGCGTCAGCAGCCTGAGCTCGGCGCTGCGCGCGAGCGCGTCGGCCGGATGGAACCAGCGCTGCTCGACCATCTCCACGTCGTCGTGCGTCGCGACCTGGCCGGGCGGCGCCTCGGCGAGGAAGAAGCGTGTGTCGAAGCGCTTGGGCCGCCCGACGGGCGTCACCCAGTGACCGAAATAGATCAGCCTGTCCACCGCAAGCGCGAGGCCCGCTTCGCGGCACAGATCGGCAAGCCCGATCTCGCCGCGGTGCAGCGGGACACGCCAGCGCGCGCAGGCGTTCGCCGGGTCCGCCAGGTTCGCGACGTTGGCTGCGCCGCCTGCCGCCGGCACGTCGCGCTGCAGCGGGTTCGCAAAGAGCAGGCCGCATTCCTCGAAGCACTCGCGCACCGCTGCCACATAGAAGTCGAGCCCGCCCTGCGCGAGGCCGAGCCGCCCGCTCGCAGCGGCATCGTCGAGCGCGCCGCAGACGCCATGGCATGCGCGGTCGCGCGCCTCGACCATCCCGCCCGGAAAGACCCAGGCGCCGCTGTACGCATCGCCGCCGTTTTCGGCACGCCGCAGCAGCAGCACCTCGATGCCGACCGGCGCATCGCGCACGACGACGAGCGTCGCGGACGCACGCAGTGCGGCACGGGCGGCCGGCGACGCAGCAGATGCAGAGTCGGTGGAAGGCGGGTTCACGGCGTGGGTCAGCGGCAGAACGGAAAACGGCAAGCCCCGAGTCTGGCACGTCGCGCGCAGCGCTGCGGGCCCGGCGGCGCAGCGCCAATGCCGCAGTCACGGCTACTGCGCCTGGCTCCCGTCGGCGCCCGGCGCACACGCGCACGGAGGACGTGCCTGCGGTAGGCCGGCGCGACGCCCGCAGGCGCGCCGCGGGGCCGTTCAGCCGCCCGCGCCGTAGCGGGCAACGGTCAAGCCGTCGAGGTCGATCTCTGGCTTGCGGCCCGAAATCAGATCGGCCATCA
>JAMLIM010000085.1 GCA_023954175.1 Rhizobacter sp.
CTGCAGCGGCGCGACGAGCGTCTTTCGCGCGCCGTCGAACTTCGCCAACGGCCACGCACGCGACCGTCAGGGGCGGCTGCTGAGCTGCGAACACCTGAGCCGACGCATCACGCGCACCGAATACGACGGGTCGGTCAGCGTGCTGGCCGACCAACTCGACGGCAAGCGCCTGAACTCCCCCAACGACATCGTCTGCGCGCGCGACGGCAGCGTGTGGTTCACCGACCCGACCTTCGGCATCGGCGGCTGGTGGGAGGGCGAGCCGGCCCCGGCCGAATTGCGCGAAGGCGTGTACCGCATCGATGGGCAAAGCGGGGCGCTGTCCCTGATGCTCGACGACCTCGCCGGGCCGAACGGCCTCGCCTTCTCCCCCGACGAATCGCTGCTGTACGTGGTGGAAAGCCGTGCCAGGCCGCACCGCCGCATCTGGGCCTACGAAGTGGGCGCCGACGGTTCGCTGCAGAACAAGCGGCTGGCGATCGATGCGCAGGGGCCGGGCGCGCTCGACGGCATCGCGATCGACCGCGGCGGCAACCTCTGGTGCGGCTGGGGCAGCGACGGCAGCGCGGGCGCCGACAGCGCCGCGCTCGACGGGGTACGGATCTTCGCGCCCGACGGCCGGGCCCTCGGGCACATCCACCTTCCCGAGCGCTGCGCCAACGTGTGCTTCGGCGGCGCCAAGCGCAACCGGCTCTTCATGGCCAGCAGCCATTCGCTGTACGCCCTGTTCGTCAACACCCAGGGCGCGGTTTGAGACGAAGGCATGACGCCTGCACCTCGCGTCATACGCATGCACGAGCGCGACAACGTCGCGATCGTCGCCAATGACGGTGGTCTGCCTGCGGGCAGCGTGCTCGCCTCGGGCCTGAAGCTCGTCGACACGGTGCCGCAGGGCCACAAGGTGGCCCTCGTCGATCTGGCGCAAGGTGACGCGGTGCTGCGCTACAACGTAGCGATCGGCACCGCGCTGCGCGACATCGCGGCCGGCAGCTGGGTACACGAGCGGCTGCTGCAGTTGCCTGCGGCATGCGGGCTCGTCGACCTGCCGATGCCGGGCGACGGCAGGACGCTTGCGCCCGAACCGCTGCCGCCGCTGGAGGGCTACACCTTCGAGGGCTATCGCAATGCCGACGGCTCGGTCGGCACGCGCAACATCCTTGCCGTGACGACCACCGTGCAATGCGTCGCCGGCGTCGTCGATTTCGCGGTGCAACGCATCAGGTCCGAACTGCTGCCGCACTACCCGAACGTCGACGACGTGGTCGGTCTCGAGCACAGCTACGGCTGCGGTGTGGCGATCGACGCCGCCGGGGCCGAAATCCCGATCCGCACGCTGCGCAACATCACGCTGAACCCGAACTTCGGCGGCGAGGTGATGGTCGTCAGCCTCGGCTGCGAGAAGCTGCAGCCCGATCGTCTGTTGCCGCCGGGAACCATTCCGCTCGTCGATGGGCGCGATGTTGGCGGCGGGGGTGTTGGCGCCGGGCCGGCGTTCGACCTCGTCTGCCTGCAGGATGAAGCGCACGTCGGCTTCCTGTCGATGATCGATTCGATCCTGGCGACGGCGAAGACCCACCTGCAGCGGCTGAACGTGCGCCGGCGCGAGACCGTGCCGGCGAGCGAGCTCGTCGTCGGCGTGCAGTGCGGCGGCAGCGACGCCTTCAGCGGCGTCACCGCCAATCCGGCGCTGGGCTTTTGCACCGACCTGCTGGTGCGCGCGGGGGCGACCGTCATGTTCTCGGAGACCACCGAAGTGCGCGACGGCATCGCGCAACTCACCGCGCGTGCGGCGAGCGCCGAAGTGGCGCGGGCCATGATCCGCGAGATGGCCTGGTACGACGCCTACCTGCAGCGCGGCCATGCCGACCGCAGCGCGAACACGACGCCTGGCAACAAGGCAGGCGGGCTCTCCAACATCGTCGAGAAGGCGATGGGCTCGATCGTCAAGTCAGGCAGCGCGCCGATCGCGGGCGTGCTGTCGCCGGGCGAGAAGGTGCAACAAAGGGGTCTGATCTACGCCGCCACGCCGGCGAGCGACTTCATCTGCGGCACGCTGCAACTCGCCGCCGGCATGAACCTGCACGTCTTCACCACCGGCCGCGGCACGCCCTATGGCCTGGCGCAGGTGCCGGTGATCAAGGTGGCGACGCGCAGCGAACTGGCGCGACGCTGGCACGATCTGATGGACGTCAACGCAGGAACCATCGCCGACGGGCAGGCCAGCATCGAGGATGTGGGCTGGGAGCTCTTCCATCTGATGCTCGAGGTGGCGAGCGGCCGCAAGCAGACCTGGGCCGAGCGCTGGAAGCTGCACAACGCCCTGGTGCTGTTCAACCCGGCACCGGTGACCTGACGATCCGGCATCGGACCGCATCACCTGCGAGGTCCGATGCCCACTTGCGCCGACAGCCGCTCGCGGACGTGGGCGCCGGCCCGCGCCCGGCTACAGCGCAGCGCCCTACTTGACGACGAGCCGATTGTCGACCGCCTTCACGCCGTCGACGGCCTGCGCAAGCTGCGTCGCGCGCTGCATCGCTGCGGCGTCGGGGGCCGTGCCGCTGAGCGTCACGCGCCCTTGCACCGTGTCGACGTCGATCTCCATCACGCGCAGCGCGGCGTCTTTCGCCAGGCTCGCATTGACTTCGGTCGTGATCGCGGCGTCCCCGACAGTCTGGGTCGCGCTGGCTGCCATCGATGCGGCCTGATCCTTGAGTTCAGCCGTCGCCTGCTTCGCTTCGGACTTGAGTTCGGCGCCCTTTTCCTGCGCCGTCGCGACGGTCTGGTCGAGCTTCTGGCCGGCGGTCTGCTGCGAATCGCTGCAGGCAACCAGGAAGGCCGCAGAGGCCAAGGCGGCCAGCGTGGTGAGCTTGAGGGTGGGTTGCGATTTCATGATGAGTCCTTTCGTTGCATCGGAGGGGGTCTGCTCGCGCGCCGGGCCCGCGCATGCAGGCCCGGCGGCGCGATCAGATGCGTTCAGACGCGTTCATGCGGCCGGTCGGGCGCAAACCAGGCGTCGGTGGCGCTGCGCTCCCAGCGCGCGACCTGGCGCTCGGCCTCGTCCTTGGCGATGCCGTAGCGCTCCTGGATCTTGCCGGCGAGCTGATCGCGGCGGCCGGCGATGACGTCGAAGTCGTCGTCGGTGAGCTTGCCCCATTGCTCCTGGGTCTTGCCCTTGAGTTGCTTCCAGTTTCCCTTGATCTGGTCCCAGTTCATGTTGAACTCCTTGGTTGATTGAAGATGGATCGTTCCGCGCGCCTCAGCTTCTGCGGACGACGATCGCGTTGTGCACCGACTTCACGCCCTTGACCTCGTACGCGAGGCGTTCGGCGCTTGTCTTCTCGGCGCTGCTCCGGGCGAAGCCCGAGAGCATCACGGTGCCCTCGAGCGTCTCGACGCTGATGGCCGCGGCATCGACCGCCGCGGCATCGGCGAGCCTGGCCTTGACGTTGACGGTGATCGCGCTGTCGTCGATGTAGGCACCGACGGTTTCCTGGCCGCGCGTCACGGCGCAGCCCGGCAGGGCAATCAGAAATGCCGCGGCGCTGACGGCCGACAGGCTGTGGTGCAGTTTCATTCCGGTTCTCCTCGAAGCTTGAGGGTCGTGCGGGTCGGAACGGCGCGCGCGATGGCGCACCGTTGCGCTCATCGGCCAGCGCGGCGCGCGCGCGTGAAGAGCGAGCCCAGCACGACCAGCGCGGCGCCGGCAGCAGCCGCCAGCAGCACCGACTTGATCGGCTCGTGGCGGATGTAGTCGGCCGACGCGTCCGTTGCGCGCTGCGCCTTCAGGCGCAACTGCTGCGAACCGTCGCGCACCACCTCGAGCGTGTGGCGCCCGAACTGCTGCGTGCGGTCGAGCGCGCGTTGCAGGGTCTGCGAGCTGGCGGCGCCGGCGTCGGCGATGTCGTCCGCCGCGCTGTCGATCGCATGGTTGGCGGCGCGCCGGGTTTGGCTCACCGTGGCGTGCGCGGCGCGCGCGCCCTGGTCGACGAGATTCCTCGCCGTATCGGCGGCAGGCTGCGTGTTGGAGACGGTCGATGGAGTCATGGTGTTCCTTTCAGAAATTCGAAGAGCTCGGGTGATGGGATGGGCAGCGCGATCGGTGACGATCGCGGCACGCGGCCGAGCCGGCGCTCAGCCCCGCCTGACCAGCCCGAACAGGAAGCTGGCGATCGCCAGCACGATGAAGACGAAGAAGAGCACCTGCGCGATGCTCGCGGCGCCGGCGGCGATGCCGCCGAAGCCGAACAGCGCGGCGATCAGTGCGATGACGAAAAAGACGACTGCGTAATGCAACATGACGGTGCTCCTGTGGAGTGGATCGGATCGAAGCGCTGGGTGGCGCCTCGATGGATTCACTTTAGGAAGAAGACACCGCCGCGTGCAGCGGCGCAGGGCGCGTCGGGTTGTGGGTGAAACGGGACATCCGCTGTAGGACAAGACCGACATCGACTGCCGCGGCCACGGCGGGCGCAACTCGCTCGCAATTCCGCCCGCAATTCCGCCCGCGATTCCGCCCGCGCTCAGCTCACGCTCAGCTCAATTCGGCATCGCCCTGCAGCGGCAGCGTGGCGATGACCGAAGTGCCCTGCCCGGGCGTTGACCGCAGCTGCAGCTCACCGCCTTCGGCCTCGACCCGAAACCGCATGCCGAGCAGGCCGCTGCTGGCGGCCTTGACCTGCCGTGGGTCGAAGCCCTCGCCGTCGTCGCGCACCTCGACCGCGGCCTTGCCGTCTCGCTCGCCGAGCGTGACGTGCACGCTGTGCGCATGGGCGTGCTTTGCGATGTTGGTCAGCGCCTCCTGCACCAGGCGGTAGACGGTGAGCTCGCTCGTCGGCGGCAGGTGCACCGGCTGCAGATCGCAGGCGACGCGGATCTCGCTGCGCTGGCCGAACTCCTCGGCGAGGATGCGAAGCGCCGCGACGAGGCCGAGGTTGGCCAGCGACGACGGCCGCAGGTCCTCGATGATGCGTCGCTTGAGCGAGATGCCGCTGTTGAGCATCTCGGCCAGGTGGACGAGCCGCTCGCCCGCTTCGGGCGAGAGCGCGGTGATGCGCGTCTTGATGCGCGCGACGTCGAGCTTGGCCGCCGTCAGCAGCGCGCCGAGCTCGTCGTGCAGTTCGCGTGCGAGGTGCGCGCGCTCGTCCTCGCGCGCGGTCAGCAGGTGGCGCGAGAGGATCGTGAGCTCGGCGGTGCGGCGCGCGACCTCGACCTCGAGCTGGTCGCGCTCGGCCTGGATCTCGGACTGCTGGCGCGCCCGTTGCACGTCGAGGGCGCGCACCGAGCGCAGGTACAGCAGCAGCGCCATCAGGCTCAGCGCCGTCATCACGGCGACGCCGACGCGATTCAGCAGCAAGGTGCTGGTGATGCGCTGGCGGGTGGCTTCGCCGCCGCGCGCCTCGTCCGCGAGCATCGCCTCGGAGGTCGTGCGCAGCACGTCCATGCGCTCCTTGCCGATGTTGGACAGCAGCACCTCGCGCGCCGCGTCGAGCCGGCCGGACTCGTAGAGGTTCATCACGAGCTCGAGCTCCGACAGCTTCTCGGCAACCAGCTCGTCGAGCTTGGTCATCGCCCCTTCGAGCACGTCGCGCCCGGCGTAGTGCCGGCGCAGCCATTCGCGCGTCTCGGGCAGGGACTTCATCGCCGCGGCGTAGGGCTCGACATACTCCTTGCGGCCGGTGAGCAGGTAGCCGCGCTGCGCGGTCTCGGCGTCGGTCACGCTCAGCAGCAGACGCTGCACGTGAATGCGCGCGGCACTGATCTCGCCCAGCTCGGCGAGCGCGGTGCGCGAACTCCAGTGCGAAGTCTCGCTGATCACGAGCACCAGCACGGCCGCCAGCCCGGCGGCAATGACGGCCACCAGATGGCCCTGCAACTTGGCGGGTTCCCTCATCGGCCTGCCCCCGGGTTGCAGCGAAGGCGGCGGCGTGAAGGCGTGCACGGCGGTTGCCGCCTTGCCCTAAACTCGTTCGGCCTATCGACAACACGGGGTCTTGCAGCATGATCCGAATCGTCATCGCCGACGACCATGCCATCGTGCGCAACGGGCTGCGCCAGTACTTCTCGGAGCAGGTGGATCTGCGCGTCACCGGCGAAGCGGCCAACGGCCGGGAGGCGCTCGAGCTCGTGCGCCAGGGCGATCTCGACGTCCTCGTGATGGACCTGTCGATGCCGGGCCAGAGCGGCGTCGATGCGCTCGCGGCGATTCATGCGCGCGTGCCGGAGCTGCCGATCCTGATCCTTTCCGGCTTCCCGGAGGCGCACTACGCGACGACGATGCTCAAGCAGGGGGCGAGCGGCTACCTGAACAAGGAATGCGACCCCGAGGAAATCGTCAACGCGATCCGCACCATCGCGCGCGGGCGCAAGTACATCTCGACCGCGGTCGCCGAGCAGCTGGCAAGCGGGCTCGACCCGACGGCGTCGAAGGAGCCGCACGAACTGCTGTCCGAGCGCGAGCTGCAGGTCTTCCTGCGCCTCGCGAAGGGCGAGACAATCGGCCACATCGCCGACGGCATGTCGCTCAGTGTGAAGACGGTGAGCACCTACCGCACGCGGGTGATGGAGAAGATGGCGCTCAAGTCCAACAGCGACCTGACCTACTACGCGCTGAAGGCCGGGCTCATCCAGTAGGCCACGCACCCGGGCCATCGCTCAGGCCGAGGGCTCGAGACCGCCGACACGGGTGTCGGGGTCGGTGTCGACGTTCTCGCCCGCCGCCAGCCGTTCGCAATAGCGGATCAGGGCGTCGATGTCGTTGGACTTGTCGAACACCTTGTCGGCGCCGAGATCGAGGCAGCGCCGCCGGACGTCGGGCGTCGCGAAGTTGCTCAGCACGACACGCCGGTGCGGCCAGGGCGCGTCCTTCATCGCGCGCAGCACGCCGAAGCCCGATCCCTGCTTGAGGAAGATGTCGACGATGCACAGATCGCAGCCCCCGCCGCCGCCGTCGCGCAGCCAGCGCAGGGCGCCGGGCTCGTCCTCGGCGTAGCCGACGACCTCGAGCGGCACCAGTTCCTCGAGCGTCGCAATCAGGTTTTCGCGGATGACGGGGCTGTCTTCGACAATGAAGGTGCGCAGTTTGGACATCGGGTACAGGCGAAGGCCGGATTCGCAGAAGGCTGCGCGACAGGGCCCGTGCCCCGAGCATGCCCGCAGCCGGCAGCCCACGCAAGGGGCCGGGCCGCAATACGCGTGTAGGCGCTGTCCTACATGCGCCTTCTGCCGAATCGACCCGGCGCAGCGCGCGCTGCGCAGACGCCCGTCTACAGGACGAGCAGCGCGCGAAAGTCGTTCACGTTCGTGAACGTCGGCCCGGTCATGACCAGATCACCGAGCGCAGCGAAGAAGTTGTAGGCATCGTTGCGGTCGAGGAAGTCCTGCGCCTTCAGGCCCGCGGCCGCCGCGCGTGCGAGCGTGTCCGGCGTGACGATCGCGCCGGCGTTGTCCTCGATGCCGTCGATGCCGTCGGTGTCGGCGGCGAGCACGTGCACCCCTTCGACGCCCTGCAGCGCGATCGCGCAGCCCATCAGGAACTCGGTCGCGCGCCCGCCGCGGCCCTGTTTCGACTTGACGGTCACGGTCGTCTCGCCGCCCGAGAGGATCACGCACGGCTTCGCGAACGGTTCGCCGCGCCGCACCACGGCGCGCGCGATGGCCGCATGAACGCGGCCGACGACGTGCGACTCGCCCTCGATCTCGTCGGACAGGATGTGGGCCTCGACGCCCGCCTCGCGTGCGAACGCGGCCGCGGCCTCCAGGCTTTGCTGCGGCGTCGCGATCATGTGCACCGCGTGGCCCTCGAAGCAGGCGTCGCCGGGCTTGGGCGTCTCGAACGCGCCGCTCGTCAAGCCTTCACGCGCGGCGCGCGGCAGATCGATCGCATAGCGCTCGAGGATGCGCAGCGCATCCGCGCAGGTGGTCGAATCAGGCACGGTCGGGCCGCTCGCGATGACCTCGGGCGCGTCGCCCGGCACGTCGCTGATGAGCAGCGTCACGACGCGCGCGGGCGCGCACATCGCCGCGAGCCGGCCGCCCTTGATCGCCGAGAGGTGCTTGCGCACGCAGTTCATCTCGTCGATCGCCGCGCCGCTCTTGAGCAGCGCCTTGTTGACGGCCTGCTTGTCCTCGAGCGTCAGGCCTTCGGCCGGCATCGCCAGCAGCGCCGATCCGCCGCCCGAGATCAGGCACAGCACCAGGTCGTCGGCCGTCAGGCCGTGCGCGAGTTCGGCGATGCGCCGCGCCGCGTCGCGCCCGGCCGCATCGGGCACCGGGTGCGACGCCTCGACGACCTCGATGCGCGCGCGCCCCTGCTGCTGGCGCGATGCGTAGGCGGGCGGCACGTGGCCGTAGCGCGTGACGACGAGGCCCGACAGTGGCGCATCGGCCGGCCACAGCGCATCCACCGCCGCCGCCATCGCGCCGCCCGCCTTGCCGGCCCCGAGCACGACCGTGCGCCCCTTGGTCGGCGGCTTCGGAAGGAACGCTGCCGTGTTGTGCGCCGGCAGCGCGCGCGTGACGGCGGCGTCGAACAGGCTTCGCAGGAACGCGCGCGGGTCGATCGCCGGTGGGCTCATCGGGTGCTCTGGTGTCGCGCGGTTGTCGCGCGGGTGTCGTGGTTGCTGCCGTCAGGCGTCCGGCATGACGGTGTGATGCGCCATCAGCTCGAGCGCCTTGACGAGCGCCGAGTGGTCCAGCTCCTGCATGCCATTGGCGGCACAGGCCTGCATCAGTTGGGCCGCGCCGGCGGTCTGCGGCAGTGCCACGCCGAGCGCGCGTGCGCCCTGCAGCGCGAGGTTCAGGTCCTTCTGGTGCAGCCCGATGCGAAAGCCCGGGTTGAAGGTGCGCTTGACCATGCGTTCGCCGTGCACCTCGAGGATGCGGCTCGCCGCAAAGCCACCCATCAGCGCCTGGCGCACCTTGGCCGGGTCGGCGCCGGCCTTGCTCGCGAAGACGAGCGCTTCGCCGACGGCGGCGATGTTGAGCGCAACGATGATCTGGTTCGCGACCTTGGTCGTCTGGCCGTCGCCGTTGCCGCCGACGAGGGTGATGTTCTTGCCCATCAGCTCGAACAGCGGTTTGACGCGCTCGAATGTGGCCTCCGGGCCGCCGACCATGATCGTCAGGCTGGCGGCCTTGGCGCCGACTTCACCACCCGAGACGGGGGCGTCGAGGTAGTCGCAGCCGAGCTCGTTGATGCGCTTGGCGAAGACCTTGGTCTCGATCGGGGAGATCGAGCTCATGTCGACGACGGTTTTGCCCACGCGGCCCGAAGGGCCGTCCGACGAGTTCTTGAGGCCGGCGGCGACGCCCTCTTCGCCGAAGAGAACGGCTTCGACGTCGGGGGTGTCCGGCACCATGAGGAAGACGATGTCGGCCTGTTCGGCCACCGCCTTTGCGGTCTTGCACACGGTGGCGCCGCTCGCGGCGATCTCCGCAGGCACCTTGCTGCGCGTCGTCACGAAGAGCGTGTGGCCGGCCTTGGCGAGGTGGCCCGCCATCGGCGTGCCCATGATGCCGAGGCCGATGAAGCCGAGCTTGAGGGGTGTCGTTGCCATGGATTGCATTCCTTGTTGAAGTTGAAGGCGGCGTTGGCCGACGCTCAGCCGCGCGCCTGCGCGAGCCAGCCGAGGCCGGCTTCGGTCGTCGTCGCCGGCTTGTACTCGCAGCCGATGTGACCGTCATAGCCGATCCTGTCGAGGTGCGCAAACAGGAAGTCGTAGTTGATCTCGCCGGTGCCGGGCTCGTTGCGGCCCGGATTGTCGGCGAGCTGGATGTGGCCGATGCGCGCGAGGTGCTTCGAGAGCGTCGCGGCAAGCTCGCCCTCCATGCGCTGCGCGTGATAGATGTCGTACTGCACGAAGAGATTGTCGGAGCCGACATCGTCGAGGATGGCGAGCGCCTGCGGCGTCCGGTTCAAGAAGAAGCCGGGAATGTCGAAGGTATTGATCGGCTCGATCACGAGACGCTGGCCGGCCTTCTTCATTTCGCCCGCCGCGAACTTCAGATTGGCGACGAAGGTCTCGCGCAGCACGCCATCACTCACGCCATCGGGCACCGTGCCGGCGAGGCAGTTCAGGCGCGGCGCGCCGAGCTTCGTGCCGTACTCGATCGCCGTCGCAACGCCTTGGCGGAACTCGTCGACCCGGTCGGGCAGGCAGGCGATGCCGCGCTCGCCAGCGTCCCAGTCACCGGCGGGCAGGTTGTGCAGCACGAGCCTGAGGCCGTTGGCGTCGAGCCGGGACTTGATCTCAGCTGCCGGGAACGCATAGGGGAACAGGAACTCCACCGCATCGAAGCCGGCTTTCGCGGCGCGCTCGAAGCGGTCGAGGAACGGCACCTCGGTGAAGAGCATCGTGAGGTTGGCGGCGAACTTGGGCATGCAATCTCCTGTGTTTCGCTTTCCGAGTGGGAAAGGCGACTCTATCAATCCGCCGAACTCAGTCCAGCAAGCCAACGGCGGTCGGTGCGTCTTCGCGACCGATGGCGAGCTCCTCGAACTCGTTGACGGCATCGATCTCGGTGCCCATCGAGATGTTCGTCACGCGCTCGAGCATGACCTCGATGACGACCGGCACCTTGAACTCGGTGAGCCACTTGTTCGCCTGCTCGATCGCCGGCTTGATCTCTTCCTGCTTGTAGACGCGAATGAACTTGCAGCCCATGCCTTCGACCACCTGCTTGTGATCGACGCCATAGCCTTCGAGCTGCGGCGCGTTGATGTTGTCGAAGCCGAGCTGCACGCAATAGTCCATCGAGAACCCGCGCTGGCTCTGGCGGATCAGGCCGAGGTAGCTGTTGTTGACGACCATGTGGATGTAGGGCAGCTTGAACTGCGCGCCGACGGCGAGCTCCTCGATCATGAACTGGAAGTCGTAGTCGCCCGAGAGCGCGACGATCGTGCGCGACGGGTCGGCCGCGCGCACGCCGAGCGCGGCGGGAATCGTCCAGCCGAGCGGCCCGGCCTGGCCGCAGTTGATCCACTGGCGCGGGCCGAAGACGTGCAGGAACTGCGCGCCGGCGATCTGGCTCAGGCCGATCGTCGAGACATAGGTCGTGTCGCGCGGGAAGTTGTTGTTCATGCACTGGTAGACGCGCTGCGGCTTCATCGGCACCGCCTCGTAGTTCGTCTTGCGCAGCA
This sequence comes from Rhizobacter sp., assembly GCA_023954175.1. Lineage (GTDB taxonomy): Bacteria > Pseudomonadota > Gammaproteobacteria > Burkholderiales > Burkholderiaceae_C > CAIKUF01. The sequence goes on from JAMLIM010000085.1 coordinate 11,138, forward strand.
TCGTGCGCTTGCGCTCGCGGCACTCGGCGACCCAGGCGCTGCGGTCCTTCAGCTTGCCGGCCGCCTTCATCTCGCGCGCGACGGCGACGAACTGCTCGAGCGCCGCCTTCGCGTCCGACACGATGCCGAGATCCGGCCCGAACACGCGGCCGATCTGCGTCGGCTCGATGTCGACGTGCGTGAAGGTGCGGCCCAAGGTGTAGACCTCGACCGAGCCGGTGTGGCGGTTCGCCCAGCGGTTGCCGATGCCGAGCACATGATCGCTCGCCAGCATGGTCGCATTGCCGTAGCGGTGGCTCGTCTGCAGGCCGCACATGCCGGCCATCAGCGGATGGTCGTCCGGGATCGTGCCCCAGCCCATCAGCGTCGGGATCACCGGCACGTTCATGAGTTCGGCGAACTCCTGCAGCAGTGCGCTGGCGTCGGCGTTGATGACGCCGCCGCCGGAGACGATCAGCGGCCGCTCGGCCGTCTGCATCATCTCGATCGCCTTCTCGACCTGCGCGCGCGTCGCCTTCGGCTTGTAGACCGGCAGCGGCTCGTAGGTGTCGATGTCGAACTCGATCTCGGCCATCTGCACGTCGAACGGCAGGTCGATCAGCACCGGGCCCGGGCGGCCCGAGCGCATCAGGTGAAAGGCCTGCTGGAAGGCACGCGGCACCTGCGCCGGCTCGCGCACGGTGACGCTCCATTTCGTCACCGGCTTGCTGATCGACTCGATGTCGACCGCCTGGAAGTCTTCCTTGTAGAGCCGCGCGCGCGGCGCCTGGCCGGTGATGGCGAGGATCGGGATCGAATCGGCGATCGCCGAATAGAGGCCCGTGATCATGTCGGTGCCGGCCGGCCCCGAGGTGCCGATGCACACGCCGATGTTGCCCGCCACCGCGCGCGTGTAGCCCTCGGCCATGTGCGACGCGCCTTCGACGTGGCGCGCGAGCACGTGCGCGATCGTGCCGCGCTCGCGCATGGCGGCGTAGAGCGGGTTGATCGCCGCACCCGGCACGCCGAAGGCCTGGCTCACGCCTTCCTTCTCCATCACCAGCACCGCGGCCATGACGGCCTTCATCTTTGCCATGAGTTGCTCCTTGCCCGCATGTTGCAAGCCAGGGGCAATGCTCGCGCAATGGCGGCGGCTTGGGAATCCCAGTGAGCGGATAAATCCTATTCCGGGGCGGAATGGCGCGCCGCGTGTTTCAACCCGTGCGCGTCAACCCATACGCGTCAACCCATCTGCATCAGCCCATCAACGCCGCCGGCAGCCAGGTTGCCAGTTCGGGGAACACGCACAGAATCAGGATGGCCAGGACCATGCAGCCCATGAAGGGCAGCGCACCGCGCAGGATCGTGGGCAGCTTGACATCGGGCGTGATGCCGTTGATGACGAACAGGTTGAGCCCCACCGGCGGCGTGATCAGCCCCAGTTCCATGTTGATGGTCAGGATCACGCCGAACCAGATCGGGTCGAACCCGGAGGCAAGGATTACCGGGATCAGGATGGGCGTGGTCATCAGGATGATCGCAGCCGGCGGCAGGAACATGCCGGCCACCAGGAGCAGCGCATTGATCGCCGCCAGAATGACCCATTTGTTGACCTGCATTGCAGCGATCGCCTCGGCCACCGACTGCGTGACCTGCAGGGAAGACATCATGTAGCCGAACAGGATCGAGGTGCCGATGATCATCAGCAGCATGCCCGATTCGCACAGGCCGGCGCGCAGGATGACCCATAGATCCATCGGCCGCCAGACGCGATAGATCACCATCACCATCACCAGGCACAGCAGCGCGCCGACGCCGGCCGCCTCCGAGGGCGTGGCGATGCCGCCGTAGAGCGCATACACCACGCCGACGATGACGGCGATGAAGGGCAGCAGGCGCGGCAGCAGTTCGAGCTTTTCCTTCATCGAGTAGATGCGCTCGCTGTCGACCAGCCTGGTGCCGCGCTTCCAGCTGAGGAACAGCGCCCAGGCCATGAACAGTCCGGTGAGCAGCAGGCCCGGCAGGATGCCGGCGATGAACAACCGGCCGATCGAAGTCTCGGAAGCGATGCCGTAGAGAATCATGGTGATGCTGGGCGGGATGAGGATGCCCAGCGTGCCGCCGGCGGCGATGGCGCCGGTGGCGAGATCGGCATCGTAGCCGCGCTTGCGCATCTCGGGAATGCCCATCTTGCCGATCGCCGCGCAGGTGGCCGGCGAGGAGCCGGTGAGCGCGGAGAACAGCGCGCAGGCGCCGATGTTGGAGATCACCAGCGAGCCGGGCACGCGGTTCAGCCAGCGCGCCAGCGCTTCGTAGAGGTCGGAGCCGGCACGCGACGAAGCCACCGCCGCGCCCATGATGATGAACATCGGCAGCGATACCAGGGTGAAATCATCGAGCCCGGCGAAGATCGTCTCCGGCACGAAATGGACGGCGTGCCAGCCGTCGAAGTAGATCATGAAGGCCAGCGCGACTGCGCCCAGGCCGAAGGCGATGGGCAGGCCGGTGGCCAGCACCAGCACCGTGAAGACAATGATCAGCAAGCCGATCATGAGCGGCGTCACCGGCGTGGGCTCATGGTTGCGTACTCACGCGTACTCACGCGCACAGGCTCACAGCCTGGCGTCCGGCGCGAGACCGAACGGATCGGCCCGGCCTGCGGCGACGAGATAGCCGTCCGCGATCAACTCCAGGCACAGCAGGGCGAGGCCGACCGGCACCGACAGGTACGGAATCCAGACCCGCGCGCGCCAGATCGACGACGTCGTCTGCCCCGTCTGCCACGCCTCGTACCACCACGGCACGGCGGCGTAGAGGAAGAAGGCGCAGAACACGAATGCGACGAGGTGGCCGAACAGGAACAGCATGCGCCGCGCCGGCACGCCGACCATCAAGGGCAGCACGTCCACCGCCACGTGACCGCGCGAGAGCAGGATGTAGGGCGCGCCAAGGAAGGTCGCCGCCACCAGCGAGAAGGTGACGAACTCCGTCTGCCAGATCGAGGACTCGCCGAGCACCGCGCGCACGAACACCATGTGGCAGACCACGATGATCGCAAGCACGATGAGCCCGGCCGAGAACACGCCGAAGGCACGCGATACCGCGTGCACCGCCGCTGCCCAGGCGGGCAGCGGCGGAATTTGCTTACTTGACACTCAAGGCCTTTTCGATCAGCTCCTTGCCGCCCGGGACCTTCTCGGCAAACTGCTTGTAGGAGGTCTTCTGCGCCACCGCGCGCCAGGCATCGGCTTCGGCGTCGGTGAGCGTGACGACCTCGACCTTGTTCGCCTTGAAGGTTTCCACCATCTTGTCGTCGAGTTTCTTCGATTCGCTCTCAAAGAAATCTTCGGCCTTCTTCGAGGCCGCCATCAGCGCCTTCTGCTGCGCGTCGTTCAGCTTGTTCCAGCTTTTCATGCTGATCAGCACCGGCTCGTACATGAACCACAAGGCATTGTCGCCGGGGGCGGTGATGCACTTGATCTGCTCGTAGAGGCGGAAAGAGACGAAGCTGCCGGTCGAGGTGTCGGTGCCCTGCGCCACGCCCTGCTGCAGCGCGCTGTAGACTTCGTTGGAGGGAATCGAGACGATCGAAGCGCCGGCACCGGCCCACATCTGGGCGAAGGTGGCGCCGGCCGAGCGCACCTTCATGCCGACTACATCCTCGGGCTTCTTGATGCACTTGTCCTTGCCGCCGAAGGCGCCGGCCAGCCAGGCGTCGGCCAGCACCTTGACCCCGCCCTGCTCGATGATGGCCTTGATGTCCTTCATGAAGGCCGAGTCGTTGATGCGCCGCGCATGGGCATGGCCCTTCACCAGGCCCGGCATCAGCGTGGCGCCGAACTGCGGGTGGAAGCCCGAGGCGTAGTCGAGCGGGAAGGAGGTCATGTCGATCTGCCCGGTCTGCATCGCCTTCCACTGTTCCTTGGCCTTGACCAGGCTGGAGCCGGGAAAGACCTTGATTTCGAGCCCGACATTCGCCGCGGCCACATCGCGCGCGATCATCTGCACCATCTCGTCGCGCACGTCGCCCTTGCCGCCGGGAAACTGATGCGAAGCCTTGAGCACGATGTCGTCGGCCAGCACCGGCGCCGCAGCCAAGGCGGCGACGAGCAGTGCCAGCGCGGACTTGACTAGATGTCGCTTTTGCATCGGGTGTCTCCTTGTGTCTGAACCGGATCGGAAGGCGGCGCGCGCATACCAAGTGCCCGCTCCGGCCTGACGATGGACTGTAGTGAAACACCGCGCAATGCCTGTCAGTAAATTCCATAGGGTTCGGCAGCCATGTGGCGCGGCAACGCGCGACGCTACAGTTCGCCGATGGACCGTCTCGCGGGGCTGCAACTCTTCGTCCGCATCGTCGAGACGGGCAGCTTCTCGAAGGCGTCGGCCGACCTCGGCGTGACGCAGCCGACCGCGACCCGGCATGTCGCCGCGCTCGAAGCCAGGCTCGGCGCGCGGCTGCTGAACCGCCATACGCGCGGCGTGAGCGCAACCGAGATCGGCGCCCTCTACTACGAGAAGTGCAAGTCGATCCAGCGCGAGATCGAGGCCGCCGACAGCCTTGCCGCGCTGCTGCAAAGCCAGGGCGGCGGCAGGCTGCGCATCAGCACCTCGGTCGCATTCGGCCGCCGCGTGCTGACGCCGCTCGTGCTGCGGTACATGCGGGCGCATCCCGAGGTCAGCATCGACCTGAGCTTCGACGACCGCTACGTCAACCTCGTCGAGCAGGGCGTCGACCTGGAGATTCGCATCGGCCGGCTCGCCGAATCGTCGCTCGGCGCGCGCTACCTCGGCCTCAACCCCTGGGTGCTGGTCGGCGCGCCCGGCTATCTCGAGCGCCGCGGCGTGCCCGCCGCGC
>JAMLIM010000086.1 GCA_023954175.1 Rhizobacter sp.
AGCGACCCGTCGGCGTGCAGTGCGAAGCGCGACAGGCGGCGCGCGAAGGTCTCGTTCACGTAGAGCCATTGGCGATCGGGCGAAACGGCAACCTCGTTCGTGTAGCCCAGCCCGTCGGCGGCGATGCGGGCGCCGCGCGCGTCGACGACGACGATGAAGCCGTCGTCGCAGCCGCGCCGGTAGCCGAGCGCGCGCGGCCGCTGCCGCGTGCTGACCGTGACCCAGAAGCGGCCGGCGAAGTCCTCGACGACGAAGTTGGTCGGTGGCAGATCGATGCCCTCGACCGTCTGCAGCCAGGGGCGCACCTGGCCGCGCCGATTGAGCTGGTAGACGCCGCCGTCGTCGGCGCCGAGCTGCGCCAGCAGGAAGCTGCCGTCGCGCAGCAGCGCGATGCCGTTGGGTTGCAGCAAGAGGCCGTCGGGGCCGTCGCCGCTGTAGAGCGTCTGGCTGCCGTCCGGGCGGATTTGCATCACGCCGCCGCGGAAGTCTGCCGTGTAGACGTCCCCGCTGCGCGTCGCGAGCACGCATTCGGGCCGCACCAGATCGCGCCCGACATCGCGCAACGCATCGGGCGTGCCGGGGCCGGTGGTTGGTTTGGCGTACGTTACAGGATTCATTAACGTATACGTTATTGCGACGCCGACCTTCCCACAACCCGGGGGAACCCGGAGTTAGCATCCGCAAATGAGCCAAGATCACGATCCGGCCGAAAGTCACAGCCACGGCCACGGCCACGATCACCCGCACGACCACAGCGAGCTCGGCCCGATGGAACTGCGCGTGCGCGCGCTCGAGACGGTGCTGGCCGCCAAGGGCTACATCGACCCTGCCGCGCTCGACGTGCTGATCGACACCTACCAGACCAAGATCGGCCCGCGCAACGGTGCGCGCGTCGTCGCCCGCGCCTGGGTCGACCCGGCCTTTCGCGACTGGCTCGCGCGCGACGCAACGGCGGCGATCGCGTCGCTCGGCTACAGCGGTCGCCAGGGCGAACACATGGTGGCGCTCCAGAACACGCCCGACGAGCACCACATGGTCGTCTGCACGCTGTGCAGCTGCTACCCCTGGCCGGTGCTCGGGCTGCCGCCCACCTGGTACAAGAGCGCGCCGTACCGCTCGCGCGTCGTGAAGGACCCGCGCGGCGTGCTCGCCGACTTCGGCGTCACGCTGCCCGAAAGCACAGCCATCCGCGTCTGGGATTCGACCGCCGAAGTGCGCTACCTCGTGATTCCGTTGCGACCGCCGGGCACGCAGGGGCTGAGCGAGGCCGAACTCGCCGCGCTCGTGACGCGCGACTCGATGATCGGCACCGGCCTCGTGCCCTCCCCTGCGGCCACGCCATGAGCTACCGCAGCCACGCCGACCTGGGCGGCCGCGACGGCCTCGGCGCGGTGGTGCCAGAAGCCGAAGGCGATGCCCTGCACATCGAATGGGAGGCACGCGCCCTCGCGCTCACCCTCGCGATGGGTGCGACCGGCGAGTGGAACATCGACCAGAGCCGCAGCGCGCGCGAGACGCTGCCCGACTACGCGCGCCTGAGCTACTTCCAGATCTGGCTTGCGGCACTTGAAAACTTGATGAGCGAACGTGGCCTCGTCCGCGCCGACGAGATCTCCGCCGCGCGACCATTGCATGCATCCCGGCCTGTCGCCCACGTGCTGCAGGCGGCCGACGTGCCGGGCGTGCTCGCCAAGGGCTCGCCGACCGAACGCGCGGCGACGGTGCCGGCCCGCTTTGCCGTCGGCGACCGGGTACGCACACGCTCGGGCGCCGTCGATCACCACACCCGCCTCCCCGCCTACGCTGCGGGCCGTGTCGGCACCGTCGAGCGCGTGCACGGCCCGCACGTGTTCGCCGACACGCACGCGCAGGGGCGCGGCGACGCGCCACAGTGGCTCTACAGCGTCGCGTTCGACGCGCGCGAGTTGTGGGGTGCGCAGGCGCAGCCCGGGCTGCGCGTGGCGATCGATGCCTGGGAGCCCTACCTCGAGCCCGCATGAGTTCACACACTGTCCCCACTCCGCTTCCCCTGCCCCTGCCCGACCAACCCCTCGACGGCGGCGAGCCGGTGTTTCGCGAACCCTGGGAGGCGCACGCATTCGCCCTCTCGCTGTCCCTGCATCAGCAGGGCCTCTTCACCTGGCCCGAATGGGCCGACGCGCTCGCCGCGCAGATCAAGCTCGCCCAAAGCCAAGGCGACGCCGACCTCGGCGACACCTACTACCAGCACTGGCTCGCGGCGCTCGAGCAGCTGGTGGCCGCCAAGGGCGCAAGCACGGCTGGCGAACTCGCGCGCCACACCAACGCCTGGGACCGTGCCGCCGATCGCACGCCGCACGGCCAGCCGATCGAGCTGCAGGCACGCGACTTCGCCGATTGACGACGCCTTCGGATACCTCCAACCCTTCGCCAACGCACTCGATGAGCCTCGCCCAGATGCTGCTCCGACAGGCGCGCCTCGCGCCCGGACGTACCGCGGTCTTCAACGGCACCGAGCCCTGGGCGACCTACGGCGAGTGGGCGGCGCGCAGCGCGGCGCTCGCGCAGCGCCTGCGGGACGCCGGCCTCGCGCCCGGGGATCGGGTGCTCGTCTTCATGCGCAATCACCCGCGCTACCTGGAGTTGCTGTGGGCCGCTTGGTGGGCCGGCCTCGTCGTCGTGCCGGTCAACGCCAAGCTGCACGCGCGTGAGGTGGAGTGGATCATCGACGATGCGCAGGCACGCTGGGGTTTCGTCACGCGCGAAGTCGCGGCCGAGCGGCTCGCCGGCCTCGAACGCCAGATCGATGTCGAATCGGCGGAAGCCGATGCCCTCTTCGCACCGGTGCGCGACGCCTTCGCCGTGCCGGTGACCGAGCGCAATGCGAACGACGTCGCCTGGCTGTTCTACACGAGTGGCACCACCGGCCGGCCCAAGGGCGTGATGATCACGCAGCGCAACCTGATGACGATGGGGCTCACCTATTTCGTCGATGTCGATCCGGTGGCGGCCGACGACGCCATCGTCTATGCGGCGCCGATGTCGCATGGCGCAGGCATCTATGCGATCCCGCACCTGATGGCCGGCGCGCGCCATGTGGTGCCGGCCTCCGGCGGCGTCGATGCGGCGGAGTTGTTCGAACTCGGCTGGCGGCTGGCGCCGCTGTCGACCTTCGCCGCGCCGACGATCGTGAACCGCCTCGTCGAGCACGCCGAACAGGCGGGGCTCGGCGTCGAGCAGTGTGCGCGCGCGTTCAAGACCATCGTCTACGGCGGCGCGCCGATGTATGTCGCCGACATCGAACGCGCGCTGCGCGTGATGGGGCCGCGCTTCGTGCAGATCTACGGCCAGGGCGAAACGCCGATGGTCGGCACCGCGCTCGCACGCGCGCATCTGGCGGACGCCAGTCATCCGCGCCACGCCGAGCGCATCGCGTCGGTCGGCGTGGCGCAGACGCCGGTGCAGCTTCGCATCGCCGACGCCGAGGGGCGCGACCTGCCGCTCGGCACGGTCGGCGAGGTCCTGATCAAGGGCGACAGCGTGATGGCCGGCTACTGGCGCAACCCGCAGGCAACGGCCGCCGCGCTGCGCGACGGCTGGCTCTTCACCGGCGACGTGGGGTGTCTCGATGCCGACGGCTTCCTGACGCTGAAGGACCGCAGCAAGGACCTCGTCATCAGCGGCGGCTCGAACATCTATCCGCGCGAGGTGGAGGAGGTGCTGCTCACCGCGCCCGGCGTCGCCGAAGCGGCGGTCGTCGGCGCGCCGGACGCCAAATGGGGCGAGGCGGTCGTCGCCTTCATCGTCGTGCAGCCGGGCGCGAAAGTGACCGCAGGCGCGCTCGACGCGCACTGCCTCGCGCACATGGCGCGCTTCAAGCGGCCCAAGCACTACAAGATCGTCGCCGCCCTTCCGAAGAACAACTATGGCAAGGTGCTCAAGACGGCGCTGCGCGAGCAGCTTGCGGCGTCGGGGCCACAAGAACAAAGTGCCACGCAGGCGGACGCCCACCCGAACCCAGCGAAACCGGAGTCGACATGAACGCTCACCCGAACCTTTCGACGAATCGCAACGCGAAGCGCGCAATCGTGCTCGCCGCGATCACCACCCTGGCGTCGTGCGGCGGCACCTCCGACGCCACGATCGGCGGCAGGCTCGAGGGCCTCACGACCGGCACGAGCGTCGTGCTTCAGAACAACGGCGCCGACCCGCTGACGCTGAGCGCCGACGGCACCTTCGTGTTCGCGACCAGCCTCGCGAGCGGCGATGCCTACGACGTCACGGTGCGCACCCAGCCGCTCGGCCAAAGCTGCGGCGTGAGCAAGGGCAGCGGCACGGTCGACTCCAACGGCAGCGACGTGACCGACATTGCCGTCAGCTGCGCATTGAGCTCGTCGGTCGGCGGCACGCTGGCCGGACTCGGCTCCGGTCGCAGCGTCACCCTGCTGAACGCCGGGCAGACGCTGGTGCTTGCCGAGAACGGTCTCTTCTCGTTTCCCGGCGTGTTGCCGGCCGGTTCGACCTACCGTGTGACGATATCGGTCCAGCCCGCGGGACAGCGCTGCGACGTCGTCAACGGCAGCGGCATCGTCGTCGCCGACGTGATGGCGACGGTTGCCGTCACCTGCAACTGAGTTTCTTCGGCCCGGGCGTTGGCTATCGCGCTGGCTTGAGCCTGTCGAGCACGCCGCAGGCTGCGCGGTGTCCGGTCGCGAAGCACGCGGTGAGCAGATAGCCGCCGGTCGGTGCTTCCCAGTCGAGCATTTCGCCCGCGCAGGACACGCCAGGCATCGCGCGCAGCATCAGCGCCTCGTCCATCTCGTCGAAGGGCACGCCGCCCGCACTGCTGATCGCCTCGTCGAGCGGACGTGGCCGCACCAACGTCAGTGGCAGCGCCTTGAGCGCCACGGCAAGTTGCGCCGCGTCGTGCAGGGTGTCGCGTGGCAGCAGTTCGTGCAGCAGCGCCGCCTTCACGCCGTCGATGCCGAGGCGGCTCTTCAGGTGCGTCGAGAGCGAGCGCGAGCCGCGCGGACGCGCGAGTTCGGCGAGCACCGTCGAGGCGTCGCGCCCCGGCAGCAGATCGAGGTGAATCGTCGCATGACCACGTGCCGCGATCTCGTCGCGGACCGCGGCCGACGCGGCATAGACGAGGCTGCCTTCGACGCCGGTGCTGGTGACGACGAACTCCCCCTGGCGCGCGAAGCCGGCGGCATCGAAGCGCAGCGCAACGGGCTTGATCGGGTGCCCCGCGAAGCGGCTGCGAAAGTGCTCGCTCCAGCCGCCCTGGGCCGGGCCGGCGAGCGTCGGCCCGCTATCGAATCCGCAATTGGAAGGCTGCAGCGGCGCGACCTTCACGCCGCGCGCTTCGAGCAGAGGCACCCAGGCGCCGTCCGAGCCCAGGCGTGCCCAGCTGCCGCCGCCGAGTGCGAGGACCGTGGCCGCGGGGGCGTGCGTCGCCTCACCCTCCGGCGTTGCGAAGCGGAGCGCGCCGCCGTCGTCCCACCCCAGCCAGCGATGCCGCATGTGAAAGCGCACGCCGCTCGTGCGCAGCCGATGCAGCCAGGCGCGCAACAGCGGCGCCGCCTTCAGATCGCTCGGGAACACCCGCCCCGAGGTGCCGACGAAGGTCGTGATGCCGAGGCCCGCGGCCCAGGCGCGCAGCGCTTCGGGCCCGAAGGCGCGCAGCATCGGTTCGAGCGCAGTGCGGTGCGATCCGTAGCGGCCGAGAAACGTCTCGAACGCTTCGCCATGTGTCAGGTTCAACCCGCCCTTGCCGGCGAGGAGGAACTTGCGGCCGACCGATCGCATCGCGTCGTAGACATCGACCTGCATGCCGCGCTGCGCCAGGGTCTCGGCCGCCATCAGCCCGGCCGGGCCGGCCCCGATCACGGCAACGGCGAGCGGTGCGGCGTGATCGTGCACGGCGGCGAGGGTCATCGACACGGCGACTTGCAGGGCGAGGGCATGGCGTGCATTGTCGGGGCAGGCGCTGTGCGCATTGCGGCGTTGCATCCGAGGCGCTGTCAGATCGCACCCGCTGTCGCGACTCAGATCCTGAAGCGCGCCGAACTGCGGCGCCACGCCCGGGAGCCCCCAATGCAACATCCCCTCACGCGCACCGGCGCAGCCCTCGTCCTTGCGACGGCATCGCTGGCCTTGACCGCTATCGCGCGCGCCGCGCCTGCCGCCTGCCACGCCAGCAGCGGCGCCACCGTGCCAACGATCGTCGAGCTCTACACGTCCGAAGGCTGCAGCTCCTGTCCGGCGGCCGACAAGTGGCTCGCGAGCCTGAAGGACACACCCGGCGTCGTGCGCCTCGCGTTCCACGTCGACTACTGGGACCGCCTCGGCTGGAAGGACCGTTTCGCCGACCCGGCCTACACGAAGCGTCAGTACGAGGTCAGCCCGAAATCCGGTGCGCGCTTCGTCTATACGCCGCAGGTGCTGGTCGATGGCGCCGAGTACCGCGACTGGCCAGCGCTGGCTCGGCGTGATGCGCGACCGGCCACCGTGACGATCACGCTGACGCAGGAAGGCGGCACCTACCTCGCCCGCCTCGTGCGCGGCCCCGGCGCGCCGCAGCGGCTTGCCGCCTACTGGGCGGTGACGGAGGACGGTCACGTCTCCGATGTGAAGGCGGGCGAGAACGACGGCGTGACGCTGCACCACGACGCCGTCGTGCGCGAATACCTTCCGCTGCCGTCGGTCGGCGCGGCGCCGCTGCGCTTCGAGCCGAAGCCGGCGGAAAGCCCTGCGGCGGCCCGCCGCGTGCTGCTCGTCGTGACCGACGCCGACAGCGGCAAGCCGCTCCAGGCCGCGGGCTGCTGAGCCGCGCAACGCGCGACCGCGCCCGGCCCTCCGCGGGTCGCCAACGCACCGCGCACCGCGCCTGACCGGACCCCCTGGTTCGCCCGTTATCCTTCGCGTCAAGAAGAACGCGAAGAGGAGACAACGGTGGGCGACTCCATAGACCTCGTGCGCCTGAATTTCAACCCGCAGGCGCAGCTCGGCTTGAATCTGGTGCTTGCGCTGGTGATGTTCGGCATCGCGCTCGACCTGAAGGTGGCCGACTTCAAGGCGGCGCTGCGCACACCGCGCGCACTCGCGATCGGCCTCGTCAGCCACCACCTGCTGTTCCCGGCCTTCACCTTCGTGCTCGTGCTGCTCGTGCGGCCGGCGCCGTCGATCGGCCTCGGGATGCTGCTCGTCGCATCCTGCCCGGCCGGCCACATCTCGAACTTCTTCACCCACCGCGCGCTCGGCAACACCGAGTTGTCGGTGTCGATCAGCACGCTGTCGATGCTGACCTCGATCGTGATGACGCCACTCAACGTGAGCTTCTGGGCGTCGCAGGACGCGCAGATGAGCGCGCTGCTGCGCAGCTTCTCGCTCGACCCGGTGCACATGCTGGGCGACATCGCGATGCTGCTGGGCATCCCGCTCGCACTCGGCATGTTCATCGCCAATCGCTTCCCGGCGTTCGCGCAGAAGGTGCATGGCCCGATGCGCATGTTCTCGCTCATCGTGCTGGTCGGCTTCGTGGTCGGTGCGCTGGCGTCGAACTGGGCGATCTTCCGCGAGTACGCGCGCTTCGTTGTCTTCGTCGTCCTCATCCACAACGCGCTTGCGCTCGCGGGCGGCTACGGCTTTGCGCGGCTCGCCGGGCTCGTCGAGCGCGATCGCCGATCGGTCGCGTTCGAGACCGGCATTCAGAACTCGGGGCTGGGCCTCGTCCTCGTCTTCAACTTCTTCGATGGCCTGGGCGGCATGGCGATCGTCACCGCCTGGTGGGGCGTCTGGCACATCGTCGCCGGCATGTCGCTCTCGACCTACTGGATGAAGCATCCTCCGGCGGGCGCGGCGCAGGTCGTCGCGCAGAAGTCGTGAGCACGCCGGCGCGCCGCGTGCTCGTCACCGGGGGCGGCGGCTACCTCGGGTTGCAGGTGGTCGCCGCGCTCGCTGCGCAGCTCGCGTCTGATGCCGAGCGGCGCGTCGTCTCGCTCGACCTGCGCGAAGCGCCCGTGGCCAAGCGCCTCGCGGGCGTGCACTACGCCGCGGCCGACATCCGCGACCCGGGCCTCGCCGCGCTGCTGCGCGAGCACCGCATCGACACCGTCGTGCACCTCGCCGCGATCGTCACGCCGGGCGGCAAGTCGAACCGCGAATTCGAATATCAGGTCGATGTCGAGGGCACGCGCAACGTGCTGCAGGCGTGCGTCAGCGCCGGCGTCGGGCACATCGTCATCTCGTCCTCCGGCGCGGCCTACGGCTACCACGCCGACAACCCGGCCTGGCTGACCGAGACCGATGCGATCCGCGGCAACCACGAGTTCGCGTATTCATGGCACAAGCGCCTGGTCGAAGAGATGCTCGCCGACTATCGCCAGCAGCAACCGCAACTCAGGCAGACGATCTTTCGCATCGGCACCATCCTCGGCGAGACGGTGAAGAACCAGATCACCGCCCTCTTCGACAAGCCGCGACCGCTCGCGATCGCCGGGTCGGACAGCCCCTTCGTCTTCATCTGGGACCAGGATGTCGTCGGCGCCATCGGCCACGCGCTCGCCGGCGCGCCACCCGGCATCTACAACGTGGCCGGCGACGGGGCGCTGACGATCCACGAGATTGCCGCGCGCATGGGCAAGCGTTGCCGCGTGCTGCCGCCATGGTTGCTGCTCGCCGCGCTGTGGATCGGCAAGAAGCTCGGCGCGACGCAGTACGGCCCTGAACAGCTGCGCTTCCTGCGCTACCGGCCGGTGCTCGACAACCGGCGGCTGAAGGAGGAGTTCGGCTACCGCCCCCGCAAGACCTCGGCCGAGGTGTTCGATTTCTGGTGGGCCGCGCATCGGCGTGGCAACACCGTGCAGGACAAAGGTTGATCCCGATGAAACCGTCCAAGCTGTTCGTGTGTGGCGCCGTGCTCTGCGCGATCGCCGCGCAGGCCGCCACGCTCACCGTCAAGGATGAATCCGGCCAGCCGCTCGCCACCGCGAAGGTGCGCGAGGTTGCCGCCACGCCGCGCAAGCTCGACACCTCCGACGGCGGCTACCCGGCGCCCGGCAAGGCGAACACGGTGGACGTCGAGATCACGCGCTTCACCGATGCTGCGGGGCAAGCGACCTGGGCCGATCGCGGGGTGGCGCTGCGCTATATCGTGCGCAAGCCGGGCTACCAGGACGTGAGCGTCGACGCCGCGCCCGGCCAGGCCGAGGTGTCGGTTGCGATGGCGCGCGAGACCGATCCCTTCAAGCTCGCCGAAGCCAAGCCGGCGAACGTCTGGCTCGGCGCGCTCGACCTCGGTGACGCGACGCGCAAGAAGCACTTCATGCTGCAGTGCGGCTTTTGCCACCAGCAGGGCAACGCCTTCCTGCGACAGGAGCGCACCGCCGCCGAGTGGAGCGACGCGATCCACCGCATGGTGCGCTACGGCTCGCGGCTCTCGACCGAGGACCAGCGCGTGCTGCCCGAAATGCTGGAGCGCGGCTGGCGCAGGTTGCGCGAGAACCCGTCGCTGCTCGCCGAGCCGGCGCCATGGAGCCCGGCGCTCGCCGGCACGACGATCACCGAGTGGCCGATCGGGGACGCCATGTCGCAGACGCACGACGATCTGCTCGCCGAGAGCGGTCTCGTCTATGTCGCCGACAACATCCAGGACCGGCTCTATGAGATCGACGCCAAGACCAACGCCGTCGTCGTGTACCGGATCCCGCATCGCGACGGCGAACCCAACGGCGGCCTGCTTGCCGCGCGGCTGAAGGAATTCCCGCGGCACGACAGCACGTCCAACGCGCATTCGCTCGCCGAGTCGCCGCGCGACGGCCACATCTTCATCACGCCTTCGGCGCAGCGCCGCCTGGTCGAGTTCGACCCCAAGACCAAGGCCTTCACGCTGCACGACATGCCAGGGGGCTTCTATCCGCACACGATCCGCGTCGACGCGAAGGACCGCGTCTGGTTCACGCTCGCGCTGTCGAACCAGATCGCGATGTTCGATCGAGCGACGGCCAAGTTCACGCTCTACGACCTGCCGCCGCGCTCGTTTCGCGAACGCATGACGACGACGCTGATCGGCCCGATCTTCAAGCTGATGAGCTGGGGCGTGCCGCTCGCGAACTGGCTGCCCGTCGATCGGCAATCGACCGGCGTGCCCCTGCCCTACGGCATCGACATCACACCCGACGGCAAGGCCTGGTTCGCGCGCCTGCATACGGACGAGATCGGATACGTCGATCCGGCGACCGGCAAGGTGACGATGATCCCGACCCCCTTCAAGGGCCCGCGCCGCCTGCGCACCGATGCCGACGGCAACCTGTGGATCGGGGCCTTCCCCGAGTCGGCCATCGTGCGCTACGCACCGAAGACGGGCAAGTTCACGCGCTACGACCTGCCCGTGATGCCCAAGGGCAGCGATACGCCCTATGCCCTCAACGTCGACAAGAAGCGCGGCATCGTCTGGGTCAACGGCAACCAGTCCGATGCGCTGCATGCGCTCGACATCGCGAGCGGCGCCTGGCGCAGCGTGCCGCTGCCGCGGCGCGTCTCGTTCACGCGCGACGTCGAGATCGCCGGGGACGGCACGGTCTATGTCTCGACATCGAACTTTCCGAGCTGGCACACCGAGGACGCGCAGCCGACGCTGATCCGCGTGCAGCCGGGCGCGCTCTTCAAGTGACGCCCGCGTGATCGCGCTGCGCTACGGGCGCTTCTATCTGTCGTGCCTGCTGGCGTTCACCGCCGGCCACATGGTGAACTACAGCGTCATCATGTACGCACAGGACGTGATCGGCTCCGACCTGCTGTCGGGCATCGGCTTCGGCCTGTGCTTCGGCCCGCCGCTCGTCCTCGGCTGGTACGCCGGCGTGCTCTGCGACCGGCTCGCGCCGGGCCGCCTGATCCATGCCGCGCAGGCGCTCTTCGTGCTCGCCGCACTGTTGCTGTGGGCCGGGCACGCGTGGCTGCCGGACGCGTCGGCGCGTGTGCCGACGCTCGTCGTCGCGGCGGCGCTCGCGGGTGCCGGCTGGTCCTTCGTCGCGCCGGCGCGCATGGCCACGCTCGGCCAGATCGCGAGCGTGGCGGACTTGAAGCCCGCGTCGGTGCTCTTCAACCTGCTCGTGATGCTCGGCTTCGGCCTCGGCCCGGTCATGATCGCGCTCGCGCGGCGCGGCTTCGGATGGCCCGGCGTGTTCCTCGGCGCCGCGGCCCTGTTCGTGCTGTCGTCGGTCGCGCTGCTCGGCGTGCGCACGCGCGGCAGCGACCGCGTGCACCAGCCCGTCCCGGTCGAGATCCGCGAAGGCGTGTCGGCCGTCGCCGCCAAGCCCCTGCTGCTGCAACTGATGATCGCCGCGATGGCAGGCTACCTGGCGATGGGGCCGATGTCGGTGCTGCTGCCCAAGCTGGCGTCGACACGCCTCGCGCTCGACGAACTCGGCCGCGGTGCGTTTCTCGGCACGCTCGCGCTGTCGCTCATCGTCGGTGGCCTCGTCGCGCTCGTGACCGCGCGCCGCGTGCACAACGGCCGGCTCGTGTTCGGCGCGACGATCGTCGCCGGCCTCGCGCTCGCCACACTCGGCAGCGTGAGCACGGTAGGCACGGCCGTCGCGCTGCTCTGCACGGTCGGCATCGCTGGCGGCCTTGCGCTGTCGCTCATCGTTGCCGGCATCCAGGCGCAAGCGGAAGAAGCCACACGCGGCCGCGTCGTCAGCATGTACACGATCATTTCGCAGGTCGTGCCGGCGGCATCCGGCGTCGCCGCGGGCGCGCTGACGCAGGCCTTCGGCGTCGGCGCCGCGTTGCAGGTGTGCGGCTCGGTGCTCGTCGTGGCGATGCTCGTCAACGCAAGCTGGATGAAGGCGCTGCGACGGCACCGTGGATAACGGCCGACGCTCGGGTAGCCGTCCTCGCGTGCATATGGCCGGTCAGTGAGACAAGCGCGGCCCCGAAACTTGGCTGCCTAAATCTCGAGGATCCGTGCGAATCCCTCCTCTACGCTGGGAGGCTCCAAAGCCGCGAACACGTTCCTCAGTCCGCTCTCGTCGGCGCATTCGTCGGCTGGACGCGCCGCGTTTCGCGCGAGGCATGTCTCGAGGGGTGCCCTGAACCAGACTGCCACGGCCGGTACGCCCCACATTGCGGCGGCTGCGAGGAGAGGTGCACGTTCGATCCGCTTGACGAGAATGGCGTCGAAGATGATGGCCGTCGAATCTTCGGCGACCTTCGCCCGTGCCCAAGTGCTCTTGCCGGATCCCTGAGCACCGACAAGCACGAACAGCGTCGCGTCTCCGCCGGACCCTTCGAGGGCCGCGGCCAGCGCTGTGTGACACTGCGCCCAGGCCGCGACGTTGCGCTCCTCGCCGAGGACGCGACCCGCCTTCGTCTGCAGGAAGTGGTCGGGGTTGATGTGCATGGCGTGCGCTGCCGCTGCTCGCCGCCCGCGCCGACGTTGCGAACGGCCCTCGACGCGCTACTTCGTCGCCCGCAATGCCGACCGCAGCGCGTCGCCGATCTCCGGCTTGCCGGCGAACGGATCGGTCGGGTTGCGCGCCTGCATGATGTCTTCGAGCCGGGTCTGCACGCTGGCCAGCGCCTTCGGGTGGCTGTAGATGTAGAAGCGCTTCTCGGCCACTGCATCGAACACGTTCTGCGCCACCTCTGCCGCACTCACCTTGCCGGAGCCGACGGCCTTGTCCGTCATCGCCTGCTGCACGAGCTGGCTGCGCGTCGGCTTCTCGTCGGCGCCGAGTTCGGCCGGACGGTTGCGATGGCTTTGCTGGATGCCGGTCGGCACGAAGAACGGGCAGAGCACCGAGGCGCTCACCTGCTCGCTGACGAGCGCCAGGTCCTGGTAGAGGGTTTCGCTCAGGCTCACGACCGCATGCTTGCTGACGTTGTAGACGCCCATGTTGGGCGGGTTCAGCAGGCCCGCCATCGACGCGGTGTTGACGATGTGGCCCTCGTACTTCGGGTCGGCATAGGCCGCGACGAGCATCATCGGCGTGAAGACGCGCACGCCATGCACGACGCCCATCAGGTTCACGCCGAGCACCCACTCCCAGTCCTTCAGCGAGTTCTCCCAGATCAGCCCGCCGGAGCCGACACCCGCGTTGTTGAACACGAAGTGCGGCGCGCCGAAGCGCTGCTGCACGGCTTCGCCGAGCGCCTCGACCTCGGCCGCCTTCGACACGTCCAGACGGTAGGGCAGCACCTGCGCGCCGAGCGCGGCCACCTCGGCCGCGGCCTTGTCGAGGGCATCGGGCTGCACGTCGGCCATGACGACGTTCATGCCCTCGCGCGCGGCGATGCGTGAGGTCTCGAGCCCGAAGCCCGAGGCGGCGCCGGTGATCACGGCCGTGCGGCCCTTGAATGTCTTCATGCTGCGTCCTCTTTCCTGATCTGAAACCCGATGCGCGGGAAGTGCACGACGACGCGGCCCGCGCGCGCATCGTGGCGTTCGATCGCCACCTCCTCGCGCGAAAGGCCGACCAGCTTGCCGACGACGGGGTCGCGCGCGTAGTCGGTGGCGCTCACCGTCACCGCGTCGCCCTGCACCAGGCCGGGTTCGGTCTCGAACACGGTCGGCGCGGTGGAAGTGGCCGCGGCGGCGATCGCGATGGCGTCGCTGCTGCCGATCTGCGTCGGCCGCTGCGGCGCGAAGGCGGCGACGCGCTCGTACCAGGCGACGAGCCTGGTGTGCGGTGCGAGCACGGTCGCGACCGGCGGTGCGCGGCGGATGAACCAGATCGATTGCGCGACCGAGAAGTCGGCGATGCTCGCCGCCTCGCCGCACAGGAAGCGGCGCCCGTCGCCGAGTTGCTGCTCGATCCAGCCGAGGTAGGTCTTGAGTTGCGCGGCGGCGTCTGCAGGCGTCGCGCGGCGCATGCCGGTGGTCATCGCGGCGCGGTCAGCGCCGAAGGCCTTCAACACCTCCGGCGAGGCGCCCTGCATGATGTGCTCGATGCCGGCCGGCTGCATCGTGTACGGGATCGCGACCCAGAACAGCGCCGAGTCCGCCCACTGCGACACGATGTGCGTCGCGCCGCCCGCGCTCGGCGGGTAGATCGACGGCTTGGGTGCGACGCGCTCGATCACGCGGCACATCAGCGCCGTGTCGCAATAGATGTCGGCGCCGATCTGCAGGAAGGGTGTGCGGCGGTAGCCGCCGGTGAGCGCGACGACATCCGGCTTGGGCAGCATCGTCGGCACCATGACCGACTTCCAGTCCAGGCCCTTGAAGCCGAGGACGAGCCGGACCTTCTCGGAGAACGGCGAGCTCGGGTAGTGATGAAGGATCAGGTCGGTCACGAGTTTCCAGGTTGCCGCGGCAAGGCGCGCGCGATGATCGTATCGAAATCGGTGCTTGCGGCGGCGAGCGTGCCGAAGGTCTGGCCCCAGTCGCCTGCGAGGCGCGATGCGCAGAAGGCGTCGAACACAACGCCGGGCGCGTGCTGGCGCAGCAAGGCAGCCTGCACCAGGATCGCCACGTCCTGCGCCAGGCGGCGCGCGTCGGCCTCGTCGGTCGTGCCGTCGATGCGTTGCAGCAGCGCGTCGCGCGCGCGGTCGAACGCGGGGTGCGCGCCGCGCGCGGGTTCGAGTTCGGCGGCCAGCGCGTCGGCGACCGAAGCATCCTTGCCGCTGCGGCGCAGCGCGCGCAGCAGGTCGAGCCCCATGATGTTGCCCGCGCCTTCCCAGATCGAGTTGACCGGCATCTCGCGGTAGATGCGCGCCATCACCCCTTCGCCACCCTCTTCCACGTAGCCGTTGCCGCCGAGGCACTCCATCGCCTCCTGCGCGAAGTGGCTGCCGCGCTTGCAGATCCAGAACTTGCTCACCGGCGTCAACAGGCGGGCCAGCGCACGTTCGTGATCATCATCGCTCCGGTCGAAGGTGCGCGCGAGCCGCAGCGCCAGCGCGCAGGCGGCCTCGCTCTCGAGCGCCAGGTCGGCCAGCACGTTGCGCATCAGCGGTTGGGTCAGCAGCGGCTTGCCGAAGGCGCTGCGCTGGGCCGTGTGGTCGATCGCGATCGACAAGGCCTGGCGCATCAGTCCGCTGGTGCCCAGCGCGCAGTCGAGCCGGGTCATCGAGCCCATCGCCAGGATCTGCGGTATGCCGCGGCCCTGTTCGCCGACCAGCCAGGCCGTGGCACCGGCGAACTCGACCTCCGAGCTGGCATTGGCCTTGTTGCCCAGCTTGTCCTTGAGCCGCATGATGCGGATCGGGTTCGCCGAGCCGTCGGGTAAGACCCGCGGCAGGAACAGGCAGGACAGGCCGGCCGGCGTCTGGGCCAGGATCAGGAAGGCGTCGCACATCGGTGCCGACATGAACCACTTGTGGCCGGTGACCCGGTAACGCGCCCCCCAGTCATCGCTGCCATCGGGCTCGGCCTGTGTGGTATTGGCGCGCACGTCCGAGCCCCCCTGCTTCTCGGTCATGCCCATGCCCATGGTCACGCCGGGCTTGTTTTTGTACAGCTTGAGCGCTGGGTCGTACGCGCGGCTGGTCAGTTTGGGGCCCCAGTCGGCGTAGACCGCCGCGTTTTCCTGCAGCGCGGGCGTGACGGCGTAGGTCATCGAGATGGGGCACAGGATGGAGGGCTCCAGCTCGGTGAACAGCATGAAGCTGGCTGCGCGCAGCACGTGCGGGTGGCTGCCCTCGCCGGCCCAAGGCGTGCCATGCAGACCGGCGGCGGTGGCGGCGCCCATCAGCACGTGGTAGCTGGGGTGAAACTCCACCTCGTCGATGCGATGTCCTGTACGGTCGTGGGTCTTGAGCTCGGGTTCGAAACGATTGGCTTGATGAG
>JAMLIM010000087.1 GCA_023954175.1 Rhizobacter sp.
GCCGATCAGCAGCCCGCCGCCGGCGAGCAGCGTGGCGAAGCGGCGCAACAGCGCCGCCGCCTGGGGCGGATCGAAGTTGCCGATCGAACTCCCGGGAAAGAAGCCGACGCGCGGGCCTGCCGCAGGGGGCAGCGCGAGCGGGCGCGTGAAATCGCTGACGACAGGGCAGACGTCGAGTGCCGGATGTTCGGCGCGCAATTCGTCGGCGGCATTCATCAGATGCTCGCCCGAGATGTCGACCGGCACGAAGCGCGCCGGCGCGTCGATGGCGTCGAGCAGCATGCGGACCTTGCGTGTCGCGCCGGCGCCGAACTCGACGATCTCGCGGCCGGTGCCGATGAACTGCGCGATCTCCGTCGCATGGCGGTCGAGCAGCGCGAGCTCGGTGCGCGTCGGGTAGTACTCGGGCAGGGCGCAGATCCGATCGAACAGGCGCGAGCCCTCGGCATCGTAGAACCACTTCGGCGAGACGTGGCGCGGCCGCGCGGACAGGCCGGCGATCAGTTCGCGTTGGAACTCGGTACGTGCGCCCTCGGTGCTCACGGCTTCGGCCTTCACAGATCGCGCGCGAGCCGCAGCCCGCTGAACTGCCAGCGCGCGGCGGGCGGAAAGAAGTTGCGGTAGGTTGCGCGTGCATGGCCTGCCGGCGTTGCAACGCTGCTGCCGCGCAACACGATCTGCCCGACCATGAACTTGCCGTTGTATTCGCTGACCGCGCCCGCCGCAGGCCGAAAGCGCGGGTAGGGGTCGTAGGACGATCGCGTCCATTGCCACGCCAGGCCGAAGGCCTGCGCCGGCGGCGACGCGCCGGTGACGGCGG
Organism: Rhizobacter sp.; assembly: GCA_023954175.1. GTDB lineage: Bacteria > Pseudomonadota > Gammaproteobacteria > Burkholderiales > Burkholderiaceae_C > CAIKUF01. The sequence goes on from JAMLIM010000087.1 coordinate 821, forward strand.
CCTCCCACTCGAATTCGGTCGGCAGGCGTGCGCCGGCCCACTCGGCGTAGGCGGCGGCTTCGAAGAAGCTCAGGTGGCGCACCGGCTCCTCGCTGTCCCGGGGCTGCGCGCCGCGCAGCGTGAACTCGCGGCCGTCGGGCAGCCAGTGCAGGGGCGAGTGCCAGCCGTGTGCCTGCACGGCCGCCCAACCGTCGGAGAGCCACAGCGCGGCGTGCGCGTAGCCGCCGTCGTCGATGAAGCGCTGGTATTCGCCGTTCGTCACGAGCCGGTTCGCGAGTTCGAACGGCAGCAGCCGCACGGTGTGGCGTGGCGTCTCGTTGTCGAACGCGAAGCCGGCGCCGGCATGGCCGATCGCGACATCGCCGCCATGGTGCTCGATCCAGCCCGCCGCGGGCGGCGTCGACCGGCGCGCTGCCGGGGTGTCGAACACGGCCGGCAGCAGCGGGTTGAGCGAGAAGAGATGGAGGATGTCGGTCAGCATCAGCTCCTGGTGCTGCTGCTCGTGCTGCAGCCCGAGCTCGATCAACGGCGCGGCGAGCGCGAAGTCCTGCGCCGGGCACTCGCGCAGCAGGTCGGCCATCGCAAGGTCGACCGCGGCCCGGTAGGCGTGCACCTCGGCCAGCGTCGGCCTTGTCAGCAGGCCGCGTAGCGGGCGCGGATGGCGCGGGCCGAGGCTCTCGTAGTAGGAATTGAAGAGCAGCGCGAAGCGCGCGTCGAAGCACCGGTAGCCGCGCGCGTACGGCTGCAGCACGAGCGTTTCGAAGAACCAGCTCGTGTGCGCCAGATGCCACTTGGTCGGGCTCGCGTCGGGCATGGCCTGCACGCACTGGTCTTCGGCGTTGAGCGATCGCGTGAGCGCGAGCGACGCATCGCGCACCAGGGCGAACCGCTCGGCGAAGGCAACTCGATCGGCTGAGTGCATGGCCCGACTCTACGCCACGCTGCCGACGCCCTGCATGAAAGCCCGGTCGGCCAGCGCGTGCACCTGCGCCTGCCCGCCGCCGCGCGGCGGCAAACGCTTCACGCGCCGCGGGACGCCGACGCGTCATCCCACGCGAGACGGCGAAAGTCGAAGTTCGCTGCGAGCGTCGGCTTGACGATGATGAAGTAGGGCGAGACGTCGAAGTCGCGTGGCACGTACAGCGTGTAGTTGCGGACGTGGAGGATCTCCGCGACTACCTTCGGGTGCAGCGGATCGCGGCCCGGCACGTGCTCGATGATCGGCAGGATCGGGTAGCGCACCGATTCGAACGCCTGCGCGATCAGCGTGGAGCAGATCGCGCGCGAAGGGTCGCCGCTGCCGAGGGCGATCATGCGGCGCCGCCAGTGCGACGGCACCGGCGGCGTCGGCAGCAGGTAGCGCGCCAGATCGAACACGTTCTTCAGGTCGTAGCGATAGCCGACGCGGGCGGTGACGAACGCGATCACGGCAGCGATCTCCTCTGCGTTCATGCCGACCGGCCGGCAGATGCGGCAGTGCAGCCCTCCGTATGTGCCGACGCCGACCGCGCGCACGCCGTGGCGAAGGTCCGCCTCGACGAAGGCGTGGCGCAGCCCGCTCGGGGCGGCCTGTGCGAGCGCATCGCCGATGTAGAGCGCCGCATGCGACCAGGTCGACTGCGTCAGGTACTTGATCGCGACGCTGATGCGCGTCTGACCTTCGACGAGCAGCACGTCTCCCGGCCGGATGCAGGCGAGCAGCTTGTGGGGGTCGGTCGGCGCTGCGGTGCTTGGCAGCTGCGTCCGCTGCGTCAGGTAGCTGCTCAGCGCGCCGCCTATCCAGCGTTCGAAGCGCTCGATCAGGTTGGTCATCGAAGTCGCCTTTCACTGCGTCGCGGCAGGCCGCGCCCGCCACAACGGATACAGGCCGACGAGCCCGAGCAAGGGGCCGGGCAGCAGCAGCCAGCCGACGTGGGGGCCGATCTGCCCGACCCAGGCGGTGCCGAGCTGGATCGACACCATCGTGATCGCGAAGCCGATCGAGTTCTGCAAGGCGAGCGCGCTGCCGACGATCTCCGGTGCACAGGCGCGCGCCGACAGCGCCGAGAACTGGGGCGAGTCGGCCACCGCCGATGCGCCCCACAACAACAGCAACGCGACCTTGGCGCCGCTCGCCCAGCCGCCGCTCGCCGGATAGAGCGCGCAGCACAGGGCCGAAAGCGCCAACGCCGTCGCCGCGACACGCGCGCTGCCGAAGCGCCGGCTCCACCAGCCGCCCGCGATGCAGCCGAGCGCGCCGATGCCGATGATCGCGAACGCGTAGCCCGACTGCGCGGGCGTCGCCGGCGCCGCCAGGCCACTCAGGACGACGAAGGTCGGCGCAAGCGTCCACAGCGCGTACAGCTCCCACTGGTGCCCGAAGTAGCCGAGCGCGGAGGCGCGAAACGCCGGAACCCTGAAGGCTTCGAGCACGCGCCCGAGGCGCAGCGGCGCGGCGCCTCGGGTTCGCTTCAGGTGCGGCCCGTCGCCGAGGCGCCAGATGACCGCGGCCGCCACCAGCGCGAGCGCCGACGAGACGAGGATCGTCGATTGCCAGGAAGCGCCGGCCCCCGCCAGCCGCACGCCGTGCGGCAGCGCGGTGCCGAGCGTGAGCATGCCGACGAGGTAGGCGAGTGCCGCGCCCGCACTGTGCGGCACCCAGCTGACGACGAGCTTCATGCCGAGCGGATAGACGCCCGCGAGGCACAGGCCGACTGCGAAGCGCAGCGGCACGCCGCTCGCCATGCCCTCGGCGAACAGTGCGAACGCGGCGTTGCCGAGTGCGCCGAGCAGCGCGCAGACGCCGAAGATGCGGCTTGCCGCGAAGCGATCGGCGAGCCCCGACAACGCAAACACGAGCGTGCCGAGGATGAAGCCGAGCTGCACCGCGTTCGTCAGCGTGCCGATGTCGGCCGCGGTGATGCCCCAGGCGCGGATCAGGTCGTCCCCGGCGCTGTTGGCCGAGAACCAGAGCGAGGTGCCGAAGAGCTGCGCAACGACGATGAACGCGACCGGGTTCACCATCGGCGCGCGCGGCGTCGACGCGTTGTCGTTCAGCTCGATGCCTTCAGGGCCGGATGTAGGCGTAGCCCTGCTGCTGCTTTTGCATCAGCTCCACCACGCCGGACGGCACGTAGCCGATGTCGGGCAGCATGTCGGCAGGGGCGAGCTTCTGCGCCCTCATCGTGTTCTCGCAGGCGACGACCTTGACGCCGGACTTGAGCGCGGCCGCAATGCGGGTGGCGACCGGCGAATCGTCCTTGAGCATGCCGATGCCGGGGCCGTAGGCGACGATCTCCAGGTCGACCATGTCCTGGCCCAGATCGGTCTGCACGTTGCGCGCGTTGTTGAGCGCAAGGCCCCACTTCGCCGGGTCGTTGTCGCTCACCTGGACGACGACCTTGTTCTTCCTGGCCTCCGCCGAGGATTGCGCACCGGCGGGCAGCGCGATGGCGACCAGGGCCACGGCAGCGGACAACCCCAGCGAGCGACGTGAAATGGTGTGCATGGGCAAGTCTCCTTTCAGTTCGAAGTGGGTGGCGCCGCTCGAGGGGAAGGCGACAAGCCGCGTCGTTTCCATTCTCGCGCAAGCCCACGTCCTGCGCTGCGCGCGCAAGACCTCGCCGCAAGTGCGGCCTACACTGCAGCAAGCAGAGCCAGGAGGCGACATGAAGACTGGAAGGGCAGACACGGGCGAGGCGCAGAACAGGGCGGGCCAGCCCCTGTCCGACGCCCTCGTCGTCTTCGGCTTCAGCGGCGATCTGGCGCACAAGAAGGTCATTCCGGCGCTGTACGCGATGGTCAAGTCGGGTGCGCTGGCGGTGCCGGTGATCGGCGTTGCCTCGTCGAAATGGAGCACGGCGCAATGGCACCGGCACGTGCGCGAGAGCATCGAGCAATCGGGCGCGCTCGACGAAGCGGTGTTCGACCGGCTCGTGTCGCTCATCACCTACGTCAGCGGCGACTATCGCGACGCCCAGACCTTCGCCCACCTCAAGGCGGCGCTCGGCGACGCGCAGCGGCCGGCGCACTACCTCGCGATTCCGCCATCGCTCTTCGCGAACGTGATCCGCAGCCTGGGCGACTCCGGTCTCGCCGAAGGTGCGCGCGTGATCGTCGAGAAACCCTTCGGGCGCGACCTCGCATCGGCGCGCGAACTCAACGCCATCGCGCAGTCGGTCTTTCCTGAGGCGTCGATCTTTCGGATCGACCACTTCCTCGGCAAGGACGCGATTATGAACATCCTGTACTTCCGCTTCGCGAATTCCTTTCTCGAGCCGATCTGGAACCGCAACCATGTCGCGAGCGTGCAGGTGACGATGTCCGAGGCCTTCGGCATCGGCGCGCGCGGCGCGTTCTACGAGAGCGCGGGCTGCCTGCGCGACGTCGTCGAGAACCACCTGTTCCAGATCGTGGCCCTGCTCGCGATGGAGCCGCCCGCTTACCAGAGCTTCGAGGCCGTGCACCACGCGAAGGCGAGCGTGCTGCGCGCGATGCAGGCGCTGTCGCGCGACGATCTGCTGCGCGGCCAGTACGACGGCTACCGCAACGAGAAGAACGTCGCTGCCGATTCGGACGTCGAGACCTATTGCGCGGTGCGCCTCGGCATCGATTCGTGGCGCTGGGGCGGCGTGCCGTGGTATCTGCGCGCCGGCAAGAAGCTGCCGACGACCGCGCTCGAGGTGCGGGTGCAACTGCGCGCGCCGCCGCAGCATTTGTTCGACGACGCCGGCCCCGACGCCGGCCACACCAACTACCTGCGCTTCAGGCTGCAACCGGGTTCGACGATCGCGCTCGCGGCGCGCATCAAGCAACCCGGCAAGGCCTTTCGCGGCGAGCAGCGCGAGCTGTGCCTGCACGAGGAAGCGAGCGGTGAGGACCCGACCTATGAGCGCCTGCTCGCCAGCGCGATGGCCGGCGACGATGCGCTCTACACGAGCCAGGAAGCGGTCGAGGCGGCATGGGCGGTCGTCGATCCGGTCCTCGTCGACCATCACGCCGCGCTGCCCTATGCGCCCGGCACATGGGGGCCGCGCGAGGCCGACGCGTTGATCGCAGCCGATGGCGGCTGGCACAACCCGAGCTGACATGCCCCTTCCGATCGAAGACTACGCGCTGATCGGCGACTGCCACGCGGCTGCGCTCGTCGGGCGCGACGGGTCGATCGACTGGGCCTGCCTGCCGCGCTTCGACTCCGGCGCGTGCTTCGCCGCGTTGCTCGGCGATCCGGGCCACGGCCGCTGGCTGATCGCGCCGAGCGGCGAGACGCGGGCGGTGCAGCGGCGCTACCTGGACGGCACGCTGGTGCTGGAGACGACCTTCGAGACCGCCGGCGGCGCCGTGCGGCTCCTCGACTGCATGCCGCCGGCACGCGACCGGCGCGACATCGTGCGCGTCGTCGAAGGCGTGCGCGGCACGGTCGCGATGCGCATGGAGCTCGTGATCCGCTTCGACTACGGCAGCGTCGTGCCCTGGGTTCGGCGTGTCGGTGACGCCGTGCTGGCCACCGCCGGGCCCGATTCGCTCGAACTGCGCGCCACGGTGCCGACGCACGGCGAGAACATGACGACGGTGGCCGCGTTCGACGTTGCCGCCGGCGAGCGCGTGTCGTTCACGCTGAACCATCACCCGTCGCATGAAAAGGGGCCGCCGCCGATCGATGCGGAGACGGCGCTCGCGGCGACCGAACGCGATTGGCGCCAGTGGTCCCGCCACTGCACCTTCGATGGCCCCTGGCGCGACGCCGTCGTGCGATCGCTGCTGACGCTCAAGGCGCTGACCTACGCGCCGAGCGGCGGCATCATCGCGGCGCCGACCACCTCGCTGCCGGAGCAGGCGGGCGGCGTGCGCAACTGGGACTATCGCTATTGCTGGCTGCGCGATGCGACGTTCACGCTCAACGCGCTGCTGCTGGCCGGCTACAAGGACGAGGCGATTGCGTGGCGCGAGTGGTTGCTGCGCGCCGCCGCCGGCCGCCCGGAAGACCTGCAGGTCCTCTACGGCATCACCGGTGAGCGGCGGCTCGACGAGCGCGAGCTCGACTGGCTGCCCGGCTACCAGGGCGCGGCGCCGGTGCGCGTGGGCAATGCGGCGGTCGATCAACTGCAGCTCGACGTCTACGGCGAGGTCATGGACACGCTGCATCTCGCGCGCTGCGCGGGGCTCGACCCCGAATCGAGCGCATGGCGCATTCAATGCGCGCTGCTTTCGTTTCTCGAATCGAACTGGCAGGAGCCCGACGAAGGCATCTGGGAGATCCGCGGCCCGCGGCGCCACTTCACGCACTCGAAGGTCATGGCCTGGGTCGCGTTCGATCGCGCGGTCAAGGCGGTCGAACGGTTCGGGCTCGATGGGCCGGTCGAGCGCTGGCGCAAGCTGCGCGACGAGATCCACGCCGAAGTCTGCGAATCCGGGTTCGATGCCGAGCGCAACACCTTCGTGCAGTCGTACGAAACGAAGTGCCTCGACGCAAGCCTGTTGCTGATCGTGCTCGTCGGCTTCCTGCCGGCCGAGGACGAGCGCGTGCGCGGCACGGTCGAGGCGATCGAGCGCGAACTGGTGGTCGACGGGCTCGTGCAGCGCTATGCGACGACAGCCGCGCTCGACGGCCTGCCGCCGGGCGAAGGCGTGTTCCTGCCGTGCTCGTTCTGGCTGGCCGACAACCTGCATCTGATCGGGCGCGAACAGGAGGCGAGGGCGCTGTTCGAGCGCCTGCTCGAACTGCGCAACGACGTCGGCCTGCTGGCCGAGGAGTACGACCCGCGCAGCGGACACATGCTCGGCAACTTCCCGCAGGCGCTGACGCACATGGCGCTCGTCAACACCGCACGCCTGCTGTCCCTGCCGGTCGCGGATGCCAAGACCAAGGCAAGGCAGGGCGAACGGCCGGCGGTGGCGTGAGCGGGCTCGAGCATCCCTCACCGCCTTTGGAAATCGCCGGACCTCGTCGGCACGTCCGGGTTGGGCCATCAACAAGGAAGCAGACGCCATGACGACATCGACGATCCTGGTCACCGGGGTTTCAGGCTTCATCGCGAAGCACTGTGCGCTCGAGCTGCTCGCCAAGGGCTATCGCGTGCGCGGGACCGTGCGCAGCGCGGCCAAGGCCGACGCGGTGCGCAAGACGCTTGCCGCGCATGGGGATGTCGCGAAGCTCGAATTCGCGGTCGCCGATCTGCTGTCGGACGACGGCTGGGCGGATGCGGCGACGAATGTCCACGGCGTGCTGCATCTGGCGTCGCCTTTTCCCCTCGCACAACCGAAGGACGCCGACGAACTCATCCGGCCGGCGGTCGATGGCACGCTGCGCGTCCTGCGTGCGGCCACCGCGGCCGGCGCGAAGCGCTTCGTGCAAACCTCGTCCTCGGTCGCGATCGTCCATGGTCACGCGCACGCGCGCACCGCACCGTTCACGGAGGCCGACTGGACGAATCTGGACGGCCCGCACGTGACGGCCTATGCCCGGTCGAAGACGCTGGCCGAGCGGGCGGCGCGCGACTTCGTCGCCGCCGAAGGCCGCAGCCTTCACTTCAGCAGCGTCAATCCCGGCTTCGTGCTCGGGCCCGTGCTCGACGCCGACATCGGCAGCTCGGCCGACCTCATCGTGAGCTGCCTGCGCGGCAAGTACCCCGGCTGCCCGCGGCTGTCGTTCGCAGTGGTCGATGTGCGGGACGTCGCGAAAGCGCACCGCCTCGCGCTCGAGACGAGCGAACCGAGTGGCGGTCGATACCTCGCCGTCTCCGGCGCGGCCTGGTTCAAGGACATGATGCTGCCGATCAAGGCGCGGCTCGGCGACCGCGCGAAGAAACTGCCTTCGCGCGACCTGCCCAACCTGGCCATCAAGTTCATCGCGCTGTTCGACCCCGCAGCGCGCACGATCATTCCAGATCTCGGCGTCGAAATGCGCATCGACAACACGGCAACGCGCAAGGCGCTCGGCATGGAGTTCATCGGGATCGAGGAATCGGCCCCCGCGATGGCGGAGAGCCTGTTGCGGCTCGGGCTGGTCTGATGCCGGGCGGTTCGGGCGGCGCGCAGGATGCGGGGACGCGGCAGGGCCAGACACCGGAGATGCAGATGACAGTCGTTACCACCCGCTTCACGCGTGCCTTCGGGGTGAAGCATCCGATCGTCTCGGCGCCGATGGCCTTCGCCGGCGGCGGCGCCCTGGCCGCGGCCGTCAGCGCCGCGGGCGGGCTGGGGCTGATCGGCGGCGGCTATGGCGATCCGACCTGGCTCGAGGAGCAGTTCGCCGCCGCCGCAGGGCATCGGATCGGCGTGGGCTTCATCACCTGGTCGCTGCGCAAGTCGCCGTCGCTCTTGACCGACGTGTTGAAGCACCGACCCGCCGCGGTGATGCTGTCCTTCGGCGACCCGCATCCGTTCGTCGACGAAATCCGCGCCGCCGGTGCCAGGTTGATCTGCCAGTGCCAGGACATGGAGCACGTGGAGGACGCGGTCGACGCCGGCGCCGATGTCGTGGTCGCGCAGGGCGCGGAGGCCGGCGGCCATGGCGCGCTGCGCGGCAGCCTGAGCTTCGTTCCGGAGGTCGCCGACTTCGTGTCGACGCACGCTCCCGGCACGCTCCTGCTGGCCGCGGGCGGCATTGCGGATGGCCGGGGCCTTGCCGCCGCGTTGATGCTGGGTGCCGACGGCGTCCTCGTCGGCACGCGACTCTGGGCGTCGAACGAGGCTTTGGTGCGGGAGCGCCACCACGCCGCGATCGTCGAATCGAATGGCGACGGCACGCTGCGCACGCGGGTCCCCGACATCGCCCGCCAGATCCCCTGGCCGAAAGGATTCACCGCCCGAATTCGGCGCAACACCTTCACTGACCGTTGGCACGGAAGAGAAGACGAACTCGAACGCCAGATCGCTGTCGAAGGGCCGCGCTACCGGCAGGCGTTCAACGAGGGCGACCCGGACCACACGGCCGTCTGGTTCGGTGAGGCGGCTGGCTTGATCGGCGCCATCGAGCCGGCCGTGGACATCGTCGAGCGCATGGCGGCGCAGGCGGCGGCGCTGCTCGAGCGGCAGGGCGGTGCAAGGCTCGGCTGATCACCTTCGAACGCGCTCGATCTCTGCCTTGCCAGGGCCGCGTGGCCCGCCGCGATCGCAGCGGGATCGGCAGGGGCAGCACCGTCTGACGAGGCCCTCGGCCCTCTACGCACCAGGCGCCGCCCTTGCGCAACTGCGAAAGCCCGCGAAGATGTCATTGCGTTCGGCGCTGAAGTAGTTGCGGTAGCGCGCGTGCCGCATGCGCGGCTGGGTGGCGAAGCTGGCGCCGCGCAGCACCGGGCGCGTGCCGAAGAACGGCGCCGAGTAGTCGCGGTACGGGTGCGGCACGAAGCCGGGGTAGGGCTCGAAGGGGCTCGCGGTCCATTCCCAGACGGCGCCCCAGCGGAAGGCGTCGGGCCGGGTCAGCGCGGCGCGCTCCCATTCGGCTTCGGTCGGCAGGCGCCGGCCGGCCCAGGCGCACCAGGCTTCGGCTTCGAAGGCCGTCAGGTGGCAGGCGGGCAGCGCTTGATCGAGCGCCAGCCAGGTGCCGAACTGCTGGCGCTCCCACGCACCCGATGCGCGGCGACGCAGGTGCAACGGCTGGCGGGCCCGGGTCTGGCCGAGCCATTCGCGCCCCGCCGGCGACCACCACTGCGGCGCCTCGTAGCCACCCTGTTCGACGAAAGGCAGGAACTCGACCCAGCGCAGCACCTGAGCGTCGATCTCGCAGGCGTCGACGTCGACGTCGTGCGCAGGCCATTCGTTGTCGAAGGCGAAGCCTTTGCCCGCGCTGCCCAGCCGCCAGCGCGAAGCCTCGAAGCGCAGTGCGTCGGCCGGCTTGGGCAAGGCAGCAGGCCGCCAGCGCGGGTCGTCGATCAGCAGGCCGAGCGACTGCGCCATGTAGAGCGCAGCCTCGTGGTGCATGTCCTCGTGCAGCAGCACGAGCCGCGCGAAGTAGAGCGCGCGGTCGTCATGCGCCAGCCCGTCGATCAAGGCCAGGCTCTGCGCCAGCTGCTGTGCCAGTTCGGCGCGCGTGGCGTCGGCGTCCGGCAGCGGCAGCGCCCAGCGCGTGTCGTGCGGCACGTGGCTGCTGTCGTAGAGCGCGTCGGCATTCGCGCGCGCTGCGGGCAGGCGTGACACGCTGGGGTCGGCGTCCCAGCCGCGGCGCCGCTCGGCGTCGGGCTGGCGCGCCATCCAGTAGGACTGGAACCAGCCGATGTGGCCGAGCTCCCACAACGGCGGGTTGAACTGCGGCTGCTGCGGCACGCTCCGGCCGGACGAAGCCAGCGCGGCCTGTGTTGCCGCGAACGTGGCCAGCGTGTCGGCGCGGCTCGCCCGCAGCGCGTCGGCCAGCCAGCGTGCATCGCCCTGGCGGGCCAGGTCGGCGGGGCCGCGGGTTACGCTATCCAACGTGAAACGTCCTTCGATCGCACTCGTGACGCCGGCGCTGGCCGATGCCAACAACGGCAACTGGCAGACGGCCCGGCGCTGGGCGCGGATGCTCGGCCACGATTATCGGGTGCATCTTTGCAGCGCCTGGGAGCAGGGCGACGAAGCGCTGATGATCGCGCTGCATGCGCGCCGCTCGGCCGCATCGGTTGCGGCCTGGCACGCCGCGCACCCGCAGCGCCCGCTGGTGCTGGTGCTGACGGGCACCGACCTGTACCGCGACATCGACAGCGATGCCGCCGCGCAGCGTTCGCTGGCGTTGGCGGCGCGGCTCGTGGTGTTGAACGAACTCGGGCTCGAGCGCCTTTCGCAGGAGCTTCGGTCGAAGGCGGTCGTCTGCCTGCAGTCGGCGCCCGCGCGGCAGCCGCTGCCGAAGACCGCAAGACACCTGCGCGCGCTGATGGTGGGGCACCTGCGCGAGGAGAAGTCGCCCGCAACCTATTTCGACGCTGCCTTGCGCCTGGCGCGGCGCACGGACATCGTGCTCGACCACATCGGCGCCGGGCTCGACGCCGCATTGGCCGATCGCGCGCGCAAGCTTGCAGCCCGGCTGCCGAGCTACCGCTGGCTCGGCGCGCGCCCGCACGCCGAAACGCGCCGCCGCATCCAGGCGGCGCACGTGCTGGTTCACCCGAGCCGCATGGAAGGCGGCGCGCAGGTCGTGATCGAGGCCGTCGTCAGCGCCACGCCGGTGATCGCTTCGCGCATCGACGGCAACGTGGGGCTGCTCGGTGCCGACTACCGCGGCTATTTCGACTGGGGCGACGCCGAGGGCCTGGCAACCCTGCTCGAGCGCCTGCGCGACGCGCCCGCTATGCTCGCCGCACTGACTGCGCAATGCGCCCTGCGCGCAGCGCTGTTCAGCCCCGAAGCCGAACGGCGCACGCTGCTGGACATCGTTTCCGGCCTGCGCCCTGCATTGCACGAAACCGCCCCATGAACGCACCTGACCGCGCGCCCGCCGCGCCCAGCGAGCCGCGCCTGACATCGCTGTCGCACGGCGGCGGCTGCGGCTGCAAGATCGCACCCGGCGTCTTGTCCGAGATCCTCAAGGGCAGCGCGGGCTTTCCGGTGCCGAAGGAACTGCTGGTCGGCATCGAGACCGCCGATGACGCCGCGGTCTACCAGCTCAACGACGAGCAGGCGTTGATCGCGACGACCGACTTCTTCATGCCGATCGTCGACGACCCGTTCGACTTCGGCCGCATCGCCGCCACCAACGCCATCAGCGACGTCTACGCAATGGGCGGCCGGCCGATCCTGGCGCTGGCGCTGGTGGGCATGCCGGTCAACGTGCTGTCCACGCACACCATCGGCCGCATCCTCGAAGGCGGCGCATCGGTGTGCCGCGCAGCCGGCATCCCGATCGCCGGCGGCCACACGATCGACTCGGTCGAGGCGATCTACGGCCTGGTGGCGCTCGGGCTGGTGCACCCGAAGCGCGTCAAGCGCAACGCCGACGCCTGCAATGGCGACGTGCTGGTGCTGGGCAAGCCGCTCGGTGTGGGCGTGATGTCGGCCGCGCTGAAGAAGGGTCGGCTCGACGCCGCCGGCTACGCGCAGATGATCGCCAACACGACGCAGCTCAACACGCCCGGGCCCCGACTGGCCGCGCTGGACGGCGTGCACGCGCTGACCGACGTCACCGGCTTCGGCCTGGCCGGCCACGCGCTGGAGCTCGCGCGCGGCGCGAAGCTGCAGGTGCGGATCGACTGGGCCCGGGTGCCGCTGCTCGGCGGCGTGCGCGAACTCGTCGCCGAGGGTTTCGTGACCGGCGCTTCGGGCCGCAACTGGCAGGCCTACGGCAGCGAGGTCGCACTGCCCGATGGTTTCGCGGCGCAGGAGCAGGCCCTGCTGAGCGACCCGCAGACCAGCGGCGGCCTGCTGGTGTCGTGCGAGCCGGAGGCGGTCAGCAAGGTGCTGGACATCTTCAGGCAACACGGCTTCGACGGCGCAGCGGTCGTCGGCGAAGTCCTGGCAGCAGCGGCCGGCGGGCCGCGCCTCGTGCTGCGCTGACGCCGCCACGGCGGCAGCAAGGCGCGCGCCGCGCTCGAAGGGCGGGTGACGATCCCGATGACGCGCTTGTGGGTGCTTCGCCAGGCTTGTTGCCGGCAATCCGACCGGTGATAAGGTGACGACTTCAACAGTTCAGAAGCTTCAAGGAGAACACCATGCCCGGCCTGCTGCCCGAAGTCGACCCCGACGGACTGCTCGAATACTCGGTCGTCTTCACCGACCGCGCGCTGAACCACATGTCGCAGAAGTTCCAGCACGTGATGCGCGACATCTCGGGCGTCCTCAAGGAGGTCTATCGCGCGAAGTCCGCAATCGTCGTCCCCGGCAGCGGCACGTTCGGCATGGAAGCCGTCGCGCGCCAGTTTGCCGGCGGCCGCAAGGCGCTCGTGATCCGCAACGGCTGGTTCAGCTATCGCTGGACGCAGATCTTCGAGATGGGCAGCATCCCGTCCGCGCAGATCGTGCTCAAGGCCCGCCCGGCCGCACCCGGCCGCCAGGCGCCGTTCGCGCCGGCCCCGGTCGACGAGGTCGTGGCCACCATACGCGCCGAACGACCCGAGGTCGTCTTTGCGCCGCACGTCGAGACGGCCGCCGGCATCCTGCTGCCCGACGCGTACCTGCGTGCCGTGGCCGACGCGGTGCATGAGGTGGGCGGCCTGTTCGTGCTCGACGCCATCGCCTCCGGCGCAGTCTGGGTCGACATGCAGGCAACCGGCGTCGACGTGCTCGTGAGCGCGCCGCAAAAGGGCTGGAGCGGCTCGCCCTGCTGCGCCTTCGTGATGCTCGGCGAACGCGCGCGCACCATGATCGACGGCACCGCGAGCACGAGCTTCTCGGCCGACCTGAAGAAGTGGCTGCAGATCATGGAGGCCTACGAGGGCGGCGGCCACGCCTACCACGCGACGCTGCCGACCGATGCGCTCGCGCTCACGCGCGACGCGATGCTCGAAACGCGCGACTACGGCTTCGAGAAGCTGCGTGCCGAACAACTCGAGCTCGGCCGCAGGGTGCGCGCGCTGCTAGAAGGCAAGGGGCTGCGCAGTGTCGCCGCAGAAGGCTTCGAGGCCCCCGGCGTCATCGTGAGCTACACCGACGACGCCGGACTGCATACCGGCAAGGCCTTCCTCGGCGAGGGCCTTCAGACCGCGGCCGGCGTGCCGCTGCAATGCGACGAACCGGCCGACTTCAAGACCTTCCGCATCGGCCTGTTCGGGCTCGACAAGCTGCACCATGTGGACCGAACGGTGGCGAACCTCGACGCGGCGCTCACGCGCATCCTGGGCGGCAGCGCGCCGGTACGCGCGGCGGCCTGACGGAGGACCAAGCGAGGGCGATGCAGTTTGCCCGCCGCCCGGCTGGTTCGAACTGGGGCCGTTATCGCAGGCGCTTGCAAGGGTCCGTGACCCTCAAGCAACAGCGCACGAAGAGCGGAACAAGCCTGAAACGGCGGGACAAAGAAAACGGGCCTCACATCTCTGTGAGGCCCGTGGATATTGGCTCCCCGACCTGGGCTCGAACCAGGGACCTACGGATTAACAGCGCGCCATCGGGGTCGCGGGACGTGCGACACACGAGTCAAGGCCTAACAAAATCAACAACTTAGCCGACTGTGTCCGACTTCGTCCGACGCCAGGCGACCCCCTGACGGGGCATTTTTACTGACAGGTTTACTGACAGCCCCGCCGCAAGCGATGGTAGCCCGAAAAGCAGCATGACGGCTGGCCGTTGCACCCCTTGAATGGGGTGCACGATACCGCGACGCGTGATGTGTCGAGGCTTCAGCCGACGCGGACCACGTCGGCCGGCTCGCCGAAGGCCGCATCCATGTTGCGCCATCCCGAGCCGATGCGCACCAGGCGGTCGCGCCGCGCATTCGCCTCGCCATAGATGATGGCGCCGCTGCGGCTGCGCGACTCGATGACGACGGGCAGGGCGCCGGCGCCGCGCGCGCGCAGTTCGAGCAACCTGGCGATGAATTCGTCGAGCGTCGTGTGCGCGCCTGCGTGGGCCCCACTCGCCGGCAAACCGAACACCGGCTCGAGCTTGGAAGACGGAGCGGGGTCGGGCTGTGGCAGGCCAGGAGACGGCGAAGCTTGCGCGTTCTTTGCCCGGGGCGGTGAAGCGTTCAGTTTGGAGGAAGCGTCGATGGCTTGCGGCATGAAACGGACCTGTGAAGTTGCGCGGCAACGTTTGCCGCATCGCGTGTAGCGACTGTCGCGCCGGCTCGCAGGCTCTGTTGCTACATCGTA
>JAMLIM010000088.1 GCA_023954175.1 Rhizobacter sp.
CGACGCCGAGGCGACCACGGTCAGCACCTCGGTCGACGAGATCCTGCGCGAACGGCGCGGCGTGTGTCAGGACTTCGCGCACCTGATGCTCGCCTGCCTGCGCGCCCACGGCCTGCCGGCGCGCTACGTGTCGGGCTATCTGCTGACCGACCCGCCGCCGGGCCAGGAGCGCCTGCTCGGCGCCGATGCCTCGCATGCCTGGGTGGCGGCCTACTCGCCGTGGCACGGATGGGTCGAGTTCGATCCGACCAACGATCAACGCGCCGACGATCGCTATGTCACCCTCGCCTGGGGCGGCGACTTCGCCGATGTGGCGCCGCTGCGGGGGGTGATTCTCGGCGGGGCCAGGCAGACGCTGGAAGTTGCCGTCAGCGTGCTGCCGATTTGACCGAGGAGCAGGGAAGGGCAACTTCCTGCGCGCGCCGCTGATACCGTATTGCAGTTGGTCGAATGCAAGGCGAAGGGGGCTTGCGGCACTTTGCGGAAGATCAGCGGGTGAGGGCGAACATGTGTTGCTGGCCAGCTGCCGTCGTTGAACGGCGGGTATGCAGCGGTTCAACCTTGTAGGGTGGAATTGACCCGCAGGCATGAGAAGAAGCCGCAGGACACATGAAGTCATATAGTTCTGCGTCGGGCGCCCGCCCAACTATTTCAGGGAGGCACGAATGAAGCGTGCGGAAGTGTTTACCCCAAATGCGCTGCCCAGCGTGACGTTTGTCGAGGAGCACCTGAAAGACAAGAAGAAACTGCTGCTGCAGAACTTGGAACAGGGCGGTGCGGTGATCGCCATCTCTGGACCGTCGAAATCCGGCAAGACGGTGTTTGTAGAAACGACTCTCGGGTACGACAACCTGATCCAAGTCAGCGGGCAAACGTTGGGACGCCTGACGAGCTTTGGCGCCGAATCTTTGCGGTGATCGGCACGCCAATCCCGACGACGAAGACAGTTGGAAAGTCCGAGGAAACGGCCGTCACTGGGTCAGTTGAAGGCGGTGCTCCGCTGATCATCAAAGGCGCAGGTTCAATCGGCGGTAGATGGGGCGATACCAGCGGCACGACAATGGATGTCAAGCCAGATTACTTGGCGCTGCTCGTGAAAGAGTTGAAAGGCACCGACCTTGTCGTGTTCGTCGACGATTTCCACTACATCGATAAGTCCGTCCAAGAAGAAGTCGCAACGGTCATCAAGGAAGCCGTACGGGAAGGGCTGCGCTTCGTGCTCGCCGCTGTCCCGTACCACGCGGATGACGTCGTGATCGCTAACTCCGACCTGCGTGGCCGAATGCTGAAGCTCGACTTTGACTATTGGGATGAGGCCGAACTAAGCAAGATCGCCGAAAAGGGCTTTGCGGCGCTGAATGTGACCGTAACGCCAGCCACAGTGAGCGCGTTTGCTATCGAAGCTGCCGGCTCGCCGCAGTTGATGCAGTCACTCTGCCTCAATCTTTGCTTCGAGGGCGACATCGAGTCCACATTGCCTGAAGTTGCGCTGTTGCAGCCGGACCAGGAATTGATCAAGAAGGTATGCAAGCGTACTGCGCAGACAAACGACTACAGTTCCGTCATCCGAATCATGAGGGAAGGGCCAAAGGTCCGGGGCATGCCTCGCAATCCGTACGTGCTGACAGATGGCAGCGCCAGCGACGTTTATCCCATTCTGGTGAGCGCGATCGCGCAATCGCCACCCGAATTGACGTTCACCTACCCGGTGCTGTTGGCCCGTGTCGCATCGATCTGCGTGAAGGACCATCCGCAGGGATCCAGTGTTACCGGAGCCTGCGCACATATGTCAACGCTCGCCAATGACGCGGCGGGCGTTTCGATTATGGAATGGGACGGTAAGAACGACGTGCTCGATATTCGCGACCCATATCTGCTGTTCGCGCTTCGATGGAGCGAATCGGCCTAGATCAGAGGTCACGTTGGGTTCGCCTCCGAGGAGGCCGTTGGCGCACGAAGCTTCCGACGAGATACAGATCACGAACCGGATGGAATCTGGTCCGACTGCTTTCTAACGCGTAATCTCGACGGCTCTATTTCTGGCATGGGTCGAATGCGTAAGTTCGACGCCAATCGCTGAAGGCCAGCAATGCGCCGCGAGCCGCCGGCGTAGTTTGCGTTCGAGCGCGATTCCGCATGAGACGAAAAAAGCGCGGCGGCCCCGGAGGTCCGCCGCGCAGTGCCGTTCGCGGTCCAACGCGATCAGCCTTCCACGAGAGGGGTTCAGATTTCGGCTGCCTCGCGCGCCGCTTGGGCAGTGGTGGTCGTGCGCGGCACGGTCACGACGACGCGCGGCAACTGGCGCACCTCGGCGTTCGCGACGGTCTCACGTTGCGCGGTGACGTACACCGTCGGCAGCTGCACGACCGTGCGGCGGGCTTCGACGGCGCGTGGCGCGGCAAGCGTGTCGATGCCGGCCAGCTCGATCCCTGTTGCGAATACCGATGCGATCGCGATCAGCATGACGGTCTTGACGGGGGTGGATGCAAACATGGCGGGCTCCTTGCTTCGATGACTTCGACGGCGCTCTTCGCTGTCGATGGGGTCAGTATCGGAAGCCCGGGGCCTCATTGCACGCGCAAAGCGACGGATTGCGCATTTGCGCCGATGAACTGCACTCTGCGCCGATGGCCGGTCGGGCGATCGGGCCCGATCTGCTTCAGCGCACGGCGTCGATCTGGCGCTTGACGGCCTCGCCGAGGTCGATCACCGCCATCGCGTAGTAGCTCGACCAGTTGGCGCGTGATCGCGTAGAAGTTTCGCCGTGCCGGCGACGTAGCTCGCGCGGCGTCGCCGTTCTGCAGCTCGACGAGCGCGAGCAGGCCGTCGTGACGCTGCGCCTCGGCCGGCAGCCGCGCGCCATGCTCGGCGAACTGGGCCGCGCTGAAGGTCGGCAGAATGTCGGGCACGAGCAGCAACGCGCGGTCGCTGGCGTCGACCGGCACCACGACTTCGTAGCGCGTCAGGCTGGCCGCGCTGCCAGCCGAACGCGGCGAGGTAGTGCGCGACGCTGCCGATCACGTCGGCGCTGCTCTCGCGCAGGTCGATGCGTCCATCGGCATCGAAGTCCACCGCGTACTTGTTGACGCTGCCCGGCATGAACTGCGGCATGCCCTGCGCGCCGGCGAAGCTGCCCTTTTGCGCGAGCGGGTCGCAGCCGGTGTGCTCGCTCGTCGCATGGCATTGAACGAACAACTGCTCGAGTTCGTCTGGCCGCTGCGGTCCTTGCGGCCGGCAGGAAGTCGAAGGCCAGCGTCGCCAAGGCGTCGATCACGCGGAAGTTGCCCATCTGTTCGCCGTAGATCGTTTCGACGCCGATGATGCCGACGACGATCTCGGGCGGCACGCCGTAGATGTCTTCGGCACGCAGCAACCAGCCTTCGTTCGCGCGCCAGAACGCGACGCCGGCGCGGATGCGCCGCGGCTCGACGAAGCGCTCGCGGTAGGCGGCCCGAAGTTCTTCCGCGGTGCCCGCCGGCGGCGGCATGATGTACTTGACGACGCTCGGCTGGTAGCGCGCGGCGAAGCGCCGCCAGCACCCAGGCCGGATCGAGCCCGTTGCGCTCGGCGACCTCGATGCCGAAGCGGATCACGTCGTCGCCTTGCGCATAGCTCGCTTCGTCGCTGCCACGGCCCGGGCCGCGGCGATGCGCGATGCCTTCGGCTTCTTCGCCTTCGCCGCATGCTTCGCCTTCTTCGGCGATGCCTTCGACGCCGTCGACGTCTCGTCCGTTGCGGCGGCGGCCGGCATCTCGCGGGCAGCAGCAGGAGCGCGATCGCGATCACGGTTGCCGTCGCCGTTGTGGTCGTGGTGCGCAGGCGGCGAGCAGCAACTTGCGCGCTGCCTGCATCGGGTTGGTCATGCGGGCAATTGTCGCCGCGTCAGGCGCCGCGCTTCGGCGCGCAGCGCGCGCAGCAGACCGGAAGGCGGGTCGCGTTGCGCGTCCCGCCCGTAGCGCTGCAGTTCGAGCCGCGCCAGCAGTTCGGCGAGCGCCGCGCCGGCGCCGCCGAAGCGCGACGTGACCCGCTTGCCGATCGCCCCCGGTGACTCGTGCAGGCCGGCGTCGATGCCGAGCGGGCGCAACGCGACGCGCAGGCGCGCGAGTTCGCGTGCCCAGGGCTCGACGCGCCGGCGTTCCCACCAGGCCCAGGCGGCGCCCGCGAGGCTCAGGCTGCTGAGCGCGCCGATCAGCAGCAGGGCCAGGTCCTCCCAGCTCGGCGCGCTGAAGCCGATGTCCTTCAGCAGATCGAGCTGCTGCCCGCGCGAGTAGTTCAGCACCCACTGGTTCCAGCGGTTGTTCAGGCCCTCCCAGCCGTTGCGCAGGCGTGCGAGCAGGGCCGGGCTGACGCCGCCGATCGCGCTCGCGACAAGCCCCGGCGCGGGCTCGAGCCGCAGGCTGCGCACGATGCGGTCGGGCGCGACGGCGGCGGTCGGATCGGCGCGCAGCCAGCCGCGGCCTTCCTGCCAGTACTCGGCCCAGGCGTGTGCATTGCTCTGGCGCACGATGTGAAAGCCGTCGATCGGTTCGGCGTCCGCGCCCTGGTAGCCGGTGACGACGCGCGCCGGCACGCCCATCGCGCGCATGACGACGACGAAGGCGGCGGCGTAGTGTTCGCAGAACCCCTGCTTGCGGTCGATCCAGAATTCGTCGATGCCGTTCAGCCCGCCGTCCTCGGCGTAGAGGCCCGGCGTCAGCGTGTAGACGAAACCGGCACGGCGGATGTGTTCCATCACCGCCTGCGCGAGCGCTGCGGCGCTGGCCTGGGCGTTGCGCGGCTCGGCGTGCAGTGCCTCGGCCCAGGCCCGGGTGCGCGGGTTGGCGCCCGGTGGCAGATCGAGGTAGGCCTGCAGGCCGGGCACCTCCTCGAGCGGGCCGAGCTCGAACGCGAGCCGGGCCTGCGCCTTGAAGCGCACGCGCTCGGCGACGGGGCGGTTGGTGCGCCACTGCAGATCGCCGGTGCGCGTGACGCGCAGGCCGTCGATTCGCGGCGCCTCGGGTGTCGCCTCGAGCAGCGGCAGCAACGGCAGGCGCGACGGCTCGAGCGTCATCTCGTAGTCGATCGCGCGGCCCGAAACGCGCAGTTCGGCGCCCGCGCCCTGCCGTGAAGCGGGCGGCGAGGGCAGTGGCAGCCAATCGCGCCCGTCGAAGCGACCGAGCACCGGGCCGCGGAAGTACAGCGCCTCGGGCGGCGGCGGCGCGCTGCTGAAGCGCACGCGCAGCGCGACGCTGTCGTCGGCCACGAGTTCGGCGATCGAGCCCATCTGCATGCTCATCGACAGGCCGGTCGTCGACAGGCCGTCCTTGGGCACGCCCCAGAGCGGCCCGATGCGCGGGAAGAGCATGAAGAGCAGGACCATCACCGGCGCGCCGTAGAGCGCGCAACGCGCGGCGAGCGACGCCGCCTGCCGCAGCGCCGGCTGGCCGACCGGCATGTGCGCGAGCACGAGCGCCGTCAGCAGGCCCCAGACGGCGACGAGCATGGCCACCGCCACCGGCAGCGACTGCGAGTAGAGAAACTGCGTCAGGACGACGAAGAAGCCGAGGAAGAACACGACGAAGGCATCGCGCCGCGCGCGCAGCTCCAGCGTCTTGAGCGCCATCAGCACGACGAGCATCGTGACGCCCGCCTCCTTGCCGAGCAGGGTGCGGTGCGTCCATAGCGTGAGGCCGATGGCGACGCACAGCACGGCGACGAGCCACCAGCGGCCGGGCAGCGCATCGTTCGCGAGCGCCAGCCGCGCCCGCCACAGCAGCACGGCGCCTGTCAGCAGCGCGCACCACAGCGGCAGGTGGCCCAGGTGCGGCAGCACGGTCCAGCCGATCACGCCGACGAGGAACAGCGTGTCGCGCGCGTCGCGCGGCAGCTGGCGCCAGCCGGGCCAGAGGGGCAGCAACCGCCTTGGCGGCGGCGCGGCGGCGCTCAGTTCCACAGCGCCAGCGCCTCCAGGCAGGCGCGGCGGTGGGCGTCGCCCTGCGCGGGCGGCAGCTCGACGCCGGGCAGTCGGAGCGCGAAGTCGGCCCCCGCGCGATGCGCCGCCAGCACCCAGGCGGCGAGGCGGGAGAGGCGTTCCTCCGCCGCCAGGGCGCCGCATTGCTCCCAGGTGAACCACAGTTGCTGATGCGCCGATTGGCTCGCGTCACGGCTGACGAGTTCACCGCCGCCGGCGAGCGCGCGCGCCGCCTTCTTCCACACGACCTGCTTGGGCGCATCGCCGCGGCGGTACGCGCGCACGGCGTCGAACTCGACGCCTTCGCCGCGCCGCGTCGCGGCCGACCCGCCGGCGACCGGGCTGGCCGCCGGCAGCGGCGCGGGGGGATGCTCGGGGCGCGGGTAGGCGAGCAGGCGTGCCGCCGGCCGCCAGTACGCCCAGGCGCGGAACAGGCCGAGCGGGAAGCGCGTTTCGGCGACCAGTGCCGGCGCCTCGTGCAGGCCACGATGCGGCGGCACGAAGCTGAGCCGCGCCGTCGCCTGCCCGCCTTCGGGCACGTCGATCCACGTCAGCGTCGTTGCAGGCGCCGCTTGCAGGCGCAGGCCGATGCCCCAGCGCGCCGAGCCCGGCGTCGTCAGGACGACATCGAGCAGCGCCGCCTCGCCCGCATGCACCGGCGCGACCGGGTGCAGGTGCAGCGTCAGCGCGCGCAAGGTCGCGTGCGTCAGGTGCATCGACACGACGCCGGCGCCGGCGAGCACGAAGGTCAGCAGGTAGCCGAGGTTGAGCTGGTAGTTGATCGAAGCCAGCAGCAGCACGACGAGCGTGGCCGCGAACACCAGCCCGGCGCGCGTCGGCAGGATGTAGACATTGCGCTGCGTCAGCAGCAGCGTGTCGCTGCGCGGCGCGCGCGCCTGCCACCAGGCGCGAAAGCGCCGGCGTGCGTTCCAGCCCGGGGGTGCGGCGAGTGTCGGCGAGTTCAATCGAGGATCGAGGTGAAGAGGGAGGTCGGAAACGGCGGGCAGCGCCGTCGCTCAGGGCAGCCCGACCGCCTCGATCATCGCGCGCACCTGCTCGCGCCGCCCGCGGCCGGCGCCGGCCGCGGGGACGAGGCGGTGCGCGATCGTCTGCGCGAGGATCGCCTGCAGGTCGTCGGGCGCGACGTAGTCGCGCCGGGCGAGCAGCGCGTGCGCCTTGCCGGCGCGCAGCACGGCGATGCCGGCGCGCGGGCTCAGGCCCTCGACGAACCAGCGGCCCGAGCGCGTCGCCGCGATCAGTGCCTGCAGGTAGTCGAGCAGCGCGTCCGACGCGTGCACCGCGAGCACCGCGCGCTGCGCGGCGACGAGTTCCTCGGGCGACATCACGCTCGCCAGGTGCGCGATCGCCTCGCGCCTGTCCTCGCCGGCGAGCAGCGCGCGCTCGCTCGCCTGATCGGGGTAGCCGAGGGTGATGCACATCAGGAAGCGGTCGAGCTGTGATTCGGGCAGCGGGTAGGTGCCGATCTGGTCGCTCGGGTTCTGCGTCGCGATGACGAAGAACGGCCGCGGCAGCGCGCGCGTCTCGCCCTCGACCGTGACCTGATGCTCCTCCATCGCCTCGAGCAGCGCGCTCTGCGTCTTCGGCCCGGCGCGGTTGATCTCGTCGGCGAGCAGCACCTGCGCGAAGATCGGCCCGGGGTGGAAGACGAAGGCCTCCCGCCCGCGCTCGTAGATGCTGACGCCGACGAGGTCGGTCGGCATCAGGTCGGCGGTGAACTGCGTGCGCGAGAAGCGCAGGCCGAGCGACACCGCGAGCGCATGCGCGAGCGTCGTCTTGCCGACGCCGGGCAGGTCCTCGATCAGCAGGTGCCCGCCGGCGAGCAGGCAGGCGACGCAGTCCTCGATCTGCGGCCGTTTGCCGACGATGATCGTGCTAACCTGATCGACGAGACGGGTGAGTTGCAGCGCAAGCGGGTTTGTCATGCGATTCACAATACCCGAAATCCGGGTCGCGCCACAGGCCGATCAGTCCGCCACTTTGCCCAGCTTTTCGCCCCGATGGCCACTGCGATCTACAGCCACCCAGACTGCCGCCTGCACGACATGGGCACGCAGCACCCCGAATGCCCGCAGCGGCTCGATGCGATCAGCGACTACCTGCTCGCGACCGGGCTGCAGGATGCGCTCGAGATGCGTGAAGCGCCGATCGTCGCGACCGCCGATCTGGCGCGCGCGCACGAAAGCCTCTACGTGAGCGAGCTGAAGGACCTGCTCGAACAGGTGGTCGCGAGCGGCGAATCGCGCCACATCGATCCCGATACCGTGGTCGGCCCCGGCACCTGGCGCGCCGCGCTGCGCGCCGCCGGCGCCGCGGTGGCGGCGACCGACGCCGTGATCGACGGCGAGATCGAGAACGCGTTCTGCGCCGTGCGCCCGCCCGGTCATCACGCGACCCGCAACCAGGCGATGGGCTTTTGCTTCTTCAACAACGTCGCCATCGCGGCGCGTCACGCGCTCGACGTGCGCGGCCTCGAGCGCGTCGCGATCGTCGATTTCGACGTCCATCACGGCAACGGCACCGAGGACATCGTCGCCGGTGACGAACGCGTGCTGATGGTGAGCATCTTTCAGCACCCGCTGTATCCGAACAGCGGCGCGGTGCCCAAGGGCACGAACATGTGCAACCTGCCGATCCCGCCCTACACGCGCGGGCCCGAGGTGCGCGACATGATCGAGGCGATGTGGATGCCGCGCCTGGAAGACTTCAAGCCGCAGATGATCTTCATCTCGGCCGGCTTCGATGCCCATCGGGAGGACGATCTGGGGCAGCTCGGCCTCGTCGAGTCCGACTACGACTGGATCACACGCCGCATCATGGCCGTCGCCGAACGCCATGCGAAGGGACGCATCGTGTCGTGCCTCGAAGGCGGCTATGCACTCGATGCGCTCGCCCGCAGCGTCGCCGTGCACCTGCGCGCACTCGCCGATCTCTGACTCGAGGGGGCGGACGAGATGGACGTGTCGAGCGCGTTCCCGGAGCTGAGCGAGCGCCTCGCGGAGATCACCCGCGCCAGCGTGCTCACGGAGCTCGGCGCCGTCGCCGCCTGCCTGCTGCTCGCGTGGCTCCTGACCTGGCAGCTGCGGCGCATGGTCGACATCGAGGGCGATGTGCTGTTCGGCAAGCGCATCGTCGATGGCGTTCTGTTCCCGGTGCTCGCGCTGGTGCTGGCCTTGATCGCGCGCGAACTGATACGCGGCGCGACCCATCTGGCGCTGTTCAAGGTCGTCGTCCCGATTCTGGTGTCGCTGGTCGCGATCCGGCTCACGGCGCGGGTGCTGAGCGCTGCGCTGCCCGAATCGCGCTGGGTGCTCGCCGTCGAGCGCACGGTGTCGTGGATCGCCTGGATCGCCGTCGTGCTGTGGGTGACGGGCGTGCTGCAGCCGATGCTCGTACAGCTCGACGAGGTCAAGTGGCGCATGGGGGGCGAGCAGGTCTCGCTCGGCGGCGTGCTGCATGGCGTGTTGACGGGCGGTCTGGTCGTCATGCTGATGCTGTGGCTGTCGTCGGTGATCGAACACCGGCTCACGCGCGGCGCCGTCACCTCCTTGTCGACGCGCAAGATCGTCGCCAACCTGGTCCGCATCCTGCTGCTCTTCATCGGCCTGCTCGTCACGCTGTCGGCGGTCGGCATCGATCTGACGGCGCTGTCGGTGCTGGGCGGTGCGATCGGCGTCGGCGTCGGCTTCGGCCTGCAGAAGATCGCCGCCAACTACGTGAGCGGCTTCGTGATCCTCGCCGAGCGCTCGCTGCGCATCGGCGACATGGTGGTGGTGGACAACTTCGAGGGGCGCATCAGCGACATCCGCACCCGCTACACGGTGATCCGCGCGCTCAGCGGGCGCGAAGCGCTGGTGCCCAACGAGTTGCTGATCACGCAGAAGGTCGAGAACCACACGCTGGCCGACCGCCGCCTGCTGATCACGGCACCGCTGCAGGTGGCCTACGGCACCGACGTCGCGGTGTTGATGCCGCGCCTGGAGGCCGTCATCGCCGGCATACCGCGCGTGCTGAAGGACCCCGGGCCGGCGGTGCATCTGAAGGGCTTCGGCGCCGACGGCCTGGACCTGACGCTGATGTACTGGATCGGCGACCCCGAGAACGGGCAGGGCTCGGTGCGCTCGGCGGTGAACCTCGCGGTGCTCGCCGCGCTCAACGCCGACGGCGTCGAGATCCCGTTTCCGCAACGCGTGCTGCGCCAGGCCGGGCCCTGGCGGGCGGAGTTCGCGGCGCCCGAGGCGACCGCGCCGCTTGGGGCGGATCGACTACCATGAACAGGGCGTGGCGCGCCGGGTTCCGCATCGCCGTCGCCGTCGCCTTCGATTCGAAAGGATGAGCCAGATGATCTCGACACGTGTGACTGCACTGCTGGCCGCCGTCGCGGCATCCGCGGCGCTGCTGGGCTGCGCGACGCCGGCGACGACGCTCGACGCGCAATGGGTCAATCCGGCGTTCGTCGGCAAGAAGGCGGTGCGCCATGTGATGGTGATGTCGGCCGCGCGGGATTCGACGAATCGCCGCATCTTCGAGGACCAGATGGTCGCCGCGCTCACCGCGGCGGGCCTGAAGGCGACGCAGTCCTACAAGTTCATTCCGGAGAGCGCGCCGGTCAGTGAGGCGCGGCTGCGCCGGGCCGTCGCCGAGGCCGGCGTTCAGCAGGTGATGGTCTCGCGCATCGTCAATGTCTCGACCCAGGTGAACGTCACCCCGGGCATGGTGATGGGCCCGGCGTGGGGCCCGGGCTGGGGGCCGGGGCCGGGATGGGGCCCGGGCTGGGGCGGCTTCGTCGGCTACCAGAACTCGATGTGGGCGACGAGCATCCCGCCGCAGGTCACGACGACGCAGAACGTCAACGTCGACACGCGTGTCTTCGACGCCAACGACTCCGAAGTGATCTGGTCCGCCTCGACGACGACGGCGGCGGGCGCAAGCCCGTCGGTGCCGCAGCTGATCACGCAGTTCGTCGATCTGATCGTCTCGACGATGACGAAGGACGGCGTGCTCTGAAGCCACGCCGATGACCGGCACGCGCCGAAGCACGCAGCCTGCGACGGCGGGCGGTGCCGGTTATCGCTTCGTTGCCGACGTCGGTGTTGCCGAGAGCCCCTCGGCGCCGCGATCCGGCAAGTAGGGACCGAACGGACTCGACGACACCCGCAGCAGGTCGTCGACGGTCACCGCCTCGCCTCGGCAAGAGCGGTCGTCGCGGGAAATGCAGCGCGGGGGGCTCCGCACCCCGCATGTGCGCGCAGCAAGGGCGAGGCAGGATCGCATCGCGTCCTCCCTCGCCGGGGGACCGTATCGAGGCGGTCCGGCTTACTTGACCGTCACCTCGACGCGCCGCGCCTCGGCGGCGTCGCCGCCGCTGACCTGTTCGGGCTTCGCCAGCTCGATGCGCGAGTCGGCGACGCCATTGGCCTTCAGGGCTTCGGCGACGGCGACCGCGCGCTGCTTGGCGAGCTCGGCGTTCAGCGCGGCGTCGCCGCTTGCGTCGTGATAGCCGCTGACGACGAGGCGGATGCTGTCGTTCGTCTTCACGACCGCGATCACGCGTTCGAGCGTGGCCGGCGCATCGGCCGGCAGATCGGCCTTGCCCACTTCGAAATAGAGCTTGGCCGTTGCGGGGATCGCGACGGCGACAGCGGCCACTGCCGGCGCCGCATGCGGCGCGGCGCTGCTCATCGACGCGCCGACCGGCAGCAACGGCACGATCAGCAGCGCGACGATGTTGATGATCTTGATCAGCGGGTTCACGGCCGGGCCGGCGGTGTCCTTGTAGGGGTCGCCCACGGTGTCGCCGGTGACGGCGGCCTTGTGCGCCTCGCTGCCCTTGCCGCCGTGGTGGCCGTCCTCGATGTACTTCTTCGCGTTGTCCCAGGCACCGCCGCCGGTGCACATCGAGATCGCGACGAACAGGCCGGTGACGATCGTGCCCATCAGCAGCCCGCCAAGCGCCGCCGGACCGAGCAGGAGGCCGACCAGGATCGGCACCACCACCGGCAGCAGCGACGGGATCATCATTTCCTTGATCGCCGCCTTCGTCAGCATGTCGACCGCGACGCCGTACTGCGGCTTGGCGGTGCCTTCCATGATGCCCTTGATCTCGCGGAACTGGCGCCGCACTTCGACGACGACGCTGCCTGCCGCGCGGCCGACCGCTTCCATCGCCATCGCGCCGAACAGGTAGGGGATCAGGCCGCCGATGAAGAGGCCGACGATCACCCGCGGGTCGGACAGGTCGAAGCTCACGCTCATGCCGCGGCCTTCGAGCGAGTGCGTGTAGTCGGCGAACAGCACGAGCGCGGCGAGGCCGGCCGAGCCGATCGCGTAGCCCTTGGTCACCGCCTTCGTCGTGTTGCCGACGGCGTCGAGCGGGTCGGTCACGTCGCGCACGCTTTGCGGCAGGCCCGACATCTCGGCGATGCCGCCGGCGTTGTCGGTGATCGGGCCGTAGGCGTCGAGCGCGACCACGATGCCGGCCATGCTCAGCATTGACGTCGCGGCGATCGCGATGCCGTACAGGCCGGCGAGGGCGTAGGCGACGAGGATCGCGGCGCAGACGAAGATCACCGGCCATGCGGTCGAACGCATCGACACGCCGAGGCCGGCGATGATGTTGGTGCCGTGGCCGGTGGTCGAGGCTTCGGCAATGTGCTGCACCGGCTTGTACTGCGTGCCGGTGTAGTACTCGGTGACCCAGACCAGCGCGGCCGTCAGCACGAGGCCGACGGCACAGGCGCCGATCAGGCGCATGTGGGTGTTGGCGCCGAGCGCGTCGGCCGGCATGAAGAAGACCGTGACGCCGTAGAAGGCGACGAGCGAGAGCACGCCGGCGACTGCCAGGCCCTTGTAGAGGGCGGGCATCACGTTCTTCATGCCCGGCGAGGCCTTGACGAAGGTGCAGCCGATGATCGAGGCGATGATCGACACCGCGCCGAGCAACAGCGGGTAGACAACCGCGTGCATGCCGGCGCCGTGCACCACGAGCGCGCCGAGCGCCATCGTCGCGATCAGCGTCACGGCGTAGGTCTCGAACAGGTCGGCCGCCATGCCGGCGCAGTCACCGACGTTGTCGCCGACGTTGTCGGCGATCACCGCCGGGTTGCGCGGGTCGTCCTCGGGGATGCCGGCCTCGACCTTGCCGACGAGGTCGGCGCCGACGTCAGCGCCCTTCGTGAAGATGCCGCCGCCCAGGCGGGCGAAGATCGAGATCAGCGAGGCGCCGAAGGCAAAGCCGAGCATCGGCTTCAGGACCTGCGACAGGCTCTTGTCGGGTGTCATGTTGCCGTTGCCGCTGATGAACATGAAGAAGATCACGACGCCGAGCAGGCCCAGGCCGACGACCAGCATGCCGGTGATCGCGCCGCCCTTGAAGGCGACGTCGAGCGCCGGGCCGATGCCCTTGGTGGCGGCCTGCGCGGTGCGCACGTTGGCGCGCACCGAGACGTTCATGCCGATGAAGCCGCATGCGCCCGAGAGCACCGCGCCGATCACGAAGCCGGCGGCCGTCGTGCCGTCGAGGAAGACGCCGATCAGCACCGCGAGCACGACGCCGACGATCGCGATCGTCTTGTATTGCCGCGCGAGGTAGGCCGCCGCGCCTTCCTGGATCGCCTTGGCGATCTCCTGCATGCGGGCATTGCCGGCGTCCTGCCTGAGGATCCAGCTTCGCTGGAGGAAGCCGTAGATCACTGCGGCCAGGCCGCAGGCCAGCGCAAAGTTGAGCGCCATCGTCGTGGACATCAAGGGTCTCCTTCTCGGGTCTCTCGTGGATTTGGAAGCGTTGGGCTTGTCGCGTCGCGCGCAGGCGCAAAGCCGGTTGCGGGCTGCCGCGGCAACCGGTGGGACGGTTCAGGGCAGCGCGCATTGTATTTCGTCGCGCCGCCTGTTCGATCCGGCCTCCGATCCGGGCTGTCAGGGCCCGGCAAGACCGATCCGTAGAATCGGCCCTTCCCCACGCAACCGGTCGCCACCATGAGCTTGCACCAGATCCACCCCGGCCCGCTCGCCCCCGATGAGTTCAACGTCATCATCGAGATCCCGATGAATGCGGACCCGGTCAAGTACGAGGTGGACAAGGAAAGCGGGGCGCTGTTCGTCGACCGCTTCCTGACGACCTCGATGAACTACCCCTGCAACTACGGCTACATCCCGCAGACGCTCGCCGACGACGGTGATCCGGTGGATGTGCTGGTGATCACGCCCTACGCGCTGTCGCCCGGTGTCGTCGTCACCTGCAGGCCGCTGGGCGTGCTGATGATGGACGACGAGGCGGGGGGCGACGTCAAGCTGCTCGCCGTCCCCGTCAACAAGGTGCTCAAGATCTACAGCCACTGGCAACGGCCCGAGGACGTGAACGAAATGCGGCGCAAGACGATCGAGCACTTCTTCGCGCACTACAAGGATCTCGAGGACGGCAAGTGGGTCAAGGTCAAGGGCTGGGAAGGCCCGGACGAGGCCAAGCGCGAGATCCGCGCCGCCATCGCAGCCTGGGACAAGCTGAAGTAGGCCGCGGCGCGTGGCGTTGCCGCGCCAGCGGCGCCGCGCTGAGCCGGAGGCGCAGCCATTAAGCCGGCGTTAACCGCGCCGGCCT
>JAMLIM010000089.1 GCA_023954175.1 Rhizobacter sp.
CGTCGTCAACGGAGTGGGTGCCGATCCGGACATCGTCGTGGCGTCGGCCAAGGCCTATCTGTCGGCGCTGAACAAGCTGCAAAGCAAGATGGAACGCGTCGCCGCGCAGGGTTGACTCTGGTCGCGATTCCCGACCGTTGCGGCGGCGCCGCGGGACAGGGGTTCGGCATTGCGAGGGGGAACTTGAGGAAGCGCGCGTAAGTTTTTGATCTTGCGGAATATTTTTCTTTCCCCTAGACTGCACCGACGATTTGACCCGAGGATGCTGCGTTGTTGACCTTGCGAACCCTGCACACCGGCCTGCGGCGCTCGTCGCGGAACCTGCTCATTGCACTGCTGGCGCCGGCGCTGATGCAGTTCGCGCAAGCGGCTCCGGCGTCGTCGAAATCGACCAATGCTGCCGCGACGTCGTCCGCCAAGGCGTCGTCGAAGGCGTCTGCCAAGTCCAAACGGGTCAAGAAGTCGCAAACGCGCAGCGCGGTGCGCGTGTCCGCCGAGCGGCCGTCGTTCGGCGCGCTCTATGGTCTGCACGGCACCAGCGACCCGCTCGATCTCAAGTCGAGCGTGGCGTTCGTGCTCGACCAGGACACGCAGGAAGTGCTGCTGAGCAAGAACGCGCAGGCCGTCCTGCCGATCGCCTCGATCACGAAACTGATGACCGCGATCGTCGTCACCGATGCGCAACTGCCGCTCGACGAGATGATCACGGTGACGCAGGATGACGTCGACACCGAAAAGGGCAGTCGCTCGCGCCTGACCGTCGGCACGCGGCTGAGCCGCGAAGAGATGCTGCACCTTGCGCTGATGTCCTCCGAAAACCGCGCCGCCCATGCGCTCGGGCGCACCTACCCGGGCGGGCTGGACGTGTTTGTCGCGCGCATGAACGCAAAGGCGCAGGCGCTCGGCATGGTCAACACGCACTATGTCGAGCCGACCGGCCTGTCGAGCAAGAACCAGTCGAGCGCGCGCGATCTGGCCACGCTCGTCAACGAGGCGCACCAACACCCGCTGATCCGCGAGTTGTCGACCTCGCGCGAGTACCAGGTCGAAGTCGGACGCCGTGAGCTGACGTATCGCAATACCAACGGCCTGGTGCGCAGCCCGGACTGGGACATCGGCGTTCAGAAGACGGGCTACATCTCCGAGGCGGGGCGTTGCCTCGTCATGCAGGCGCAGATGGCAGGCCGCAAGCTGATCATGATCTTCCTCGATTCGGCTGGAAAGTATTCACGCATTGGTGACGCAGAGCGGGTGCGTCGCTGGATCACCGAGAATGCGCCGGCGGCCGCCGCGGCGCCCGCGGTGCGCGTCGACACGTCGTTGCATTCCTGAGCGCTCTCGCGTTGCCCGGCGCACTGGCGTGCGGCGCAGCGCGGCGCCTCGATGCGAAGATGGATTCCCGTCCGGCCCTAGGCGCGATGCCCGAGGACGGCGGAAATCTGCACCGCCACCAACCTGAGCCGATCGAGCCAGGCCTCTTCGAGCCGGTCCGCGGGTGCCGAGATCGACAGGCCGGCCACCAGCTTGTGCTGATCGTCGTAAATGCCCGCCGCCATGCAGCGCACGCCGAGTTCGAGTTCCTCGTCGTCACGTGCGACGCCGCTCTGGCGGACCCGCGCCAACTCGCGCTCGAGCGCGGCGAGTTCGGTGATGCTGTTGCGCGTCTGGCCCGCCAGGCCGGTGCGCGTCGCATAGGCGCGCACGCGCTGGGCGTCGTCCTGCGCCAGGAAGAGCTTGCCGACGGACGTCAGATGCAGCGGCGCCCGGCCGCCGACGGCACGCACGACCTGCATGCCGGAGCGCTCGCTGTAGCTGCGCTCGATGTAGACGATCTCGTCGCCCTGACGCATCGACAGGTTCACCGGCTGGTGCGTCAGCTTGTGCAGCTCGCGCATCGGGCCGAGCGCGGCGTCGCGCACGTCGAGCCGTGCCTTGACCAGATTGCCGAGCTCGAGCAGCCGCATGCCCAGACGATAGCTGCCGGCCTGTGGCCGCTCGACGAAGCCGCCAATCGTCAGATCGTTCAGGATGCGGTGCGCGGTCGACGGATGCAGACCGGTCTGTTCGGCGATCACCTTGAGCGACACCGGATCCTGGTACGAGGCAAGCACGTCGAGAAGGCCGAAGGTCCGCTCGAGCACCTGGATCGTCGGCGTGTCGGAAGTCGTCTTCGTCATGGCGGGCATTTTGCCCCAGCTGGTTTTGTATCGCGAAAGCCCATGACGACAGGCGAAACCGACCGGAACACAGCAGGTCGCGCCGGAGCCCTGCACTGATGAGCACCACCGTGCCGCACGCTCGCCGATCGCCCTCGTGCGGCTTGTTGTTGCGTCACTTGCGGTCGCGCAGTGCGGCCCTGGGCGTTGCCGCCGCGATGCTGTTGTGTGGCTGTGGCATGCCGGCGCAGGGTCAGCCCCCGGACACGGAGGTCGTTGCAGCAGCCGCCGGCACCGTCGCCGCGGGACCGACGCAGGCCAAGCGGGCACCTCCGGGCGGCACTGCCGCCGCCGCGCCACCCGCATCCGCGGCTTCCGGCGCTCGGCCGCTGAGCTGGATTGCCGTGCCGCGCATCGCGGGGCGGCTGACGAGCAAGGACCTCGGCATCGTGATCAACACTGCCGACCCCTATTCGGTCGAGGTCGGTGACTACTACATCCGCGCCCGCAAGCTTGCGCCCGCACAGGTCCTGCGCGTCGAGCTGCCGGTGCGCGCCAAGCTCTCGCCGGACGAGTTCCGCGCCTTCGATCGCAAGGTCTCGGCCTACTTCGGCGCCGACATCCAGGCCCTTGCGCTCGCCTGGGTCAAGCCGTGGGCGGTGTCCTGCAACTCGATCACCGCGGCGCTCGGGCTCGGCTTCGACGGCGAGTTGTGCGAACACAGCTGCGAACCGCCGCTGCGCTTCTCACCGTACTTCAACTCGCCGTCGACGCGCCCCTATGTCGATCTCGGCCTGCGGCCGTCGATGCTGCTCGCGGCCGACGACGTCGCGGGCGCGAAGGCGATGATCGATCGCGGCGTCGCTTCGGACAGCACGCTCGGCCAGCGCGGCGCGCCGCCGGTGAGCGCGTATTTCGTCATCACACCGGACAAGGCGCGCAGCACGCGTGGCTACTTCTTTCCCCCGCCGGGACGGCAGGATCGGATCGGCGTCGACATCCACGTCGAGCACACGACCGCGCTCGAGAACGTCGACCGCGTGCTGATCTACCTGACCGGGGCGGTGCGCGTCGCCAAGCTCGACACGATCGGATGGGTGCCGGGCGGGGTGGGGGACCACCTGACCTCAATCGGCGGCGTGCTCGACGGCAGCGGCAGCCAGATGAGCGCGACCGCCTGGATCGCGTCGGGCGCGACGGCAAGCTACGGCACCGTCAGCGAGCCCTGCGCGCATCCACAGAAGTTCCCCCACAGCCAGGTGCTGCTTCTGCAATACGCACAGGGCAGCAGCGTGATCGAGGCCTACTGGAAGAGCGTCGCCTGGCCGCAGCAAGGCGTGTTCATCGGCGAGCCCCTCGCTGCGCCCTTCGCGCGGCGACAGTAAATCCGGCGCAATCAGCGCGGCGCAAGTGACCAGCGCGCCGTTCGCGATCACGTCGGCACGCCAGCGCCCGAGCCTTCGTCCTCCAACGCCTTGATTGCAGCGATGCCGCTGCGCACGGCGCCCTCGAGTGTCGCGGGATACGGCCCGTCGACGTAGTCGCCGGCGGCGACGAGGCCTTCGGCAATGCGCTGCGTGGGTCGCTCCAGGCCGGGCGTGCACAGGAAGGTGGCGCGCTTTTCGGTGAAGACGCGGACCAGTTCGAGGGGCGCCTCCACCTGGTCTGACAACGCTGCGCCGGCTTGCGCCAGCACGGCCGCTGCGATTGCCTCGTTGCCCTTCGCGGCCCAGGCCGAGGCGCCGCTGATGACGAACGCGAACACGCCGTCCATGCCGCGCAGCCGCCCGAGATCGAACACGAACTGCGCCGGCGCGCCGGCACTGTCGCGCAGCGCAAGCATCGGGTGTGCGAGCCGGGTGCCCGCGCTGCGCAGCACGACGGTCGTGATCGGCTCGTGGCGCAGTGCCAGCGCGCGTTCGGCCCAGTCCGGCGCGAAGGGTCGCGCGAGACGCGCCGTCTCCACACTGCTTGCGGCGAGCACGACGGCGTCGGCGGGCTCGCCGTCGACACGCCAGCCGGTGTGCGGCGCGGAGGCATCGGCGCCAGCCGGTTCGATGCTCCCGATGCGCTGCGACAGTCGAACCCGGGCGCCGCGGGCGCCAAGCCAGCCGAGCGCGGCGTCGGGCCACAGGGCGCCGAGATCGACGCACGGCAACAGGAGGTCGGCCGAACCGCGGCCCGAGAAGAGGGCATCGCGCAGCACGCGCAGAAAGACGTTCGCGCTCGCGAAGCGGGCCGGCGTGTTGAGCGCCGCGACGCACAGCGGGTCGATCAGATCCGCGCGTATGCGCGTCGGCAGGCGCGCGGCCAGTTGGGCGACCGTCAGCGCCTCATTGCAGCGAAAGCCGGCTCGCGCCCAGGCACTCGCCGCGGCGAGCAGTGCGAAGCGTTCGCGCCAGCGCCAGCCCTTGCGCGAGAGCACCGCGCGTGCGAAGGCCAGCGCCGGAGGGCCGGCTCTCAGTCTGAGCGCCGTGCCGTCGGCAAACGGCAGGACGAGCGGCATGCGCAACAGGGCCCGCTGCGGCTCGACGCCGACCTGCGCCATCAGGCGCAGCGTCTCGGTGTAGGCGCCGATCAGGATGTGCTGGCCGTTGTCGAGCGCAAGCCCGTCGGACTCGACACGGCGTGCGCGCCCGCCGGGTGCGGCCGCCATCTCGAACAGGCTGACGGCGTGTCCGCGCGCGGTCGCCTCGACCGCGGCGGCGAGGCCGGCCCAGCCCGCGCCGACCACGGCAATGCGCATCAGTGGCCGCGCCAGTTGGTGCGCATCGCGATCCAGAGCTTGCGCAGCGGCGTGAGGGAGATGCGCTGGTGCAGAACCTGGAAGTGCTCGGCCTCGATCTCGCGCAGCAGCGTGCGGTAGATGTTGGCCATCATCAGGCCGGGCTTTTGCGCCTGGCGATCGGCCTCGGGCAGCAACGCGACCGCCTC
Organism: Rhizobacter sp.; assembly: GCA_023954175.1. Classification (GTDB taxonomy): domain Bacteria; phylum Pseudomonadota; class Gammaproteobacteria; order Burkholderiales; family Burkholderiaceae_C; genus CAIKUF01. The sequence continues at coordinate 5,091 of JAMLIM010000089.1, forward strand.
GTCGTAGCAGCGGTGCGCGCGCTCGGCCTGGAAGCGCATCAAGGCGTCGAAGCGGTCGCCGTAGGCGTAGGGCGGCGCGGTGCGCAGCAACTCGTGCGCCTTGACGTCGAAGCGTTGGAGTTCGGAGATCGGCAGGTAGATGCGCCCGCGCCGCGCGTCGTCCCCGACGTCGCGAATGATGTTCGTCAGTTGCATCGCCAGGCCGAGCTTGTGCGCATAGGCCACCGTCGCGTCCTCGGTCCGCCCGAAGATGTTGGCGGCAACCTCGCCGACCACGCTGGCGACGCGATGGCAGTACTGCGTCAGCGTCGGGAAGTCGATGTAGCGCGTCTGCGTCAGGTCCATCTCGCAGCCGTCGATCACGGCGGCGAGGTGCGCGACCGTGATGCCGTAGGCTGCCACATGCGGCATCAGTGCCTGCATGACCGGGTGGCTCGGATGGCCGTCGAAGCTCGTCGCCACCTCGGTGCGCCACCAGGCGAGCTTGGTCGCGGCGACGCCCGGATCGCTGACCTCGTCGACCACGTCGTCCACCTCACGGCAGAAGGCGTAGAACGCGGTGATCGCAGCGCGCCGCGGCGGCGGCAGGAAAAGGAACGCGTAGTAGAAGCTCGACCCGCTGCGCGTCGCCTTCTGCTGCACGTATTCGGCGGGCGTCACGCGTGCCCCTCGCGCACGAGCCCGCGCGGCGATCGCATCGTGATCGCATGCCATGCGAGCGCGGGCGCATCGGCCCTGCCCAGCGTCGGGCGCGTCTGCATCGCATCGTGGCCTTCGCGCGCGGTCTTGTGCAGGATGCGCAGGCCGCCCTGCACGACGAAGCGAAGCTCCCATCCGGCGCGCCCGGGAATGCGATGCACGAGCGGCGCGCCGCTCTCCATCATGTCGCGCGTCCATGAGACCAGGTCTACGATGAGTGCGCGCACCTGTGCGCGCTCTCTCGTGCTCTCTCTTGCGTTGCCTGTGTCCTCGAGCAGCTGGCCCGCGTCGACGCCGAAGCGACGCGCGTCGGCGAGCGGCACATAGAGTCGCCCGCGCCGGCGGTCCACGCTCAGGTCCTGCCAGAAGTTGGCAAGCTGCAGCGCGCAGCAGATCGCATCCGACTGGCGCAGCGACTCCGCATCGGCGATGCCGTACAGATGCAGCAGCAGCCGGCCGACGGGTTGCGCCGATCGGCGGCAGTAGTCGAGCAGCGTGGGTCGGTCGGCGTAAGAGGTTTGCACCACATCCTGTCGGAAGGCGCTCAGCAGGTCGGTCAGCAGCGACAGCGGCAGGTCGTGTTGGCGCAGGGTCTGGGCGAGGGGATCGAAGACAGCGCGCCAGCGCATGGACGCCGCGTGACCGGCGGCGATCGCGTGCAGGTCGGCTTCGAAGTCGGCAAGATCGGCGAGCCGCTGGCGCGCTGGCGCGTCGCCTTCGTCCGCCAGATCGTCGGCGCAGCGCGCATAGGCGTAGATCGCGCGCATCGCGGGCCGCAGCCTGCGCGGGCACAGCAGCGAGGCAACGGGGAAGTTCTCGTAGTGTTCGACGCTCACAGGCCGCCATTGTCCATGCTGCAGGGAGCTTGCCCCCGGCGGCCGGATCGGCGCAACGATGCTTCCGCGGCTTCGCCCGTGGTGCCCGTTGCCGACGACGGCCGTGGCGCGCTTTCGCGTCAGGCCGCCCGCCGACATGAACGCGCCACGGTGTCGGACGCAGGAAGCTAAAATAGCAGGTTGACCGGATCGCAGCCTGCGGGACGGCATGGCCGCCTGCCGGGGGCCGCGCCTCTCCGCTGACCCCTTCGCGCGGGTGGCGAAATTGGTAGACGCACCAGGTTTAGGTCCTGACGCCAGCGATGGTGTGGGGGTTCGAGTCCCCCCCCGCGCACCAGCAACGAAATCTTGAAAGCTCCCCGAACATCATGGCCGTGAACGTAGAGAACCTTGAAAAACTCGAGCGTCGCATCACGCTGACGCTGCCCGCCTCCGCGATCACGCAGGAGGTCGAGACGCGTCTGCGCAAGCTTGCGCGCACGGTGAAGGCGGCTGGCTTTCGCCCCGGCAAGGTGCCGATGAGCGTCGTCACCCAGCGCTATGGCTACTCGGTGCACTACGAGGTGATGAACGACAAGGTCGGCCGCGCCTTCGCCGAAGCGGCCAGCGAGGCCAAGCTGCGCGTCGCCGGCGCGCCGCGCATCGCCGAGAAGCAAGGCGCCCCCGAAGGCGAACTCGCTTTCGACGCCACGTTCGAGGTCTATCCCGACGTCAAGCTCGGCGACTTGTCGCAAGCCGAGGTCGAGCGCGCGGCAACCGAAGTGACCGAAGCCGCGATCGACAAGACGCTCGAGATCCTGCGCAAGCAGCGCCGCACGTTTGCGCTGCGCGCACAGACCGAGCCCGCGGCCGAGGGCGACCGCGTGACGATCGACTTCGAGGGCAAGATCGACGGTACGCCGTTCGAGGGCGGCAAGGCCGACGGCTTCCAGTTCGTCGTCGGCGAGGGCCAGATGCTCGCCGCGTTCGAGAGCGCGGTGCGCGGCATGAAGGCGGGCGACTCGAAGACCTTCCCGCTGCAGTTCCCCGACGACTACCAGGGCAAGGACGTGGCCGGCAAGGAAGCCGACTTCATGGTCACGCTCAAGAAGATCGAGGCACAGCACCTGCCCGAAGTCAACGCCGCGCTCGCGAAGTCGCTGGGCATCAAGGAGGGCACGATCGAAGCGCTGCGCGCCGACATCCGGCGCAACCTCGAGCGCGAGGTGAAGTTCCGTGTGCTGGCGCGCAACAAGGCGGCGGCGATGGAGGCGCTCGCGAAGTCGGCCGAACTCGACGTGCCGGAGACGCTCGTCAACGGCGAGACCGAGCGCATGATCGAAGCGGCGCGCGAGGACCTGAAGAAGCGCGGCGTGAAGGATGCCGACAAGGCGCCGATCCCGCCCGAGTTGTTCAAGCCGCAGGCCGAACGCCGCGTGCGCCTCGGCCTCGTCGTCGCCGAACTCGTGCGCGCGAACAACCTGCAGGCCAAGCCCGAACAATTGCAGGCGCACATCGAGGAGATGGCGCAGAGCTACGAAAAGCCGTCCGAAGTGGTGCGCTGGTATCTCGGCGATCGCCAGCGCATGGCCGAGGTCGAAGCGGTCGTCGTCGAGAACAACGTGACGCAGTTCGTGCTCGGCCAGGCCAAGGTCGTCGACAAGGTGCTGCCGTTCGACGAGCTGATGCAGGGCTGAGCGCACGGCGCGGTCCCGAAACTGACCCGGTCGCGGCACGGGTGATCGGTCGCCGACATAATCGACGCTCTCTCGACGCAACACATCTGCAAGGACATCTCATGAGCGCGCTGGACACGCAAAACCTCGGCCTCGTGCCGATGGTCATCGAGCAATCGGGGCGCGGCGAGCGCGCCTACGACATCTACAGCCGCCTGCTGCGCGAGCGCCTGATCTTCCTCATCGGGCCGGTCAACGACCAGACGGCCAACGTGGTCGTCGCGCAGCTGCTGTTCCTCGAGAGCGAGAACCCGGACAAGGACATCTCGCTCTACATCAACTCGCCCGGGGGCTCGGTCAGCGCGGGCCTGTCGATCTTCGACACGATGCAGTTCATCAAGCCCGATGTTTCGACCCTGTGCATGGGCATCGGCGCGAGCATGGGCGCCTTCCTGATGGCTGCAGGCGCAAAGGGCAAGCGCTTCGCGCTGCCGAACTCGCGCATCATGATCCACCAACCGTCGGGCGGCGCGCAGGGGCAGGCGAGCGACATCGAGATCCAGGCGCGCGAGATCCTGAAGCTGCGCGAACGCCTGAACGTCATCCTCGCCGAGCGCACCGGCCAGACGCTCGAGAAGATCCGGCTCGACTCCGAGCGCGACTTCTTCATGTCTGCCGACGAGGCGAAGGACTACGGCCTGATCGATCAGGTGATCTCCAAGCGCGCCGCCGATCCGTCCAAGGCGTGACCCGGCCGGCGCCGCCCGCGCGCCGCGTCGTCCGTTGCTTTCCTCCCATAGCGCCGAACTGCCGGGCGAAGCGCGCCCAGTCGCGGGCGTCGTGCGGCGTGCTTTGCACTATGATTCCCTGACGTTTCCCACGAGGATTCCAAGTCATGGCTGAAAAGAAGGGCACTTCGAGCGAGAAGGTTCTGTACTGCTCGTTTTGCGGCAAGAGCCAGCACGAGGTCAAGAAGCTGATCGCCGGCCCGTCGGTGTTCATCTGCGACGAGTGCATCGAGCTGTGCAACGACATCATCCGCGATGAAGTGCCGGCGGAGGGCGCGCCCGCGCGCCCGCCCAAATCCGATCTGCCGATCCCGAGCGAGATCAAGGCGAGCCTCGACCAGTACGTGATCGGCCAGGAGGCCGCCAAGCGCATCCTCTCGGTCGCCGTCTACAACCACTACAAGCGCCTGAAGCACATGGCCGGCGCGAAGGACGAGGTCGAGCTCTCGAAGAGCAACATCATGCTGATTGGCCCGACCGGCTCGGGCAAGACGCTGCTCGCGCAGACGCTCGCGCGGCTGCTCAACGTGCCGTTCGTGATCGCCGACGCGACGACGCTGACCGAAGCCGGCTATGTCGGCGAGGACGTCGAGAACATCATCCAGAAGCTGCTGCAGAACTGCAACTACGACGTCGATCGCGCGCAGCGCGGCATCGTCTACATCGACGAGATCGACAAGATCAGTCGCAAGTCCGACAACCCGTCGATCACGCGCGACGTCTCGGGCGAAGGCGTGCAGCAGGCGCTGCTCAAGCTCGTCGAAGGCACGATGGCAAGCGTGCCGCCGCAGGGCGGGCGCAAGCACCCGAACCAGGACTTCCTGCAGATCGACACGACGAACATCCTGTTCATCTGCGGCGGCGCGTTCGACGGGCTGGAGAAGGTGATCCAGAACCGGTCGGAGCAGTCCGGCATCGGCTTTGGCGCGACGGTCCGCAGCAAGAGCGACAAGAAGGTCTCCGAGGTGTTCCGCGAGGTATTGCCCGAGGACATCATCAAGTTCGGGTTGATCCCGGAACTCGTCGGCCGCCTGCCGGTCGTGGCCACGCTCGGCGAGCTCAGCGACGAGGCGCTGGTGCGCATCCTGACCGAGCCGAAGAACGCGCTCGTCAAGCAGTACCAGAAACTTTTTGCGATGGACGAGGTCGATCTCGAGATCCGCCCGTCGGCGCTCGCCGCGATCGCGCGCAAGGCGCTCGACCGCAAGACGGGTGCACGCGGCCTGCGCTCGATCATGGAACAGGCGCTGATCGACACCATGTTCGAGTTGCCGACGCTCGAAGGCGTCGCCAAGGTCGTGCTTGACGAGCACACGATCGACGATGGCGCCAAGCCGCTGCTCGTGTATCGTGAGCAGAAGGCCAGTGCCTAGCAGAAACCCGAAAACAAGAAGGGCCTTCGCAACGAGGGTTCAAGCGGGCCGGCATCCCACCGGACCCGCCCGATGACCGGCCCCCGCCGCCGCCACGAGGCGATCCGCGGGTTCTTGCAATACGCATCCCGGGCCCCAGATGGGTTCGAGAAAGAGAGGTAAGCAATGTCCGGACATCCCGTTCTCCCCGCCGATCCGATCACGATGGCGCTGCTGCCGCTGCGCGATGTGGTCGTGTTTCCGCACATGGTGATTCCGCTGTTCGTCGGCCGCCCGAAATCGATCAAGGCCCTCGAGGCCGCGATGGAAGCCGGCCGCCAGATCATGCTCGTCGCGCAGCGCGCCGCGGGCAAGGACGAGCCCAAGCCGGACGACATGTTCGAGGTCGGCTGCGTGTCGAGCATCCTGCAGATGCTGAAGCTCCCCGACGGCACCGTGAAGGTGCTCGTCGAAGGCGTGCAGCGCGCCAACACGATCTCGATCAGCGACAACGGCGAGCATTTCATCGCCGAGGTCAAGCCGGTGCCGCCCGAAGCCGACCCGAAGGCCGAAGTCGAGGCGCTGCGCCGCGCGGTGACGCAGCAGTTCGACCAGTACGTCAAGCTCAACAAGAAGATTCCGCCCGAGATCCTGACTTCGATCGCCGGCATCGACGATGCCGGGCGGCTGGCCGACACGATCGCCGCGCACCTGCCGCTGAAGCTCGAAGCCAAGCAGTCGGTGCTCGACCTGTTCGGCATCGACAAGCGGCTCGAGAAGCTGCTCGAACTGCTCGAGCACGAGGTCGACATCCTGCAGGTCGAAAAGCGCATCCGTGGCCGCGTCAAGCGCCAGATGGAGAAGAGCCAGCGCGAGTACTACCTGAACGAGCAGGTCAAGGCGATCCAGAAGGAACTCGGCGACGGCGAGGAGGGCGCCGACCTCGAGGAACTCGAGAAGAAGATCATCGCCGCCAAGATGCCCAAGGACGCGCGCAAGAAGGTCGACGGCGAGCTCAAGAAGTTGAAGCTGATGTCGCCGATGTCGGCCGAAGCGACCGTCGTGCGCAACTACATCGATACGCTGATCAATCTGCCCTGGAGCAAGAAGACCAAGATCAAGCACGATCTGTCGAACGCCGCGACGGTGCTCGACGAGGACCACTACGGCCTGGAGAAGGTCAAGGACCGCATCCTCGAGTACCTCGCGGTGCAGCAGCGTGTCGACAAGGTGAAGGCGCCGATCCTGTGCCTCGTCGGCCCCCCGGGCGTTGGCAAGACATCGCTCGGCCAGTCGGTTGCGCGCGCGACCGGACGCAAGTTCGTCCGCATGGCGCTCGGCGGCATGCGCGACGAGGCCGAGATCCGCGGTCACCGCCGCACCTACATCGGCTCGATGCCGGGCAAGGTGCTGCAGAGCCTGTCCAAGATCGGCACCAGGAACCCGCTGTTCCTGCTCGACGAGATCGACAAGCTCGGCATGGACTTCCGCGGTGATCCGTCGAGCGCGCTGCTGGAAGTGCTCGACCCCGAGCAGAACCACACCTTCAGTGACCACTACGTCGAGGTCGATTTCGACCTGTCGGACGTGATGTTCATCGCGACCTCCAACTCGATGAACATCCCGCCGGCGCTGCTCGACCGGATGGAAGTGATCCGCCTCGCCGGCTACACCGAAGAGGAAAAGCTCAACATCGCGCAGCGCTACCTGCTGCCCAAGCAGCAGAAGAACAACGGGGTGAAGGACGACGAGGTCGAGATCACCGAGGCCGGGCTGCGCGGCATCATCCGCTACTACACGCGCGAAGCGGGCGTGCGTTCGCTCGAGCGCGAGATCAGCAAGATCTGCCGCAAGGTCGTCAAGGGCGTGCAGCTGAAGACGACGAGCGAGAAGGTGATCGTCACCGAAGACAACCTGAACGACTTCCTCGGCGTGCGCAAGTTCGACTACGGCCGCGCCGAGAAGACGAACCAGGTCGGGCAGGTGGTGGGCCTGGCGTGGACCGAAGTCGGCGGCGATCTGCTGACGATCGAGGCGGCGGTGATGCCGGGCAAGGGCAACATCATCCGCACCGGCTCGCTCGGCGACGTGATGAAGGAGTCGGTCGAGGCCGCGCGCTCCGTCGTGCGCAGCCGCGCGAGGCGCCTGGGCATCAAGGACGAGATGTTCGAGAAGCGCGACGTGCACATCCACGTGCCCGATGGCGCCACGCCGAAGGACGGGCCGAGTGCCGGTGCCGCGATGACGCTCGCTTTCGTCTCGGCGCTGACCGGTATTCCGGTCAAGGCCGATGTCGCGATGACGGGCGAGATCACGCTGCGCGGCGAGGTCACTGCGATCGGCGGCCTGAAGGAGAAGCTGCTCGCTGCGCACCGCGGTGGCATCAAGACGGTGCTGATCCCGGAAGAAAACGCGAAGGACCTGCAGGACATCCCGGCCAACGTCAAGAATCAGCTCGAGATCGTGCCGGTGAAGTGGATCGATCAGGTGCTCGAACTGGCGCTCGACTCGATGCCCAAGCCCTTGCCCGACGAGGAACTGCCGAAGGTCGAACCCAAGTCCGAGGCGGGCGCCGCGGCGATCGGCGGCGCCGAGTCGCTGCCGCATTGAGGGCGCACGCGCGGCATCGTTTTGACGGTGCCGCGTGCCCTCGTCCTGTGGTTATAATGCGCAGCTTGATCGGGTCAGCATAGCGGGCACGGTCGAAGCAATGCGGGAGTAGCTCAGTTGGTAGAGCGCAACCTTGCCAAGGTTGAGGTCGAGAGTTCGAGACTCTTCTCCCGCTCCAGATACAAGAAGGGAAGCCGAGGCTTCCCTTTTTCATTCAGGGACCGCATGCGAAAATGCGGCCGCACGGCGCGATAGCAAAGCGGTTATGCACCGGATTGCAAATCCGTTCAGCCCGGTTCGACTCCGGGTCGCGCCTCCACCGATGCACACCTGTCGTTCCTGGCAGGTCTCGGTCCAGCGGCGCGCAGTGGGCGCCGCGCCCCGCAGCCCGGATGGTGGAATTGGTAGACACAGCGGACTTAAAATCCGCCGCTTTCCTGCATAAGGGGCGTACCGGTTCGACCCCGGTTCCGGGCACCATCTCCTGATCCTTGCCAATGGCTGCGTACGGCGGTTCGCATGGCACAATGGGAGCCTTGTTTCGCCGAGATGCTGCCGTGGGATTCTCCCGTTGCAACCCTGGCGATGGACCCACAGGATCGTCCCACGACATTCCAGCTCGATGCCGGCTGTTGTTGCGCTCTCGCGACGACGTTCCTGCCCAATTGATACACCATGGCACGCTCCGACCCCCCCTTTGAAATCCACCTGCATGGTGAAGTGCAGTTGCGCGCGCAGGTGCAATTCGAGCAGATCCAGGAGGCGCTCAAGCCGATCTGGAAATATGCCGGAGCCCGCTCGCTGGCCGATGGTGCACGCAGTTCCTACGAGGACGAGCCCGGCATCCGCTTCGACGCTCCCAAGCACATGTTGCAGTTCTGCTGGACGGTCGGCGGTGACGACGACTTCCGCCAGACGCTGGACGAGATGTGCATGAACCTCAACGAACTGGCCGACACCGGCGCCGCGATCGAGGTCAGTTTCTACGATACCGAGTTCGACGACGAAGATGGCGACGAGGACCCGGACTCCGAGTCGCGCGACGATTTCATGATGTTGTTCGTCGGCCCGAAGCCGGCGGCCATCATGCAGGTGCAGCGCGACCTGCTGGTGCAG
>JAMLIM010000009.1 GCA_023954175.1 Rhizobacter sp.
CGGGCGTGATCGACCTGCCGACGATCCAGCGCTACCTGAACTTCCACTTCTCGGTGACGATCGACCTCTTCGGTGCCGACCAGTCGAGCAACGCGGCGATCTTCTACAGCACCGGCCTGAAGGGCCGCTTCGAGGAAGGCAAGCGGGCCGACGACCACGTCCTCAAGGGCGCGACCTACAAGGTGCTCGAGGTGCATGGCGGGCAGCTCGTCGAGAAGGAGGTGCCGATGCTCAATGCGCTGAACGAAGTGCTGCGCGACGACTACATCAAGGATTCGGTCGGCGGCGTCGAGCGCTGGAACAAGGTGATCGAGAAGGCCGGCATCGCGTTCCGCCTGAAGGTGCCGCACAAGGCGTTCCACCGCAACATCGGCGCGCTCGCGGGGCTCAAGGTCTCGCCCGACGGCAAGGTCGTGACCGAGGCCGAATGGAACGCGAACGTCGATCAGTGGCTGCCGTCGGGAAGCGACCGCGCCTTCGTCGCCGGCCTGATGGGCCGCGTCGTCGAGCCGGGCAAGTTCGCCAACTGGATCGCGCCGCCGATGATGGGCATCAACCGCCAGCCGGTGGACTTCGAATACGTCCGCTTCGGGTGACCCATCCGCCGAGGTCATCGACATGAACGCACCTGCCGAAATCGCCGTCATCAAGCAGCATCTGATCGATCCCGAGATCTGCATCCGCTGCAACACCTGCGAGGTGAGCTGCCCGGTCGGCGCGATCACGCACGATTCGCGCAACTATGTCGTCGACCCCGACAAGTGCAAGCAGTGCATGGCATGCGTGCCGCCGTGCCCGACCGGCGCGATCGACAACTGGCGCACGATGCCCAAGGCGATCGCGCACAGCCTCGCGGCGCAATTCGAGTGGGATGAACTCCCGCCCGAACTGTCCACCGACGAGCTCGCCGCGGCGGGCGTCACGGCCGATGTCGAGATCGCCGAACCGACGCCGGCGGTGCTGCCGGCAGCGGCAAGCGGCGAGGAGCCATTCGACTCGGCGGCGTTCAATGCGACGCTGCCGCCCTGGTCCGCGGCGCACGCGTACACCAACCTCTACGGGCCGAAGAACCCGACGACGGCGACCGTCGTCGGCAACGTCCGCGTCACCCAGGTCGGCCGCGAGTACGACACGCACCATCTGATGCTCGACTTCGGCGCGATGCCGTATCCGGTGCTCGAAGGCCAGTCGATCGGCATCCTGCCGCCGGGCGTGGACGACAAGGGCCGGCCGCACCATGCGCGCCAGTACTCGATCGCCAGCCCGCGCAACGGCGAGCGCCCGGGCTACAACAACGTCTCGCTCACGATCAAGCGCGTGCTCGAAGATCACCAGGGCCGCCCGGTGCGAGGCGTGGCGTCGAACTACCTGTGCGACCTGAAGGTCGGCGACAAGGTGCAGGTCATCGGCCCGTTCGGCGCGAGCTTCCTGATGCCGAACCACCCGCGCTCCCACATCGTGATGATCTGCACCGGCACCGGCAGCGCCCCGATGCGTGCGATGACGGAGTGGCGCCGGCGCCTGCGCGCCAGCGGCAAGTTCGAGGCCGGCAAGCTGATGCTGTTCTTCGGCGCGCGCACGAAGGAAGAGCTGCCGTACTTCGGCCCGCTGATGAACCTGCCGAAGGACTTCATCGACATCAATTTCGCCTATTCACGCACCGCCGACCAACCCAAGCGCTACGTGCAGGACCGGATTCGCGAGCGCGCCGCGGACCTCGCCGTGCTCCTGAAGGACCCGAACTCGTACTTCTACGTCTGCGGCTTGAAGAGCATGGAAGAAGGCGTCGTGCTCGCACTGCACGACGTGGCGCAACAGGCCGGGCTGTCGTGGGACAAGATCGGCCCCGCGCTCAAGGCCGAGGGGCGGCTGCACCTCGAGACCTACTGACGGCCGCGCCGTACGGCGGTCAGGATGCCGCGCAGGATCTCCACCGGCGCCGGCGGGCAGCCCGGCACGGTGTGGTCCACCGCAATGACGTTGGCGACGCGTCCGCAGGTCGCGTAGTTCGTCTCGCCGAAGATGCCGCCGTTGCAGCCGCAGTCGCCGACGGCAACGACGAGCTTCGGTGCCGGCATCGCATCGTAGGTGCGGCGCAGCGCGGTCGCCATGTGGCGCGAGACGGGGCCGGTCACGAGCAGCATGTCGGCATGGCGCGGGCTGGCGACGAAGCGGATGCCGAGGCCTTCGATGTTGACGTAGGGGTTGTTGAGCGCGTTGATCTCGAGTTCGCAGCCGTTGCACGAGCCGGCGTCGACCAGGCGTATCGCGAGCGCGCGCCCGAGGATCGTGAGCAGTTCGCGCTGGATGCCTTCCGGCGAAACCGCCTGCGCGCCGTCGCCCGGCGCCACGTCGGGCGGCGCTTCGGTCAGGATGCCGGCGCGGGCGATCTGGCGCAGGGTCTTCCACATGTCAGTGCCGCCCGGCCACCCGAAGGCGCCGACGCGCCCAAAGACCACGCAGTGGCCCCGGCAGGTCCATTGGGCAGCGAACGAAGTGGGCTTGGGGCAGTTTCATCCTAGAGGTCGTGCCCCGAATAGCTGAGGTTGAAGGACTTGTTGATGAGCGGGAAGTCGGGAACGATGTTGCCGATCGTCGCATGTTCGAGCACCGGCCAGTTCTGCCATGACGGGTCGTGGCAATGACAGCGGCGGATGCATGAAGCGTCGTCGAGTTCGAGCGCGACGAACACCTCGCCGCGCCAGCCTTCGACCCAGCCCGCGCCGAACGCGGAGCGCGCGGGCAGCGTGATGTCGGCGCGCACGGCGCCGCCCGGCAGCGCGGCGCACAGTTCGCGCATCAGGCGCAGCGATTCGCGCGTTTCGTCGAAGCGCACCGACACGCGTGCCGCGACGTCGCCTTCGGTGCGCGTCGCGCGCCGGACCGCGAGCGCGCCGTAGGGCGCGAAGGCATGGTCGCAGCGCAGGTCGGCCGGCTGCCCGCTCGCGCGGCCGGCGAGGCCGGTCAACCCGAGTTGCTGCGCGAGATCGGGCGTTGCGATGCCGGTGCCGATGAAGCGGTCCTGCAGCCCCGCATGCTGGTCGTAGATCGCGCGCAGGGCGATCACTTCATGTTCGATCGCATCGCACTGGCGGCGCAGCGCCGTGAGCGCTTCGCTGCCGAGGTCCGTCGCAACACCGCCGGGGACGACCGCGTCCATCATCAGGCGGTGGCCGAAGGTCTCGCGCGACAGGCGCAGCCAGTCCTCGCGCAGGCGCGAGAACTGCGCCAGGCCGAAGGCGAGCGCGGCATCGTTGCCGATCGCACCGAGGTCGCCGAGGTGGTTGGCGACGCGCTCGCGTTCGAGCAGCAGCGCACGCAACACCGCCGCGCGCGCCGGCACGCTGCAGCCGGCGGCCGACTCGAGCGCCATGCAGTAAGCCCAGGCATGGGCCACGGTCGAGTCGCCCGAGACGCGGCCCGCGAGGCGATGGGCGTCGAGCGGCGCGAGTTCGGTGAAGCGGCGCTCGATGCCCTTGTGCGTGTATCCCAGGCGTTGCTCGAGGCGCAGCACCTTCTCGCCGACGACCGAGAAGCGGAAGTGCCCCGGCTCGATGATGCCCGCGTGCACCGGGCCGACCGCGATCTCGTGCACGCCGTCGCCTTCGACGCGCACGAAATCGTAGTCGGCGGCTTCGTTGGATGTTGCGAGGTCGGGCGTGGCGCCGTCTCTGCGCAAGGGCCGGAAGCGCGCACCGTCCGACGCGCGATCGGCCGCGCGCGGCCAGGCGCCATGGTCGATCCAGGGTCGCCGATCGGCCGGGTGATCGGCTTCGTGATGCGCCTCGATGCCGAGCAGGTCGGCGGCCGCGCGCTGCATGCGCAGTGCGGCAGGAAAGTGCTGCGACACATCCGGGTAGCGCGCCGCCACGCCATCGGCGGGCAATGCCAACTCGAGCCAGACCAGACCCTCGGGCAGCGCATAGGCCGCGCAGACGACGAGCGCGTTGCGGTCGCTCTCTTGGATGCCGTCGCTGCGGTCGCAACCCCAGAGCGACACGAGCCGCCCGCCGCTGCCGCGCACTGCGGCGGCCGCAGCGCGCCATTGCGACGCGTTGACCGCGCCATGCCAGATAGGCAGCGGCGCCGGCACGCGCGCGAGGGCGAGGTCGAGGATCTTCATCGCCGTCATCATCCGCCGATCATCTGTGCCGCCTGGCGGTACCAGGTGTCGAGATAGGGCGGCACGTAAAGGCCCAGCATCAGCGCGAGCGCGAGGTGAACGAAGACCGGCACCAGCGCCGGCGGGTGCGGCAGCGCGCGTACCGTCGTCTCGCCGAACACCATCGGCTGCACCCGTGCGAACACAGCGGCGAATGCCACCGCGAGCGAGATCAGCAGCAGCGGCGTCGCCCACGGCTGCTCGCGCATCGCGGTCGTGATGATCATGAATTCACTCGCGAAGACGCCGAACGGCGGCATGCCGAGAATCGCGAGCGCACCGAGCATCAGGCCCCATGCGACGGTCGGGCTGACTTTGATGAGGCCGCGGATCTCGTCCATGATCTGCGTGCCGGCCTTTTGCGTCGCGTGGCCGACGGCGAAGAAGATCGCCGACTTGACGAGCGAGTGCACCGTCATGTGCAGCAGGCCGGCGTAGGTCGCGATCGGTCCGCCGAGGCCGAAGGCGAACGTCATCAGGCCCATGTGCTCGATCGACGAGTACGCGAACATGCGCTTCACGTCGCGCTGGCGGATCAGGAAGAACACCGCCGCAACCACCGACAGCAAGCCGAAGCCCATCATCAGCCGGCCGGCAAGTGCGCTCTGCAGCGCGCCGTCGGCGAGCACCTTGCAGCGCAACACCGCGTAGAGCGCGACGTTGAGCAGCAGGCCGGAGAGCACCGCGGAGACCGGCGTCGGGCCCTCGGCGTGCGCGTCGGGCAGCCAGTTGTGCAGCGGCACGAGGCCGACCTTGGTGCCGTAGCCGATGAAGAGGAAAGCGAAGGCGAGCGTGACGATGTCGGGATCGAGCTGCGCCTTCACCGCATTCAGGTTCGTCCACAGCAGCGCGCCGCCTTCGGCGCCCAGCACCTTCTCGGCCGCCATGTAGATCAGCACCGTGCCGAACAGCGCCTGCGCGATGCCGACGCCGCACAGGATGAAATATTTCCACGCCGCCTCCAGGCTCGCCGCGGTGCGATAGACGCTCACGAGCAGCACGGTCGTCAGCGTCGCCGCTTCCATCGCCACCCACAGCAGGCCGAGGTTGTTCGTCGTCAGCGCGAGCAGCATCGTGAAGCTGAACAGCTGGTACATGCTGTGATAGAGGCGCATGCGCGGCGGCGTCATCTTGCCGCGGTCGCGCTCGACGCGCATGTAGGGCCGCGAGAAGATCGCCGTCGTCAGCCCGACGAAGGCCGTCAGCGTGACGAGGAACACGTTCAACGCGTCGATGAAGAACTCTTTGTGCCAGACGAACTGCGGGCCGTCAGCGACGATCTGCGCCGTCAGCACGCACGCGGCGATGAAGGTGCCGAGGCTGAACGCGACGTTGACTTCGGGTGCCTTCTCGCGGTGACCGACGAGTGCGAGCACGAGCCCGCCAGCGAGCGGAATGCCGAGGACGAAGAGCAGGGGATGCATGTCAGTGATCGCGCTGCTGCTTTGCCGCGTGCGACGAGACGCGATTCGGGAGCAGGCGCACTTTTGCATCGCGCCAGGCGGTGCCCACCGGGGGTTTGAGCGCCTGCGCGTAGCGCCAGGCGGTGCGTGCGGTCGGCTTCAGCGCTTTCGCGTCGCGCCAGGCGGTACCCGCCGGGGGCTCATGGTTGCGCGGTCGGCGCACAGCGCCGACTGCACTGCGGTTCTCGGCCAGGGGTCGCGTCGCAGAACTCGCTTCACTCACTTCGTTCGTTGCGCTCAAACAGTTGCGACGAGTCAGTCTACGAAGCGCGCTGCGCGCGCCGACCCCTGTCCTGCGATCCTCGTCGCTCCACAAATCGCCCCCGGCGGGCACCGCCTGCCGCGACGGTTCTTCTCTTGTGTGGAGCAGAACAAATGCACCAGCAAAGGCGTGCCCGGGCAGGCCACGGCGCGCCTGCGCAGCGCCGAGTAGGTGAGCAGGGACACAAGCGGTCCGGGGGACCGCTTGTGCCTTGCGAACGGCCGGGCGTCCTCGCCCGGCGCGGCCTGCAAGGCCAGGGCTCGTGGCCGCGCGCGCAGCGCGCTTCGTGATCTGACCCGTCGCGATTGTCTGAACGGAGCGAACGCAGTGAGCGCAGTGAGTTGAGCGACGTGGCCGCGAGACCGAGCATCGCAGGGCAGTCGGCGCACCGCGCCGACCGCGGAGGTGAAGCGCCGTGGACTGCCCGGGCGCGACTTTGCCGCGCGAGACTCCGCGAGCGATGCCGTCGAAGCCGCCCATCATCCCTAGTCTTCCTTCAGCCGTTCGAGATGCCGGATGTCCAGGCTGTCGAACTGCTCGCGGATCTGGAAGATGAAGACGCCGAGGATCAGCACGCCGATCAGCACGTCGAGCGCGATGCCGAGCTCGACCACCATCGGCATGCCGTAGGTGGCCGAGGTGGCGGCGAAGAAGAGGCCGTTCTCCATCGCCAGGAAGCCGATCACCTGCGGCACCGCCTTCGCGCGCGTGATCATCATCAGGAACGACAGCAGCACGCAGGCCAGCGCGATGCCCACCGTCCCGCGCGCCAGCGTCGACGACGCCTGCGCGATCGGCAGCGCGAGGTTGAACGAGACGATCACGATCAGGATGCCGATCAGCATCGTCGTCGGGATGTTGATCAGCGTCTCGACGTCGGACTGGATCTGCAGCCGGTCGACGACGCGGTGCAGCAGCCACGGGATGAGCACCACCTTGAGCACGAACGTGATCCCGGCCGAGAGGAACAGGTGGGACTGCGCGGTGACGTGCGCGACGACGAGGGTCGACAGCACGAGCACCGCGCCCTGCAGCGTGAACAGGTTGATCAGCGACAGCACGCGGCGCTGCGCGATCATCGCGAACGCGAGCATCAGCAGCACCGCGCCGAGCAGGTTGACGAGCTGGGCGAGCAAGGCGTTCATGCGTGCGTCTGAAGCAGGATGTGCACGAGCATGCCGATCACCGCGAGCAGGAACGCGGTGGCGAGGAACTCGGGGACGCGAAAGATGCGCATCTTCGCGTTCAGCGTTTCGAGCACGGCGAGGGCGACGCCGCCGATCGCGAGCTTGAAGACGAGCAGCGGCAGCGCCAGCAGCAGCGCAAGCGGCGATTGCGCATCGGCGATGCCCCATGGGATGAAGAGCGCAAGGCCGATGCAGGAGTAGGCGAACAGCTTCAGGCTCGCCGCCCATTCGATCAGCGCCAGGTGGCGGCCCGAGTATTCGAGGATCAGGGCCTCGTGGATCATCGTCAGCTCGAGGTGCGTGGCCGGGTTGTCGACCGGTACGCGCGCGTTCTCGGCGAGCGAGACCATGGTGAAGGCGACGCCCGCGAAGGCGAGGCCGGGGTAGATCATGAACTCGCGTTGCGAGAGCGTGTCGACGATGGTTGTCAACGACGTCGAATGCGAGATCAGCGACGCCGAGAACAGCACCATCAACAGGGCCGGCTCGGCGAGGAAGCCGATCAGCATCTCGCGCCGCGCGCCGAGCGTGCCGAACGAGGTGCCGATGTCCATCGCCGCGAGCGAGATGAAGACGCGGGCGAGGGCGAACAGGCCGACGAGCGCGATCGCGTCGGCCGCGACCGACAGCGGCAGGTCGGTCGAGAGCGTCGGCACGATGCCGCAGGCAAGCAGCATGCAGCCGAAGACGATGTAGGGCGTGGCGCGAAAGAGGGGCGAGGCGCTTGATGCGACGACCGACTCCTTGTTGAAGAGCTTGTGCAGCACCCGGTACGGCTGCAGCAGCGGCGGCGCCGACTTGTTCTGCAACCAGGCGCGCCACTGGTTGACCCACCCGCTGAGCACCGGCGCGAGCGCGAGCGCGACGACGATCTCGAGCAGTTGGGCGAACGCGCCGGCGATGCTCATCGCTTCACCACCAGCAGCGTTGCGATGAGCGTCAGGAAGCTGTAGAGCAGGTAGGTGCCGATGCGTCCCTGCTGCAGCAGGCCGACGAGCCGCGCGATGCGCTCCGCGAGCGCGACGACCGGCAGGTAGAGCCAGCGCCAGAAGTGATCTTCGATCGTCACGCGGTAGCGCGGCCGGGCGTCGAAGGGCGAAGGCAGTTCGCGCTGCATGCGAAAGAACGGCTCGAAGATCTGGCGCACCGGCTGGCCGAAGCCCTCGGCCGTGTCCTGCATGCGCGCCGTCTGCCACGGGTAGCCGCAGTCCCACGCCGGGGCGCGGCGGATGCGGCCGTGATAGAAGCGCCGCACGATCAGCCAGGCGAGGGCGAAACTGGCGACGACGCCGAGGAAGAAGATCAGCGGCCCGTAGCTTGCGCGCTCGACGCTCGTCGGCGCCAGCAGCCAGCCGCCGCCGGCAGCGGTGTCGGCGAGCCCGGCGCTGACGAGTTGCCGCGTGACGGGATCGAGCACGCCGATGAACTGCACCGGCAGCAGGCCGAGCGCGACGCAGCCGGCCGCCAGCCACAGCATGCCGGCGCGCTCCCAGCGGCCGGCGTCATGCGCGCGCGCGAGCTTGGCCTCGCGCGGCTGGCCGAGGAAGATGACGCCGAAGAACTTGACCATCGTGTAGCCGGCGAGCGCGGCGACGAGCGCGATCAGCGCGGCGACGGCCGGGATCAGCATGTTCAGGAGCGGGTCCGGCAATCCGGGGGCGAACAGGAAGCTCTGCAGCAGCAGCCATTCGGAGACGAAGCCCGACAGCGGCGGCAACCCCGCGCTTGCGAGCACACCGACGAGCGTGAGCCAGGCGACGCGCGGCATGTGGCGGATCAACCCGCCGAGCTTGCCGAGGTTGCGCTCGCCCGTCGCGTGCAGCACGCAGCCGGTGCTCAGGAACAGCAGGCTCTTGAAGAACGCATGACCCGCGACGTGGTAGAGCATCGCCGTCAACGCGAGCGCGGCCATCGGCGCCATGCCGTAGGCGAAGAAGATCACGGCCAGGCCCATGCCGGCGAACACGAGGCCGATGTTCTCGATCGACGAGTAGGCGAGCAGCCGCTTCATGTCGGTCTGCACCGCGGCGAAGACGACGCCGAACAGCGCGGTCGCGAGGCCGACCGCGAGCAGCACCGCGCCCCACCACCATTGCGGCGCCGACAGCAGATCGAAGACGACGCGCAACATGCCGTAGACCGCGACCTTGAGCATCACCGCGCTCATCAGCGCCGACACCGGCGACGGCGCCGCCGGGTGCGCCTCGGGCAGCCAGACGTGCAATGGCACGAGGCCGGCCTTTGCGCCGAAGCCGAGCAGCGCGAGCGTGAAGGCGATGGCGCCCCAGAAGGGACTGAGCGACTGCGCGCGCATGTTGGCGAAGCTGTAGTCGCCGCTTTGCGCCTGCAGCACGCCGAAGCACAGCAGGATCGCGATTGCGCCGATGTGGGCCAGCGTCAGGTACAGGTAGCCGGCCTTGCGCACCTCGGCGATGCGATGGTTCGCGGTGACGAGGAAGTAGGACGACAGCGCCATCGTCTCCCACATCACCATGAAGGCATAGGCATCGTCGGCCAGCACGACCATCGCCATGCTCGCGAGGAAGAGGTGGTACTCGAGGCACAGCAGGCCCGGCGGCGTGCCTTCGCCCTGGCGGAAGTAGCCCGCCGCGAAGACCGACACACCGGCCGAGACGGCGCCGATCACGAACAGGAAGAAGGCCGAGAGGGCATCCAGGCGCAGGTGAAACGGCAGCCCCGGCAGGCCGAAGGGAAGCACCGCGACCTGCGCGCCGTCGAACACGGCCACGAGCGCGAACGCGGCGAGCGCGAGACCGCAGACGCCGCCGGCCGGAAACAGCACGCGCGCGACGAAGGCCAGCCGGCGCAGCGCGAGGATGCCGGCGGCACCGATCGCGAGCCAGGCCACCAGCACGACGAGCATGCCGTCGATCGGCAGCCAGTGCACGGGCGGCGTCACCTGGCAGGGCGTCGCTTGCGCGACGGCGCGGGCGTGGACGTCGACGTGGACGTGGACGTGGACGGAGCGGCCTTCGGGTCGGCGGCGCCTTGCGTGCCGCTGGGCACGTAGCTCACGTCGTGCGCGGTCAGGTAGTCGCGGATCAATTGGCGCACGACCTGCGAGGGCGTCAGGTCCTGCGCCGCGCACAACTGCTCGAAGGCCTGCTTCTTGGCTGGGTCGATCAGCAGCGTGAGCCGCGCGGTTTTGAGTTCCACGTTCGCATCATATGTTAATGCGATGTGCGTTGAGCGCCGACGCGGTGGCGCACCCTCGGGGCCCTCGCTCAGGCGTCGACTTCCGGCGCGCGACCTGCGCCGGCCGGTGTCAGCGCACGCGCAGCCCGGGGGCCGCGCCGGCGTCGGCCTCGAGCAGATAAAGCCCCGGCTGCGCCTTCTCGTCGGCGTGCGAGGCGGCCAGCACCATGCCCTCGCTGAGGCCGAACTTCATCTTGCGCGGCGCAAGGTTGGCGATCATCACCGTCAGCCGGCCGACCAGGTCTTCCGGCGCGTAGGCCGACTGGATGCCGCTGAACACGTTGCGCGGCTTCGCCTCGCCGATGTCGAGCGACAGGCGCAGCAGCTTGGTCGAACCTTCGACGCGTTCCGCCGCAACGATCTTCGCGATGCGCAGGTCGAGCCTGGCGAAGTCCGCGATGGCGATCTCGGGCGCGATCGCCTCGCCGCCCGGCAACAGAGCTGGTGGCGCGGGCGGCGCGAGCAATGCCTCGAGCATCGCCGGGTCGACGCGCTGCATGAGGTGTTTGTACTCAGAGATGCGATGACCACCACGAATCGGCGAGTCGATATCGACCCAGCGTTGCGATGCGACGTTCAAGAATCGCGCAGCCGCCGCAGTTAACTCGGGAAGGATTGGACTCAAGTAAATGGTGAGCAACTTGAAGCCGTTGAGCGTGGCTAGGCAAACGGCATTTAGTTTCGCGAGCTGATCAGTCTTCGCGAGTTCCCATGGCTTCGCAAAGTCGAAGCTCTTGTTCACCAAATCAGCCAAATCCATGATGGCGCGCACGGCCTTGCTGAACTCACGCTGCTCATACAGCGAAGCCAGTTCGTCCGCCCAACTGCGAAGCGAGTTCATCAGCACTGGATCTGGAAGTCCCTCGAAGGCATCGTACTGATACGTGAGTTCGCGCTCGAGATCCGAATTAGGTCCGGCCAGTGCTTGCAGCCGGTCAATTGACGCCTTGGCGAACTGGCTGTCGGTGATCGGCAATACCTGACCAGCGAAGTGTTTGTGTACGAAGCCTGCAACTCGACTCGCAATGTTGACGTACTTGCCAACTAGGTCGCTGTTTACCCGCGCAACGAAGTCTTCGGGGCTGAAGTCAATGTCTTCAACCTTCGCAGTCAGCTTTGCCGCGATGTAGTAGCGCAGCCACTCGGCGTTCATGCCGATCTCGAGGTAGCGCAGCGGCGAGATGCCGGTGCCCCGGCTCTTGCTCATCTTCTCGTCCTTCACCGTGATGAAGCCGTGCACGAAGACGTTGGTCGGCGTCTTGCGCCCGCTGAAATGCAGCATCGCCGGCCAGAACAGCGTGTGGAAGTAGGTGATGTCCTTGCCGATGAAGTGGAACTGCTCCGTCGCCGGGTCGGCCATGAACTCGTCGAAGGTGCGCGGCTCGCCGAGCGCTTTCGCACCGCCTTTGTCGAAGTGGTTCTTGAGCGAGGCGAGGTAGCCGATCGGCGCGTCGAGCCAGACGTAGAAGTACTTGCCCGGCGCGTCCGGGATCTCGATGCCGAAGTAGGGCGCGTCGCGGCTGATGTCCCAGTCCGCGAGGCCGCCGTGGCCGTCCTCATCGGTCTTGAACCACTCGCTGATCTTGTTCAGCACCTCGGTCTGCAGATGGCCCTGTTGCGTCCACTGCGACAGGAACTCGACGCAGCGCGGGTCGCTCAGCTTGAAGAAGTAGTGCTCGCTTTCCTTCCTCACCGGCGTCGCGCCGGTCAGCGTCGAGTACGGGTTCCTCAGCGCGGTCGGCGTGTAGACCGCGCCGCAGACTTCGCAGCTGTCGCCGTACTGGTCCTTCGCGCCGCACTTCGGGCACTCGCCCTTGATGTAGCGATCGGGCAGGAACATCGCCTTCACCGGGTCGAAGAACTGCTCGACCGTCCGCGTCGTGATCAGCTCGTTCCTGCGCAGCGCGAGGTAGATGTCCTTCGACAGCGCATGGTTCTCCGGCGCGTCGGTCGAACTCCAGTTGTCGAAGCTGATGTGAAAGCCGTCGAGATACTGTTGCCGCCCGGCGGCGATCGCCGCGACGAAGGCCTGCGGCGTGATGCCGGCCTTTTCGGCCGCGATCATGATCGGCGCGCCGTGCGCGTCGTCGGCGCAGACGAAGTGCACCTGGTGGCCCCGCATGCGCTGGAAGCGCACCCAGATGTCGGCCTGGATGTACTCCATCATGTGCCCGACATGAAACGCGGCGTTCGCGTAGGGCAGCGCGGTGGTGACGAAGAGCTTGCGAACGGCGGGGGGCGCGGACATGGTGGGGGCGCCGGGGCGTGAGGCGCTGCTCGGAAACCCACGATTCTAGGCGCGACGCCATAGGGGACAAGGCCGCTGCGCTAGACTGCGGCGAGCCTTGAGTGGCCCCTGCGCGGACCTCGCGCCAGGCGCCCTTCAGCCATTCCTTCGAACCTCCAACCCGGCCCGCAAACCCATGTCCGTCACCCAGGAAAGCCTGCTCCAAGCCCTTGCCAGCGTCGTCGACCCGAACACCGGGAAGGACTTCGTCTCGACCAAGCAAGTGAAGAACCTGCGCGTCGAAGACGGCGACGTTGCATTCGACGTCGAGCTCGGCTATCCGGCGAAGAGCCAGATCGCGGCACTGCGCAAGAATTTGATCGCCGCCGCGCGCACGGTACCGGGGGTGCAGAACGTGAGCGCCAATCTGTCGACCAAGATCGTCTCGCATGCCGTGCAGCGCGGCGTGCAACTGCTGCCGAAGGTGAAGAACATCATCGCCGTCGCCTCCGGCAAGGGCGGCGTGGGGAAAAGCACGACCGCGGTCAACCTCGCGCTCGCGCTTGCGGCCGAGGGCGCGAGCGTCGGCCTGCTCGACGCCGACATCTACGGCCCGAGCCTGCCGACGATGATGGGCATCGCCGGCCGGCCCGAGAGCGCCGACGGCAACACGATGGAGCCGATGGAGAACCACGGCGTGCAGGTGATGTCGATCGGCTTCATGGTCGATGCCGACAACCCGATGATCTGGCGCGGCCCGATGGCGACGCAGGCGCTCGAGCAGCTGCTGCGCCAGACGAACTGGGCCGAGCTCGACTACCTGCTCGTCGACATGCCGCCCGGCACCGGCGACATCCAGCTCACGCTCAGCCAGCGCGTGCCGCTCACCGGCGCCGTGATCGTGACGACGCCGCAGGACATCGCGCTGATGGACGCCAAGCGCGGCCTCAAGATGTTCGAGAAGGTCGGCGTGCCGATCCTCGGCATCGTCGAGAACATGGCGGTGCATGTGTGCTCCAACTGCGGCCACGCCGAACACATCTTCGGCGCCGACGGCGGCAAGCGCATGGCGAGCGAATACAAGGTCGACTACCTCGGCGCGCTGCCGCTGGCGATCGGCATTCGCGAGCAGGCCGACTCGGGCAAGCCGACGGTCGTGAGCGACCCGGATGGCGAGATCGCCGGCATCTACAAGGGCGTCGCGCGCCAGGTGGCCGTGAGCATCGCGGCGCGGGCGAAGGACTTCTCGGCCAAGTTCCCGACGATCACGATTTCCAAGAAGACGTGATGACGGCCCCAAGACACCTTCGGTGTCGCCCCCCGAGGGGAGCGCAGTCGGCTTGGGGCGGCCCGGCGCCGACTGCAATGACGGCCCCAAGACACCTTCGGTGTCGCCCCCCGAGGGGAGCGCAGTCGGCTTGGGGCGGCCCGGCGCCGACTGCAGTGACGGCCCCAATGCACCTTCGGCGTCGTCCCCCGAGGGGAGCGAAGTCCCCTTGGGCGCGGACCGGCGGGGGCTGAGGGCACGATGGATCGCCCCGCGATCGACCTCGCGATCGTGATGGAGCGAGAGGCTGCGCCGAACCAGTGGGAGGCGTGGCGGCACCGCCCGGTCGAGGTGGTCGCGCACGAGAGCGCGTTCGGCGACGCGCCGCGCCTGCTGCGCGACGATGGCCGCATCGCGCGCGTCCTGCACCCCGGCTTTCGGCTCGAACTGTTCCGCGACGAATGCGAGGGCTATCACCTCAACCTCAGCTCCGGTGTGCCGTCCTGGTTCGTGATGTGGCGCAGCGACGATGAAGACCCTTCGCGTGCCTGGCCCGAGACGCTGAGCGTCTCGTACAACGAGGCCGGCCGCTTGCTCGACGCGCAGGAGCACGTGGACAACCTGCCGCTGCCGCAGGAGGTCGCGCAATGGCTGCAGGCGTTCAACGACGAGCACTACCGGCCCGAGCCGAAGCGGCGCAGGCGTCCGGCGTCGTTCGTGTCGCCCGCGGAGCGCACGCGGTGAGGCGCGTGGTGCAGCGCGTGGCGCAGCGCCCGGCGCGTCGACGAAATGCCGGCGGCGAAGGTGTCCCGCGATGAGCGACGACGACGGCTTCTTCGCCCGCTGGTCGCGGCGCAAGGTGCAGCAGCGCGAAGGCGTCGCGCCCGACGCTACGCCCGCTGTGGCGAAGGACACAGCGCCGGCCGCGGCGCGCGCATCGATCGCGCCAACCCCGGCGCCCCAGGTGGCGAGCCCGCCGCCGCAGACGGCCGATCCGTCTGCGTTGCCCGCGGTGGCGCGGGAGCCGGCGCTGCCGGCACCGACCCTGGCGGACGTCGCGCAGTTGACGCCGCAGTCCGATTTCTCGCGCTTCGTCGCCGCAGGCGTCGACGCGGGGGTGCAGCGCGCCGCGCTCAGGAAGCTCTTCAGCGATCCGCACTTCAACGTGATGGATGGGCTCGACACCTACATCGGCGACTACAACACGCCCGATCCGATTCCCGACGCGATGCTGCGTCGCCTGCGGCAATCGAAGACGCTGGGGATCTTCGACGTGCCGGAGCCTGCTGCGGGCGCCGCTGCGGGTGCCACCGCCGCCGACGCGGGCGCCGCGGACGCGATGGGCGCGACTGCCGCGCCCGCGCACGAGAGCGCGCACGAGAGCGCGGCCGAGAACGCCCCCGAGACTTCCCCCGATGGCGCACCGGCGCCGACCCTGTCACAGTCGGCCGCCGCCGAGAACGGCGATCGCCCACCCGAGCCCCGACCCGATGAAGACACTGCTTTGCGACTGCAACCGGACGATGCCGCTGACGCGGCCGACGCTGGAGCGCATCGCCCAGGCCCTCGGGCCTGACGCCGCCGACGGGCTGCAGACGGGGCACACGCTGCTGTGCCGGCGCGAGGCCGGCGCGTTCCAGCGCGCCGCCAAGAGCGGCGACGAACTGCTCGTCGCCTGCACGCAGGAGAGCCGGCTGTTCCTCGAACTCGCCGACGAGACCGAAGGCGCGCCGGGCCTGCAGGAGCGGCCGATCCGCTTCGTCAACATCCGCGAGACCGGCGGCTGGTCGAAGGCGGCGCGCGAGGCGCCGGCCACCGTCGTGCCCAAGATCGCGGCGCTCCTGGCGGCCGCCCAGTTGCCCGAGCCGGACCCGGTCGCGACGGTGAGTTACAAGTCGGCCGGCCGCGTGCTCGTGATCGGCGCCGCGAACCGTGCGCTGCGCGCGGCGGACATGCTGGCCGACAAGCTCGACGTCAGCCTGCTGCTCACCGACCCGCGCGGCCGGGTGCCGCAGACGCGCGCCACTGCGGTGCACGCCGGGCGCGTGACCTCGCTCCATGGCTGGCTCGGCGCATTCGACGTGCGGTGGCAGAGCAGCAATCCGATCGACCTCGATCTGTGCACGCGCTGCAACGCCTGCATCGACGTCTGCCCGGAAGGCGCGATCAGCTTCGCCTACCAGATCGACCTCGACAAGTGCAAGTCCCACCGCGACTGCGTTCGCGCCTGCGACGCCGCCGGCGCGATCGACTTCGAGCGCGCGCCGCTCGAGACGGACGAGCACTTCGACCTCGTGCTCGATCTCGGCGACGCGCCGCTGATCGCGCTGCACCAGCCGCCGCAGGGCTACCTGCACGCGGGCGACGACGAGTCGCTCGTGCGTGCCGTGCTGCAACTGCGCGAGCTGGTAGGCGAATTCGAGAAGCCCAAGTTCTTTCAGTACAAGGCCAAGCTGTGCGCGCACAGCCGCAACGAGCGCGTCGGTTGCGACGCCTGCATCGAGGTCTGCTCGGCGCAGGCAATCGTGAGCGACGCCAACGGCTCGGGCGGCATCATCGTCAACCCGAACCTGTGCGTCGGCTGCGGCGCCTGCACGACGGTCTGCCCGACGGGTGCGATGGCCTACGCAACGCCGAGCGCGCCGCATCAGGGTCGGCACATCCGCACCCTGCTGTCGACCTACCGCCGCGCCGGCGGCGTCGCGGCGGCGGGCGCGCCGGCACTGCTCGTGCACAGCCAGGGGGAGGGCGCGCGGCTGATCGGCGAGCTGGGCCGCCTGGCGCGCACGTCGTCGGCGATCCGCGGGGTGCCGCCGCGCGTGCTGCCGCTCGCGGTGTGGCACACCGCATCGGTCGGCATCGATCTGTGGCTGGCGGCGATCGCGCAGGGCGCGGCGCAGGTCTGGGTGCTGATGACGCACGAGGAGGCGCCCGAGTACCGGCTGGCCGTGGCGGCGCAGATGCGCGTCGCGCAGGCGGTGCTGACGGGGCTCGGTTTCAGCGGGGAGCATCTGCGCCTGATCGAGGCCGACGACGCGCCGGCGCTCGACAAGGCGTTGGATGCTTCGCCCGCACAAGCGGTGAAGACGCCCGCGACCTTCGACGTGCAGGCCGACAAGCGCGGCACGCTCGATCTCGCGCTCGAGCATTTGATTGCGCAGACCGCCGCAGTCCCCGAGACGATCGGCCTCGACAAGATCGCCAGCCCCTGGGGCAGCGTCGAGATCGACAAGCAGCGCTGCACGATGTGCCTGAGCTGCGTCGGGGCCTGCCCGTCCGCCGCGCTCGGCGACAACCCGGACCGGCCGCAGCTGCGCTTCATCGAAACCAACTGCGTGCAGTGCGGGCTGTGCGCGAGCACCTGCCCGGAGCAGGCGATCGCGCTCGTGCCGCGCCTGTTGCTCGCCGACGGCGGACGCGCGCGCAGGCAGATGCGCGTCATCAACGAGGCCGAGCCGTTCGCCTGCGTGCGCTGCGGCAAGCCGTTCGGCACGCTGCGCGCGATCGAGGCGATCGTCGGCCGGCTCGCGGGGCATTCGATGTTCCAGGGCGCCGCGGCCGAGCGCCTGAAGATGTGCTCGGACTGCCGCGTGATCGACATCCACACGAGCGCAGACGAAGTGAGGATCGACCGGCTGTGAAACCGATTGCCTTCAACGAAGCCTCGGACGAGCACGACGAACTCGCGCGCGCCGAGGTCTACGGGCTGCTTGCCACGCTGTTCCAGGCGGCACCGTCCGAGGATCTCTACGCGCAGCTGCAGGTCGCCGTCACGCAGGCGCCGGTCTCGGGCGCGTTTCTGGAGCACGCGTTCGGCGAGCTCGTCGCCACCTCGCGCCGCCTGACGCTCGATGCCGTGCGCGCCGAGTACGCCACCTTGTTCGAGGGCATCGGCAAGCCCGAGGTGTTCCTCTACGGCTCCTACTTCATCGCCGGCACGCTCAACGACAAGCCTCTGGCCGTGCTGCGCGACGCGCTGCGCGCGCTCGGGCTCGAGCGCGACCCGATGATCGTCGAGACCGAGGATCACATCGCCTGCCTGTGCGAGGTCATGCGCTTCCTGATCGCGGGCGACGATCTCGGCGTGAGCAACCTCGCGACGCAGCAGCACTTCTTCAACACGCAGATCCGGCCCTGGAGCGACGAGCTCTTCGATGTGCTGATCGCGCACCCGAAGAGCGACTTCTATCGCGCGCTGGCGGCCTTCGCACGCGACTTCTTCAGCGTCGAGGCGCAGGCCTTCGACATGATCGAGGGCTGAGCAAGCTTGCGCGAAGCTGACTTTCCAGCACGTCGCAGGCCTATGTTCGTCGGTGCCTACCCTGATGACGTGCACTGCGTAGCGGCCTACATTCGACCGAGGAAGGGTGCGCCGGGATCGACGCGCCGTACCCGAGGCAAGTTCACTCGCGGAGGCCCACACACATGAAGCGACCGTCAATCCAAGGCGATCCAGGTACGTCGAGCGATCCCGGGTCCCCACTCAAGCGCCGCGGCGTGCTGCTCGGCACCGGGGCGGTGGCGCTGGCGGGCGTCGCGGGCGCGGTGGCTTCGCGCAACGCGCCGACCGAAGTGGCGCAGGTGCAGGACAAGCTGCGTCCCGAGGGCGAAGCCGATGGTTATCGGCTGACCGCGCACGTGCGGCGCTACTACGAAACGATTCGAGTCTGAACCACCCCACCGCTGCACGCGGACCACGGGAGTCTCCATGTTGCTGACACGCAAATCCTCGGGCGGCCTCGAAGCCAGCCCGTCATCGCTCGTCGCCAGCCTGTCGCGCGGCGTCTCGCGCGCGATCCCGACCATGGACCGGCGCGCCTTCCTGCGCCGCTCCGGCCTGGGGGTGGGCGTCGGCCTCGCAACCTCGCAGCTGACGCTGATGCGCAAGGCCCAGGCGGCCGACGCGCCGGCGGCGGCGCCCGGCGCCGCCAAGGTGCAGGTCCGGCGCACCGTGTGTACCCATTGCTCGGTCGGCTGCGCAGTCGACGCGGTGGTCGAGAACGGCGTCTGGGTGCGTCAGGAGCCGGTCTTCGATTCGCCGATCAACCTCGGCGCCCACTGCGCCAAGGGCGCCGCGCTGCGCGAGCACGGGCACGGCGAGTTCCGCCTCAAGTACCCGATGAAGCTGGTCGACGGCAAATACCAGCGCATCTCGTGGGACCAGGCGCTGAACGAGGTCAGCGCGAAGATGCTCGAGCTGAAGAAGCAGAGCGGGCCGGACTCGGTGTTCCTGATCGGCTCGTCCAAGCACAACAACGAACAGACCTACCTGTCGCGCAAGTGGATCAGCCTGTGGGGCAGCAACAACTGCGACCACCAGGCGCGCATCTGCCACTCCACGACCGTTGCCGGTGTCGCCAACACCTGGGGCTACGGGGCGATGACGAACTCGTACAACGACATGCAGAACAGCAAGGCTGCGTTGTACATCGGCTCGAACGCCGCCGAGGCGCATCCGGTCTCGCTGCTGCACATGCTGCACGCGAAGGAGAACGGCACCAAGATGATCGTCGTCGACCCGCGCTTCACGCGCACCGCGGCGAAGGCGGACCAGTATGTGCGCATCCGCTCGGGCTCGGACATTCCGTTCCTGTTCGGCATGCTGTATCACATCTTCAACAACGGCTGGGAAGACAAGCAGTACATCGCCGACCGCGTCTACGGCATGGACAAGGTGCGCGAGGACGTGCTCGCGAACTGGACGCCGGACAAGGTCGAGGACGCCTGCGGCGTCGACGAGGCGACCTGCCTGCAGGCGGCGCGGACCATGGCCGAGAACCGGCCGAGCACGCTCGTGTGGTGCATGGGCCAGACGCAGCACTCGATCGGCAACGCGATGGTGCGCGCGTCGTGCATCGTGCAGCTCGCGCTCGGCAACGTCGGCAAGAGCGGTGGCGGCGCCAACATCTTCCGCGGCCACGACAACGTGCAGGGCGCGACCGACGTCGGCCCGAACCCCGATTCGCTGCCCGGCTATTACGGCCTGGCCGACGGTTCGTGGAAGCACTTCGCGGCGGTCTGGGGCGTTGACTTCGAGTGGATCAAGAAGCAGTACGCGCCGGGCATGATGAACAAGTCCGGCATGACGGTGTCGCGCTGGATCGACGGCGTGCTCGAGGCGAACGACGTGATCGATCAGCCGTCGAACCTGCGTGGGCTGATCTTCTGGGGCCACGCGCCGAACTCGCAGTCGCGCGGGCTCGAGATGAAGTCGGCGATGGACAAGCTCGACCTGCTCGTCGTCATCGATCCCTATCCGTCGGCGACGGCGGCGATGGCGGCGATGCCCGGCAAGGCCGGCGAGCTCAACCCGAACCGCGCCGTCTACCTGCTGCCGGCGTGCACGCAGTTCGAGACGCGCGGATCGGTGACGGCGTCGAACCGCTCGATCCAGTGGCGCGAGCAGGTGATCGAGCCCCTCTGGGAGAGCCGCACCGATCAGATGATCATGTACCAGCTCGCGCAGAAGCTCGGCTTCGACAAGGAGTTCGTCGCCAACATCAAGCTCGTCCCGGGGCGCGGCGGCATGATGGAGCCCGACGCCGAGGACACGCTGCGCGAGATCAACCGCTGCACCTGGACCATCGGCTACACCGGCCAGAGCCCCGAGCGGCTGAAGGCGCACATGCGCAACATGCACGTCTTCGACGTGAAGACCCTGCGCGCGCGCGGCGGCACCGACAAGGAGACCGGCTACAAGCTCGACGGCGACTACTTCGGCCTGCCCTGGCCGTGCTACGGCACACCGGAGATCAAGCACCCGGGTTCGCCCAACCTGTACGACACGTCGAAGAGCCTGATGGATGGCGGCGGCAACTTCCGCGCCAACTTCGGCATCGAGCGCGATGGCGTTTCGCTGCTCGCGGCGGACGGGTCGCACTCGAAGGGCGCGGCGCTGACGACCGGCTACCCCGAGTTCGACCACCTGTTCCTCAAGCGCCTGGGCTGGTGGGGCGATCTGACCGAGGCCGAACAGAAGCTCGCCGAGGGCAAGAACTGGAAGACCGACCTGTCCGGCGGCATCCAGCGCGTCGCGATGATGCACGGCTGCCATCCGTTCGGCAACGCGAAGGCGCGCGCCGTCGTCTGGAACTTCCCCGATCCGATTCCGAAGCACCGCGAGGCGCTGTACTCGACCCGGCCGGACCTGATCGCCAAGTACCCGACGCACGACGACAAGAAGACCTTCTGGCGCCTGCCGACGCTGTTCAAGACGGTGCAGGAGAAGAACAAGGACGCGGTCAAGCAGTTCCCGCTCATCATGACGAGCGGGCGGCTGGTGGAGTACGAAGGCGGTGGCGACGAGACACGCTCGAACCGCTTCCTCGCCGAACTCCAGCAGCACATGTTCGTCGAGATCAACCCGACGGCGGCGAACGACCGCGGCATCCGCAATGGCGAGCAGGTCTGGGTCAAGACGCCGGAGGGCGCGCGCCTTCGCGTCCAGGCGCTCGTCACCGAGCGCGTCGGGCCGGGCACCGTGTTCCTGCCATTCCACTTCGCGGGCCGCTGGCAGGGTGCGGACATGCGGGCCTACTACCCCGATGGCGCGGCGCCGATCATCCAGGGCGAAGCGGTGAACACCGCGACGACCTACGGCTATGACGCGGTGACGATGATGCAGGAAACGAAGACGACGATCTGCCAGATCGAGAAAGCCGCAGCGTGAGCCCCGCAACGACCACCCGGCAAGAGGACTGAGCCATGGCCCGAATGAAGTTCATCTGTGACGCCGAGCGCTGCATCGAGTGCAACGGCTGCGTCACCGCGTGCAAGGCGGAGAACGACGTGCCCTGGGGCGTCAACCGGCGTCGCGTCGTCACGCTCAATGACGGCGTGCCGGGCGAGAAGAGCATCTCGGTCGCCTGCATGCATTGCAGCGACGCGCCGTGCATCGCCGTCTGCCCGGTCAACTGCATCTATCACACCACCGAAGGCGTCGTCCTGCACGACAAGGACGTCTGCATCGGCTGCGGCTACTGCAGCTATGCCTGCCCGTTCGGCGCGCCGCAGTTCCCGAGCAACGGCACCTTCGGCCTGCGCGGCAAGATGGACAAGTGCACCTTCTGCGCCGGCGGCCCCGAAGCCAACGGCAGCGAAGCCGAGTTCGAGAAGTACGGCCGCAATCGGCTCGCCGAAGGCAAGCTGCCGATCTGCGCCGAGATGTGCTCGACCAAGGCGCTGCTGGGTGGCGACGGCGACGTCATCGCCGACATCCTGCGCACGCGCGTCGTCAGCCGCGGCACCGGCAGCGAAGTCTGGGGCTGGGGGACCGCCTATGGCCGCCCCGCGGCACCGGCGCCGGCGACGCCAACGAGCGGGGGGAAGAAGTGATGATCAAACGCCTCACGATCGCGGGCCTTGCGCTGCTCGCCCTGGCCGCACTCGGCGGCTGCGAGAAGGATCAGAGCGCCGTTGCGAACTCCAGGATGGCGGCGCAGCCGCCGTGGGACGCCGCGGCCGATCCGTTCGTCGTGCCCGGGTGGACGTCGGGCGACAAGGCGAGCTGGCTGGCGGAGGTGAACCAGCGGACGCAGGCCCAGAACGAGTACCTGCGTATTCGCTGAGCCGTGATTTCCGCCCCACAGCAGGAGACAGCATGAGCCTGAGGATTGCAAACACGCTAGGCCGTGCCGCGGCAGCGGCGGTGCTTGCGCTGACGCTGGCCCACGCCGCCCACGCGGCGGGCGCCGAAGAAGCCGCCGCTGCAGCCTCGCCGCAAGCCGGCCCGCCAGCCGGATTCGTCGCGCCGGCAGATGCGAAGCCGGATGACACCAACGCGCAGCGCAGCAAGAGCCAGCCCGGCAACAACGCGCCGATGTGGCGCAAGGTCCACCAGTCGGGCCAGGCGCCAGGCATCTCGCAGGTGGAAGGCAACGAGGCCGGCACGTTGATCCAGAGCCTGACCAGCTACCCCGGCTCGCTCTACACGACGGCGGGCGAAGCATGGCGCCAGACGCGCAACAACTGGATCATCCCGTACGGCGGCGCCTTGCTGCTGCTGGTGGTCGTCTCGATCGGTCTCTTCTACTGGCGCGTCGGCCAGCTCGGCGGGCATCAGCCCGACACCGGCCGGGTGATCGAGCGCTTCAGTGCCTTCGAGCGCACGACGCATGCGGCCAACGCAGTCGCCTTCACGGTGCTCGCGATCTCGGGCATCGTGATCGCCTGGGGCCAGTTCTTCCTGCTGCCGGTGATCGGTGCGACGCTCTTCGGCTGGCTCACCTACGCGTTGAAGACGGCGCACAACTTCGCCGGCCCGATCTTTGCCGTCTCGCTCGTCATCATTCTCCTCACCTTCGTGCGCGACAACCTGCCGCGTGCGGGCGACCTGACCTGGCTTGTCAAGTTCGGCGGCCTGCTGAGCAAGCGCGAAGTGCCGTCGCATCGCTTCAATGCGGGCGAGAAGGTCGTGTTCTGGATCGGCGTCTTCGCGCTCGGCCTCGTCGTCGTCGGCGCCGGGCTCGTGCTCGACAAGGTGATTCCGGGCATCGAGTACACACGCGCGACGATGCAGATCGCGAACATGGTGCACGGCGTCGCCGCGGCGCTCATGATGGCGCTCTTCGCCGGCCACATCTACATCGGCACGATCGGGATGAAGGGCGCGTACGAGGGCATGCGGTCCGGCTACGTCGACGAAGGCTGGGCCAAGGAGCACCACGAGCTCTGGTACGACGACATCAAGGCAGGCAAGATCCCGGCCCAACGCACGCCAGATACGCCCTTGCCCGCGCCGGTGGTGAAATCGGCACGATAGACCCGATCGCACAAGGAACGACAGCATGAAGCGCTCCAGATTCGCACTCATCGGCCTTTCGCTCGCGTTTGCGGTGGCGACCGCCGCCTCTGCAAAGCTCCCAGCGCCGAGCGAGGAGGCGCAGGCCAAGGCGGCCGAAGCGGCCACCAAGGCGGCATGGAGCGGCAAGGTCGCCGCGTTTCAGCTGTGCCAGTCGCAGGAGCGGATCGCGGCGCGCTACTTCGCCGAGCTGAAACAGGCCGGCAAGGAAGTGCCAACGGCCCAGCCGACGCCCGCCTGCGCCGATCCGGGGCCGTTCGTCCAACCGGCGCCTGCTGCGACACCGGCCAAGTCCTGATCGCCCGGCGACCCCCGGCGCCCCGCGTTGCGCCCTTGCAGCCGGTGCCGGATTGGCATTGCGGCCAGAATCCGGGCATGGAGACTCCCGCCGCCGACCGCATGCGATTGACCCGGGCGAGCGCGCCGCTGACCCGTGAGGTGCAGGTGCGCGACGAGTACGGCGCGACGCGCAGCATCATGATCCCGGCCGAACGGCCGCTGACGATCTTCGTCGACAAGCGCGAGCTCGTGACCCTGATGACACTCGGCGCCGCGCCCGAGCTGCTGACGCTCGGCTATCTGCGCAACCAGCGTCTGGTCGAATCGGCGGACGACATCGACTCCATCAGCGTCGACTGGGACGTGGAGGCCGCCGCCGTGAAGACGCGCCGCGGCATCGAGCACTTCGAAGCGAAGACCGCCAGGCGCATCGTCACCACCGGCTGCGGGCAGGGCACGGTGTTCGGCAACCTGATGGACGAGGCAGGCACGTGGACGCTGCCCGCGGCGACGGACGCTTCGGCGCGGATGAGCCAGACCGCGCTCTACGGCCTGCTCGACGCCGTGCGGCGCCAGGAGAGCACTTACAAGTCGGCCGGCTCGGTGCACGGCTGCGCGCTGTTCCGGCAGCAGGAGATGCTGACCTTCGTCGAGGACGTCGGCCGCCACAACGCGATCGACACGATCGCCGGCTGGATGTGGCTGCACGGCGTTGGCGGCGGCGACAAGGCCTTCTACACGACCGGGCGCCTGACGAGCGAGATGGTCATGAAGTCGGCGCAGATGGGCGTGCCGATCATCGTCTCGCGCAGCGGCGTCACCCAGATGGGCTACGAGCTCGCGCAGCGCCTGGGCTTGGCCCTTTTCGGCCGGGCGACGAACCGGCACTTCATCTGCTATTGCGGCTTCGAGCGCTTCGACGCCGAGCCGGAGCCGCCTCGGCCTTCCGCCTGATCAGGCCGGGTGCGCCAGGTCGCGGATCATAGTCGGGCCGACCTCGGCCTCGATCGCCGCCTGCAGCGGCTTGTTCCAGCCGAGCATGAAGAGCCACTCGGCGACGACGAACATAGGCCCGACGAGCAGCCCGACCAGATCGTCGACGAACGCCGGCTTGCGGCCCTCGTAATAGTGGCCGACGAACTGGACGAGCCAGCCCACGCCGAAGAAGCCGAGACCCCAGACGAGCCAGCTCGCGACGCTGCCCTCGGTCGCGCCGTGGGCGAGCAGGATCAGCACGCCGACGACCGCGCTCGTCGCAAGCCCGAGCACGAGGCCGCGGCTCAGATACCACAGCGCCGCCACGCCGAACGCGAGCCACGCCAGCGTGATCGTCACGTCGTTGACGACGAGGTGCACCGGCGCGAGAAGGGCGCCGACGCCGAACACGATCATCGGCACGCCGACGAAGTGGGTTGCGATGTTGCGCCGGTCGCGGTGGTAGGCGGCGTACTGCGTGAGCAGCTGCTGTGCGGTGCGCATGGGCTGTCCTCGATGGGGCGACGCCCTACTTTGCCACCGCAGGCGCGGCGGAGGGCTCCGAACCTTCCCTAAAATGCCGCCAACTCCGGGAACGCACGATGAGCATCAAGAGCGACAAGTGGATCCGCCGCATGGCCGAGACCACCGGCATGATCGAGCCGTTCGAGCCGCGCCAGGTGCGCCAGGCTGCCGACGGCCGCCGCATCATCAGCTACGGCACGAGCAGCTATGGCTACGACATCCGCTGCGCGCCCGAGTTCAAGGTCTTCACCAACATCCACAGCACGGTCGTCGACCCGAAGAACTTCGACGAGAAGAGCTTCGTCGATTTCCATGGCGAGAGCTGCATCATTCCGCCCAACAGCTTCGCGCTGGCGCGCACCGTCGAGTACTTTCGCATTCCGCGCAACGTGCTGACGATCTGCCTGGGAAAAAGCACCTACGCGCGCTGCGGCATCATCGTCAACGTGACGCCGTTCGAGCCCGAGTGGGAAGGCTACGTGACGCTCGAGTTCAGCAACACGACGCCGCTGCCGGCCAAGATCTACGCCGGCGAAGGCTGCGCGCAGGTGCTGTTCTTCGAGAGCGACGAAGTCTGCGAGACGAGCTACAAGGATCGCGGCGGCAAGTACCAGGGGCAGACCGGCGTGACGCTGCCCAGGGCCTGAGAAACCACGCACAGCGGCGCCGCGCGTTTGCGCGCACGGCCCGGGGAGGGTCCACGGCATGAGACTCGACGGCGAGCGCGAGAGCGAAAACGTCGAAGACCTTCGCGGCGGTGGCCGGGGCGGCGGCGGCTTTCGCGTCGGCGGGGGGCGCGGCATCGGCCTCGGCACGGTCGCGATCGCGCTCGTCGCGGGCTGGGTCTTCGGCATCAACCCGCTGGCGATCCTCGGCATGCTCGGTGACGGCGACATCGCGCAGCCGACGGCGCAGCATGCGCCCGCGAAGCCAGCCTCATCCGATGAACCGATGGTGCGTTTCGTCAAGCAGGTGCTCGGCTCGACCGAGGACGTATGGACGGTGCAGTTCCAGCAGGCGGGCGCGGCGTACCAGGCGCCCAAGCTCGCGCTGTTCCGGGGCTCGGTGCCCACGGCGTGCGGCCAGGGACAGTCAGCGATGGGGCCTTTCTACTGCCCCGCCGATCACAAGGTCTATCTCGATCTCGGGTTCTACGAGGTGATGAAGTCGCGCCTCGGCGCGCCGGGCGACTTCGCGCAGGCCTACGTCATCGCGCACGAGGTCGGCCACCACGTGCAGAACCTGATGGGCGTCACCGACAAGGTCGATTCGATGCGCGGCCGCGTGAGCGAGGCGCAGCAGAACGCGCTCAGCGTGCGGCTCGAACTGCAGGCGGACTGCTTCGCCGGCGTCTGGGCGCATCACGCCGACGCGACGCGCCAGATCCTCGAGCAGGGCGATGTCGACGAAGCGCTCAACGCCGCGAGCCAGATCGGCGACGACGCGCTGCAGCGCAAGTCGCAGGGCACGATCGTCCCCGAAAGCTTCACCCACGGCACCAGCGCGCAGCGCGTCGCCTGGTTCAAGCGCGGGCTGCAGAGCGGCAGGGTGCAGCAGTGCAACACCTTCGAGGCGCGCAGCTTGTAGCACCCTTGTGGCACCCGCGGGTGCCGCGCTTCAGGCCGGGAAGGTCCCCGGCAGCAGGATGCTGCGATCGACTTTGCGCAGATCGGTATGGCCGCAGAACGCCATCGTGATGTCGAGTTCCTTGTGGATGATCTGCAGCGCCTTCGTGACCCCGGCTTCGCCCATCGCCCCCAGGCCGTAGACCATCGCGCGTCCGATGTAGGTGCCGCGCGCGCCGAGCGCCCAGGCCTTGAGCACGTCCTGGCCGGAGCGGATGCCGCCGTCCATGTGGACCTCGATCTGCGACCCGACGGCGGCGACGATCGCTGGCAGCGCGCCGATGCTCGAATCGGCGCCGTCGAGCTGTCGCCCCCCGTGGTTGCTGACGATGAGCGCGTCGGCGCCGCTGGCGACGGCGAGCTTGGCGTCCTCGACGTCCATGATGCCCTTGAGGATCAGCTTGCCGCCCCACTGCTGCTTGACCCATTCGATGTCGGCCCACGACAGGCGCGGGTCGAACTGCTCGTTCGTCCATGCGGCAAGCGAGCTCATGTCGCTCACGCCCTTGACGTGGCCGACGAGGTTGCCGAAGCTGTGCCGCTTCGTCCCCGCCATGCCGAGGCACCAGCGCGGCTTCGTCATCAGGTTGATGATGTTGCGCAGCGTCGGCCGCGGTGGCGCGGTGAGGCCGTTCTTCAGGTCCTTGTGGCGCTGGCCGATCACCTGCAGGTCGAGCGTCAGCACCAGTGCGCTGCACTTCGCGGCCTTGCAGCGATCGATCATGCGCGCCATCGCGTCGCGGTCGCGCATCATGTAGAGCTGGAACCAGAACGGCGCCTTCGTGTGCCCCGCGATGTCCTCGATCGAGCAGATGCTCATCGTCGACAGCGTGAACGGAATGCCGAACTTCTCGGCCGCGCGCGCGGCGTGGATCTCGCCATCGGCGTGCTGCATGCCGGTCAGGCCGACCGGCGCGATCGCGACCGGCATCTTCACGTCCTGGCCGACCATCTGCGTGGCCGTGCTGCGGTTCTCCATGTTCACCGCGACACGCTGGCGCAGCTTGATCGGCTGGAAGTCGCTCTCGTTCGCGCGATAGGTGCCCTCGGTCCACGAGCCGGAATCGGCATAGTCGTAGAACATGCGCGGCACGCGCTTCTCGGCCATCACGCGCAGGTCTTCGATGGTGGTGATCACGGGCATGGCGTCTCCTCGTTGGCGATGCACGCGATTGTCGCAAGTCGCGCTGCCGGCCGATTTTGCCGAACGAGCTTGCCCCCGCGTGCGCAGGCTTCGCGTGCGCCGCCTCAGTCGCGTGGCGCGGGCATGTCGAAGAGCGGCAGACCGTATGCGGCCGCGCGCTCCTCCGCCTTCATCGCGCTTGGAAGCAGCCCCGCGCTCGCGCCCGGATTGACCAGATCGGCGAGCCTGGCAAGCGCGCCCGCACGCACGCCGAGCAAGCGCAGTCGGCGCGTCAGATCGACGCGCTTCAGGCACTCGCCGGCCGCGCGCCGGATGCTTCTCGCGTCCATCGTGTGCGCGGGCAGCGTCAGGTCGCGGGTGACGATGCGGAAGTCGTCGAAGCGCAGCTTGATGCCGATCGTCCGGCTCGCGTAGCCCTTGCGCGCGAGGTCGCCGGCAAGCGCGATGCACAGCTCGGTCAGCAGCGGCGTGAGCATCGCGCGGTCGCGCACCGCGTGAAGATCGCGCTCGAACGTCGTCTCGCGGCTGATGCTCTTCGGTTCGCTGAAGGTCACGACCGGCCGCGCGTCGCGCCCGTGCGCCGCCGCATGGAGCCAGGCGCCATAGTGCGCGCCGAACGTGCTCAGCAGCAATGCGGGATCGGCCGCCGCAAGGTCCCCGATGGAGCGGATGCCGAGCGCCTCGAGCCGGGCCGCCGCCTTTGGCCCGATGCCGTTGATGCGCTTCGCGGGCAGCGGCCAGATGCGCTGCGCGATCTCGTCTTCTTGCAGCAAGGTCAACCCGTCGGGCTTGTCGAACTCGGAGCACAGCTTGGACAGGAGCTTGTTGGGTGTGATGCCGACCGAACAGGTCAGGCCGGTGGCGTCGAACACCGCCGCCTTCAGCGCCTGCCCGATGGCGCGCCCGCCGTCGTCCTGCGCGCCGGGGATTTCGGTCAGGTCGATGTAGATCTCGTCGATGCCGCGATCTTCGACGAGCGGCGCGATGGCGCGCACGGCATCCTTGAACAGGCGCG
This sequence comes from Rhizobacter sp., assembly GCA_023954175.1. Classification (GTDB taxonomy): domain Bacteria; phylum Pseudomonadota; class Gammaproteobacteria; order Burkholderiales; family Burkholderiaceae_C; genus CAIKUF01. Next base: position 29,147 of record JAMLIM010000009.1, read on the forward strand.
AGTAGCGACGGTATTGCTCGAAGTCCACCGGCAGCAGCACGGCATCGGGCGCGAGCGCGGCCGCCTTCATCAGACCCAGGCCCGAGTTGACGCCAAAGGCGCGCGCCGCGTAGGTCGCGGTCGTGATCACGCCGCGGCCGACGTAGTGGCGCAGCCTGGCGAAGCGCCGCGTGCCGTCGGACTGCAGCACCGGCGCGTGGTCGCGACCGCCGCCGATCACCACCGGCAAGCCCTTGAGTTCCGGATAGCGCAGCAGTTCGACCGACGCGTAGAACGCGTCCATGTCGAGATGAGCGATCAGGCGCTTCGGGGTCGGCATCGGCATCGGCACGGCGCTCCACGGTCGCGATTCCGCGCGAAGCTGTACACATCCACAGTCTAACCGTCGCCAGCGTGGGTGCCTGTCCGGCCACCCAGCGCGAACATGCGGCGAGGAGCGATGATTGGCACCATGACAGAACCCGAAGACGATCCGCGCCACGCGGCGGCGGGCGCGGCGTGCACCGCACGGCTGCGGATGGAGCCCTTGTCGGCGGCGCACGCGCCGCGGCTGTTCCCGTTGCTTGCCGATCCGCGCCTCTACACCTACGTGCCCGACGCCGCCCGCGCGAGCGTCGACCTGCTCGCCGAGCGCTTCGACGAACTCGCGCGCGGCGCACCCGCAGACGCCGGCGAGCGCTGGTTGAACTGGGTGCTCGTGCGTCGAGACAACGACGAGGCGATCGGCACCTTGCAGGCGACGGTCGAGCCCGACGCACGCGCCGGGATCGGCTATGTGCTCGTGAGCGCGGCCTGGGGGCAGGGCTTTGCGACCGAGGCGTGCCGCTGGCTCGTCGCAGAGCTTGCGCGCCGCCACGCCGTTCGGGAAGTCCTCGCGAGCGTCGATGTCCGCAACCACAAGTCCATCGCCGTGCTCGAACGCGTGGGCTTCGAGCGCATGGCGATGCACGCTGCCGAACTGCGCGGCGAGGCGACGACCGACTATGTCTATCGGATGCTCTGCGCGCCCTGAGGCGGCGCCGGCCGCAGCACGAGCACTGCAAGCGCAGCCGTGCTGAACGCCGCGCCGGCGGCGAACGTGGTGCCGGCGCCGAGCCGGTCCCAGAGCAGCCCGGCGAGCGCGCTGGCAATCAGCATCGCGATGCCGCTTGCGAGGTTGAAGAAGCCGTAGGCGGTGCCGCGCAGCTCGACCGGTGCGGCATCGGCGACCATTCTCGCGAGCAGCCCCTGCGTGATGCCCAGGTGCAGGCCCCAGAGCGCGATGCCGGCCGAGAGCGTGGCCCAATGCGTCCCCGCCGCCAGCAGGGCATCCGCCGCAACCAGCACCACGAGGCCGAGCGCGAGCAGGCGGCCGTGACCGACGGTGTCGGAGAGCTTGCCGAACGGGTACGCGGCGAGCGCGTACACGAGGTTCATCCCGACCAGCACGAGCGGCGTCCACGCGATGTGCAGGCCGCCTTCGGCCGCGCGCAGCACGAGGAAGGCCTCGCTGAAACGCGCCAGCGTGAACACCGCGCCGATGACGACGACCCACCAGTAGGTCGACGGCAGGCGGCGCAGGTTGTCGCGCCGGATCGGGTTCGAGCGCTTCTCGCCGCGCGGGCGTTCAGGCTCGCGAACGCCAAACGCAAGCAGCGCCACTGACAGCGCCGCCGGCAGCACCGCGACCCAGAAGACGGCGCGGAAGTCGTTCGCCCACAGCAGCATCAACGCGATGGCGAGCAGCGGCCCGAAGAAGGCGCCGACCGTGTCGAGCGCCTGGCGCAGGCCGAACGCCGCGCCGCGCACCGACGCGGGCGCGATATCGGCGACCAGCGCGTCGCGCGGCGCACCGCGAATGCCCTTGCCGACACGATCGATGAGGCGGGCCGCAACCACGAAGCCGACGCCCGACGCCAGCGCGAAGAGCGGCTTGGACAGCGCGCCGAGGCCATAGCCCAGGACCGCGAGTGGCTTGCGCCGGCCGAAGTAGTCCGACAGCACGCCGGAGAACACCTTCACGATCAGCGCCGTTGCCTCCGCCGCGCCTTCGATCAGCCCGATCGTCAACGCACTCGCGCCGAGCGCCGTGAACATGAAGACGGGCAACAGGCTGTGAATCAACTCCGACGACACGTCCATCAGAAGGCTGACGAAGCCGAGGGCCCAGATCGCTGGCGGGAGGCGAGGGCGCTGCGGCATGGCGTGGTTGTTCGGGACGCGTGAGCAGGCGCATCGTCGCACGCTTCGGCACTCGCATCGACGCGCGTGTCCTTGTGCGCAGGAAGGCCGGCCGGGGCGCGCCGGATAATCGATCGATGCACCTGATGATCGCGTTCGCTTCCACGCTGGCGGAGGGCTGCGTCCACACGCTGCGCGATCTGCAGTTGCCGCAGTTGTCGCGCCTGCTGGCGCGGCTGACGCCGACCCTGCGTGACGAAGGCGACGCCTATGGGCTCTCGATGCCGCACGAGCGCGCGCTCGCCGCGGCGCTCGGCCTGCAGGCCGCCGACGGCTGCCTGCCGTGGGCTGTGCGGCGCGCGCGCGCCGACGGCGTCGACGCTGGCGACGGGGTCGCCTGGGGCCTGCTGACGCCTGCGCACTGGCATCTGGCGGCTGATCACGTGGCGCTTGTCGATCCTGCGGAGCTCGGGCTCGGGGAGGACGAATCGCGCGCACTGCTGGAGGCGGTGCGGCCCTTGTTCGAGGGCGAAGGCTGGCGCATCGAATACGGCGCGCCGCTGCGCTGGTACGTTGCGCATGCTTCGTTGCGCGACCTGCCCTGCGCCGCAATCGAGCGCGTGATCGGCCGCAACGTCGACATCTGGATGCCACCCGATCCGCGCGTCGCCCGCATCCGCCGGCTGCAAAGCGAAGTGCAGATGCTGCTCTACACGAACCCGACGAACAGCACGCGCGAAGCGCGTGGCGCGCTCGCGGTCAATTCGTTCTGGCTCAGCGGCTGCGGCGTGGCGCAGACCGAAACGACCGCGCCCGGACTGCGGGTGGACGAATCGCTGCGTGCGAGCGCATTGGCCGAGGACTGGGCGGCGTGGGCCGAAGCCTGGCGTGCACTCGACGCCGGGCCGCTCGCCGATCTGCTGCTTCAGGCGACGCGGGGCGAGGCCACAGGTGGCGAGCCGATTGCATTGACGCTGTGCGGCGAGCGCCATGCGCAGCGTTTCGAAGCGCTCCCGCGGTCAATGTGGGCACGCTGGACGGGCGGGCTGCGGGGCGCATCGATCACGTCGGTACTGGAGGCCCTGTGAACGACGGCCCGACACTCGTGCAGCGCGAGGTGCCGCCGCGCGTCGCGTGGGCGCTCGAAGAGGCCGGCGTGTCGCCGCTGCTCGCGCGCCTCTTCGCCGCCCGCGGCGTGCGCTCGGCGGACGAGCTGGATGACAGCCTGGCGCGCCTCTTGCCGCCTGACGGTCTGCTTGGCGTGCAGGACGCGGCGCGACTGCTCGCCGATGCGATCGCGCGCGGGACGCGCATCTGCGTCGTTGCCGACTATGACTGTGACGGCGCAACGGCGTGTGCGGTCGCGCTGCGCGGCCTCGCGGTGCTCGGCGTCGCGCCCGGGAATCTGCGCTATGTCGTGCCGGATCGCGCGCTGCACGGCTACGGGCTGACGCCGGCGATCGTCGATCTGGCGTGCACGCCGCAGACGCCCGGCCTGCTGCTGACGGTGGACAACGGCATCGCGAGCCTGGAGGGCGTGGCACATGCGCGGGCGCGCGGGATCGACGTGCTCGTCACCGATCACCACCTGCCTGCGCTCGCCGGCGACGTCGTCGTGCTGCCGGAGGCGAACGTGATCGTGAACCCGAACCAGCCGGGTTGCGGATTCGAAAGCAAGAACCTTGCAGGGGTCGGCGTCATGTTCTACGTGCTGCTCGCGCTGCGCGGCGAGTTGCGCGCACGGGGCGTGTTCGGGGCGCAGGAGCAGCCCAGACTGGATGCACTGCTGGATCTGGTCGCGCTCGGCACCGTTGCGGACGTCGTCAAGCTCGACGCCAACAACCGGCGCCTCGTCGCCCAGGGCCTGAAACGGATTCGCGACGGGCGCATGCAGCCCGGCGTCGCGGCATTGTTCGCCGTTGCCGGGCGTGACGCGGCGCGCGCGGGTGCGTTCGACTTCGGCTTCGCGCTCGGGCCGCGGCTCAACGCTGCCGGCAGACTCGCGGACATGACGCTCGGCATCGAATGCCTGCTGACCGACGACCATGCGCGCGCGGCCGAGCTCGCGTGCACGCTCGACGCGATCAACCGGGAACGCCGCGAGGTCGAGACCGGCATGCGCGAACAGGCCGAGGCGACGCTCGAGTCGATGCTGCGGCTCGACGCCAAGCCGCCGCCGGCACTGGCGTTGTTCGACCCGGCGTTTCACGAGGGCGTCGTCGGCATCCTCGCGTCGCGCCTGAAGGATCGCTTCCACCGGCCGGCCTTCGTGTTCGCGCGCGGACGTGACGGTTTGCTCAAAGGCTCCGGCCGCTCGATCGCGGGATTTCACCTGCGCGATGCGCTCGATCTCGTAAGCAAGCGCGCGCCTGAATTGCTGCTGCGCTTCGGCGGGCACGCGATGGCGGCGGGCTGCACGATCACCGCGGCGCGATTCGATGAGTTCGAGCGCGAACTGCAGCGCGTCGCGGTCGAGCAGCTCGACGCTTCGCTGCTGGCGCGCAGGCTCGAAACCGACGGGCCGCTCGGCGCGGAGCACTTCGCGATCGAGACCGTTCGCGCCCTCGAGGCCCAGGTCTGGGGGCAGGCTTTCGACGCACCGGTCTGGGCCGATGACGTCGACGTGCTGAGCCAAAGACTGGTGGGCGAGCGGCACCTCAAGCTTTCCCTGCGCCATGGTGGTGTCGTGCGCGAAGCGATCTGGTTCGGCCGCAGCGAGCCGTTGCCGGCGCGCGCGCGGCTGGCCTACCGCCTCAACCTGGATCACTACAACGGCCGTGATCGGGTCCAGATGGTGGTGCAGGCCGCTGCCTGATTCGTCGCTGTCCGTCACTTGCCCGATCAATGCGGTTTCGACCCCCCGATATAGGGGGGCAGAACGCTGGACGACTGACAAGTTGACCGCATAAACTGTTCCGCAACCACCCACCGCGTGCGCGAATCGCGCGTAGAGCGTTCGGGCTCGGTACTCAAAATGGGGGCACTGTCATGACGACTGGATTCGCAATCAATGCAAAGCGGTGTGCTGCTGCAGCGGCGCTTGCTGCTGTGACGCTGACATGCGCGACTTCCGCCAACGCGATCGTGTATCGCGGCGCATGGGACCCGGCGTTCGGCGCTGCGTTTCCCGATCTCGGCTGGAAAGGGGAAGCCAGCTTCTACGTGCCGGACGCCTGTCTTGCGCTGTCCGGCACCGTCCTCAACACTGATCCGTGCTCGTCGGGCGGCATGTCGATCCTGAGCGCAGACGTGGATTTCTACAGCCTGTCAGACCCCGGCAACCCTGCCTATCAGGAGACGCTCTCGTTCGCCATGCCTTCGACGGCCGTCATCAGCATGACGGTCACGGACCACACACTGTCCGGCGTGGACGGCACCTTCCTCTATTGGGTGCCATCGACCTTGCCGATCGCGGGCGGCCCGTACACCGACTTCCAGCTTTTCTTCAAGACCGACGTAGCCGGGATGTTCTACTTCTCGCATCCCGAGAACGGGCCCCCCACCTGGGGTGTCAGCGACTACAACCCGCCGGATGGCAAGCCGCTCATCATCTTCACCCCCGTGCCCGAGCCAGGGACTTATGCCCTGATGTTCGCAGGGCTGGCAGCGATCGGTTTCGTCGCACGCCGTCGGCAGCGGTAAGTCCGTGGGCCGGGAGACCGGCCCGCACTTCATTTTCCCGACCGGCGAGCGCCTGCCTACGCGGTGACGCGAGCGAGCTTGGGCGACAACGCGAGTTCGATCGCGTGGTCGATCTCCCATTCGCAGCCGTCGTTCCAGTGTGATTCGTAGACCGGCACGGTGAGCGAGTCGCGCAGAGCGGCGGTCAGCGCCTGGGCCCGTTCCTCCGTCCTCGGCGAAAGCACGAGCCGCAGTCGCTTGCGTGCCATCGCCGCAGCAGCGAGGATGCGCACTGCAAGATCGGCCGGCCCCTCGCGGTGGATCAGCGCGGCAAGGTCGTCGAGCCCGCCGAGCAGTTCCTCCCACATCTCGAAGGCGCGGAACTCGCGCACCGCTTCGTCTAGCCTCGCCCGCGCCGAGGCCAGATCGCCTGCCTCCAGCTCGGTCTTGCCCAGCCAGCGCAGCGCATTGGCTTCGCCTCGCTTGTCCGCCGCCTCCCGGCAGACGGTGAGCGAGCGCTTGAACCACAGCACGGCCTGCTCCCAGTCGCCGACATCGAACGCGACCTCGCCGAGCAGGAGCTGGCACTCGCCCTCGATTTCCTGGTGCTTGAGGCCGCGCGCGACGGACATGCATTCCTCGAGATGCTCGCGCGCACGGTCGGTGTCGCCCATGTAGGCGCGGATCTGCCCCAGATGAATGAGGCCGATCGCCTCGCCACTGCGGTCACCGAGATCGCGAAAGATCTGCAGCGCCTCGTGCTCGGTTTCGAGGGCGCCGGCGGCGTCACCCGCCTGTAGCCGGGCGAGCGACAGCGTCGACAAGGTTGCCGCGATGTCGTTCGGATTCCCGAGCCGGCGACGCAGCGTCAGGCAGAGTTCCAGCATCTGCCGCGCTTCGGCGTGGTCGCTCTGGCTCTCGGCGAGCGCGGCGCCGACATAGAGCGCCCACGCGTGGGCGATGTCGGAGGACTGTATCGCCGGCAACGCAAGCGCGGCACGCACCACGTTGCGCCCTTCGGTCGCATAGCCGCGCAAGGTCCAGAACCCCTGCATCGCGACCGCCATCTTGACGACGATCACCGGGTCGACACTCCCCGCGAGCGCACAGGCCGTGGCCGCGCGAACGTTGTCCAGATCGGCTTCGATGCGCTGGATCCACTCGGCCTGGTCCGGCCCCATCATGCCGTGATTCGCCTCCTTGGTCTCGGCGAAGTAGTGTTCGCAATGGCGGGCCGCGACGGCGTCCGACTCCGCTGTGAGCGACAGCTTCTCGCTCGCGTAGTCGCGAATCGTCTCGAGCATGCGGTAGCGCCCGGCATCGTCACGCTCCTCGAGCATGACGAGTGACTTCTCCACCAGCGAGCCGAGGATGTCGAGCACGTCGTCGATCTCCAGGGGCTCGGCGCCGCACACGGCTTCTGCCGCGTTGAGGTCGAACCCGCCGGCGAACACGCTGAGGCGTGCGAGCACGCATTGCTCTGGCTCGCCGAGCAGGTCGTAGGACCAATCGACCAGCGCACGCAGCGTCTGCTGCCGTTCCTGCAGCACGCGCGCGCCACCGGTGAGAATCTTGTAGCGGTCCTTGAGCCGGTTGTTGATCTCGGCGACCGTGAGCGCACGCACGCGCGCCGCGGCGAGTTCGAGTGCGAGCGGAATGCCTTCCAGCCGCGCGACCAGCTCCGCAACCGCCGGCGCCTCTTTCTCATTCAGCGAGAACGACGGCTTGTGCTGCTGGGCGCGCTCGACGAACAGGCGCACCGCGGTCGATTTCATCAAGGCCTCGATGCCGGCACCCTTGCCCGGCACCGGCAGCGGTCGCACCGGATAGCACTGCTCGCCCGGCACGCGCAGCGCCTCACGGCTCGACGTCAGCAGGCGCACGTGCGGCGCGGCCTTCAGCACGGCCGCCGCCAGATCGGCCGAGGCCTTGATCAGATGTTCGCAGTTGTCGAGGATCAGCAGCGCACGGCGCTGCTTCAGGTGCGCGCACAGGGTCTGCAGCAGCGGCTTGTCGGGCTCTTCGTGCACGCCGAGGGCCTGCGCAGCTTCGGTAAAGACGAGTTCGGCGTCGCGCAGCGGCGCCAGGTCGAGGAACCACACGCCATCCGGAAAGGCGTGCAGGAGTTCGGCCGCAACCTCGAGACTGAGCCGCGTCTTGCCCAGGCCCCCCATGCCGAGCAGCGTGATCAGTCTCGCCTTCTCGAGGTAGCTCTTGACTTCGCCGAGTTCCTTCTCGCGGCCGACGAACGAAGTGCCCTGGTGCGGGAGGTTGTTCGGGATGTCCTTCACCGGCATCCACCATTCGCCGGCGCGCACGACGCGATACACCTTGTCGGAGTCGGGCGGCTGCTGCATCCGGGCCTCGGGGTCGCCCACCTCGAACAGTTCGATCGGATCGACCACGCCCTTGATCTGCCAGTGGCCGTGCGATTCGACCTTGAGTTCGGTCTTGCCGAGGTCTTCGCGCGCCTCGCGCGTCAGCAGCGTCTGGCCGCCACGCGCGAGCGACATGACGCGCGCCGCCGTCGGCTTGGCCAAGCCATCGACCTCGAGCAACTTGGCGCCGAGCGCGACGTCCTCGGCGCTGTTCTCGCGCAGGATGACGGCGCCGACATGCAGGCCGGCGCGCGCCTTCAGCGGCACTGGCAGAGTGCGCAACGCCGCGTGGTAGGCGATCGCGTAGGCGACCGCATCCGCCGCGTGGTCGAACATGATCAACATGCCGTCGGTCTTGTCGATCTCGCGGCCACGCTTTTCCTGTACGAGGTCGCGCGCAACGCGGTCGTGGGCGGCCCAGAGGTCGGCCATCTCCTCGTCGCCCATCACCTCCGACAATTTGGTGCTGTCGACCACGTCGGTCAGCAGCAGCGCGCGAACGTCACTCATGAACTGGCCTGCGGCCACCCCTCCTCGCAGTCAAGCATGTCATGGCAAAGCGCCGCAGCAACACGACGAATACAGGCGAACGGCACGGGTCGACTCGGCCTACCCAGCGCCACGCGCACGCTTTCGCCCGACTGCCGGTTGCAGACTTGTTCGAAAGTGTACGTTTTAATGAGCCAGCGGGCTCCCCCCTATCTGCGCCACCCCGTCGGACGCACGCGGTCGCCGGCGCGGCGCGGTCAGCCAGGTGCTCAGTTGCGCATGGACGGCGTCGCTCGCCATCAACTCGAGGTGGTTCAGCCCCTGGATCGTCAACCGGCGATCGGCGGGGAAGGCGAGGCATCGCGCCGCCTGCCGGTGCTGCCCGAGCGCGCTCGCCACCGGCACCAGGCCGTCGCCCATCAGCTTCTCGCGCAGCGCGCCCCGCTCGGCGCCGAGCGAGGCGGCCACCGCATAGCGCGCCACGCCGGCAGGCAGCGGTACGTTCGCACGCGTGTCCTTGCCGCGGGCGAAGCGGTCGGCGCCCGACCAGTCGGCCTCGAGCAGATTGCCGTGGCGCAGGTCGGTGATGCCTGCGCTGCGCAGCTGGCCCAGGCGCGCGAACGCTGCGGTGTAGGGGCTCGCGCCGAGGATCAGATCGATCCAGTGGCCGCCGCGTTCGAGCGGCGCGCCATGGTGCGGCGTGCCGAGAAAGACCATCGCCTTCAGATGTCGAGGCCAGTCTTCGCCGCGCTCCATCGCCTGATGGACCGCGCTGCGCGCGACCAGGCCGCCCATGCTGTGGCCGACGATCACGAGTTCTTCCAGCGGCGTCGGCCAGCTCCGCAGCAAGGTTTGAAGCAGCTCCGCGAACTGGCGCCCGTTGGTCGAGACGTGCCGGCCGGTGTTGTAGTGCAGATGGAGCGGCGTGAAACCGCCTTCAGTGGCGAGCGACACGCCGAGGTCGAAGCTGCCGCCACCGTCGCGCACGCTGCGCCATTGGCCCGGGTGCATGCAAAGCCCGTGCACCATCACGAGCACGCGCCGACGCGCGGACGGCAGCGCGCGCGCCAGAGAGGCCTCGTCGAACGTCAGCGGCGCGCCTTCGTGCAGGAGCCGCATCTGGATCGCGAGCGGGTTGGCGCTTGCCTCGAGGTGATCCCCGAGGACGCCGTTCAGCGCGGCGACCACCGCTTCGCGCTCCGCCGACGAATCCGCCATGCCCGGCCCGAGGAGGGCCTCGACCTGCCCCAGCAAGGCCTCCAGGCTGCCGCCGACGAGCCGCGTCACGCCGCGGATGCTGCGATAGACGAGGCCCGTGATGCCTTTGGTCGGCCGCTGCGACGCGGCGCCGAAGGGCCCGGACACGCGGGCAATGTTGTGGTGCAGGTTTTCGACCAGATCGGTCAGGCCGATCGTCGCCGATACCGCAAGCCGGCTCGCGCCCCGCAGATCGGCCTTGCGCAGATGGGTCCGGGACTTTGCCGGTGCAGGGGCAGGTGCGTTGTTCACACGCGCATCATGCGCGCGCTTCACCCCGGCATTCCCGCTGCCGCGGGCGGGCGACGAAGCCGCACCTATTCGAGGAACAACATTGCAGGCGTTTCGAGCAGCGCGCGCAGCGCCTGCACGAAGCGCGCGGCGTCGATGCCGTCGACGACGCGATGGTCGAACGACGACGACAGGTTCATCAGCAGCCGCGGCACGACGGCGCCGCCGCGCATCATCGGCCGCTCGACCATGCGGTTGACGCCGACGATCGCGACCTCGGGCCGGTTGATGACCGGCGTCGTCACGATGCCGCCGAGCGGGCCGAGGCTGGTGATCGTGATCGTCGAGCCGCTCAGCTCGTCGCGTGTTGCGCGTCCGCTGCGGGCGGCATCGGCGAGGCGCGCCACTTCGGCCGCCGCGCCCCACAGATCGAGTGCCTCGGCATGGCGCACGACGGGCACGAGCAGGCCGTGCTCGGACTGCGTCGCGATGCCGATGTGCACCGCGCCGTGGCGCGTGACGATGCCGGCGTCGTCGTCGAAGAGGGCGTTGATCTGCGGGAAGTCGCGCACCGCGAGGACGATCGAGCGCATCAGCAGCGGCAACAGTGTCAGCCGCGGGCGCTCGCCCTGCCACTTCGCGTTGAGGGCGACGCGCAAGCCCTCGACCTCGGTCACGTCGATCTCCTCGACGTAGCTGAAGTGCGGGATGTGACGCTTGGCTTCCTGCATGCGCATCGCGATGCGGCGGCGCAGGCCGATGACCGGGATCACCTCCTCGTCGGTGCGCTTCACGCCGCCTGCCGTCCGCGCGGCTGCCGGCTGTCCGCCGCCGTGCGCGGCGGCGTAGGTTTCGACATCGGCGTGCATGATGCGCCCCGCCGGGCCGCTCGGCGGGACGCTGCCGAGCTCGACCCCGAGTTCCCACGCGCGCCGCCGCACCGAGGGTGAGGCGATCGGCCTGTCGCCCGATGCCGATGATTCAGCCGCAGGCTTGCGCGGTGGCGCGGTCGCGGCGGGGGGAGTGGTCGGTGGGCGCGCCGGCGCTGACGCGGCAGGCGCAGGCGCGGGTGTTGGGGCGGCTGCAGCAGGACGGGCGGCGGGGGCAGGGGCAGGCGTAGGGGCCGCAGGAGCTGGCGCCGGCGCGCTCTTCGCCGCCGGCGCGGCCTCCGCCTCTGCCGGTGGTTCCTGGGGTCGAGCGGCAGCATCTTGTGGTGCCGCCGCGCCCCCGCCGTCGGCGCGGTCGATCCGGATCAGCTCGGCGCCCACCGCCAGCACCTGGCCGACTTCGCCGCCGAGCGCCAGCACGCGGCCGGCGACGGCGGACGGGATCTCGATCGTCGCCTTGTCGGTGAGCACGTCGGCGAGCGCCTGGTCCTCATGCACCTCGTCGCCGACCTTGACGTGCCAGGCGACGAGTTCGACTTCGGCGATGCCCTCGCCCAGGTCGGGCACCTTGATCGTGTGTGCACTCATCACGCCTCCATCGCGCGTTGGAAGGCCGCGGCGACGCGCGCCGGGCTCGGGAAGTAGGACCATTCCTGCGCGTGGGGGTAAGGCGTGTCCCAGCCGGTCACGCGCTCGATCGGCGCTTCGAGGTGATAAAAGCAATGCTCCTGCACGAGCGCAGCCAGCTCGGCGCCGAAGCCGCTCGTGCGCGTCGCCTCGTGCACGATCACGCAGCGCCCGGTCTTCTTCACGGAGGCGACGATCGCCGGCAGGTCGAGCGGCCAGAGGCTGCGCAAATCGATGATCTCGGCGTCGACGCCGCTCTCCGCCGCCGCCGCCTCCGAGACGAACACCATCGTGCCGTAGGCGAGCACGGTGAGGTCGGCGCCAGGGCGCACGATCGCGGCCGTCTCGAGCGGCACCGTGTAGTGTCCCTCGGGCACTTCGCTCGCCGGATGCTGCGACCACGGCACCGTCGGCCGGTCGTGGTGGCCGTCGAAGGGGCCGTTGTAGAGGCGCTTGGGCTCGAGGAAGATGACCGGGTCGTCGTTCTCGATCGAGGCGATCAGCAGGCCCTTGGCATCGTAGGGATTGCTCGGCATCACGGTGCGCAGCCCGCAGACATGGGTGAACAAGGCTTCGGGACTCTGGCTGTGCGTCTGCCCCCCGAAGATGCCGCCACCGCACGGCATCCGGATCGTGATCGACGAGGTGAAGTCGCCCGCCGAGCGATGGCGCAGGCGCGCCGCCTCGGAGACGATCTGGTCCGACGCCGGGTAGAAGTAGTCCGCGAACTGCACCTCGACGACGGGGCGCAGTCCGTAAGCCGCCATGCCGATCGCCGAGCCGACGATGCCGCCTTCCGAGATCGGCGCGTCGAACACGCGGGAGCGGCCGTACTTCGTCTGCAGGCCCTCGGTGCAGCGGAACACGCCGCCGAAGTAGCCGACGTCCTGGCCGAAGACGACGACGTTCGCGTCGCGCGCGAGCATCACGTCCATTGCCGAGCGCAGCGCCTGGATCATGGTCATCTTTGCCATGATCAGTGCCCCGCTGCCGGGTTGTTCGCGGGCGACGGCGCGAACGCGCGCGCCTGGCGCAGCTGATCCTGCAGATGGGGCGGCATGTCCTTGTAGACATCCTCGAACATCGATTCGATCGGCGGCGTGTGGCCGTCGATCAACGCGCCACCGTGGCGCTCGGCTTCCTTCAGCGCGGCCGCGACCTCGGCCTCGAATTCCTTGCGCGCTTCCTCGTGCTGCGCATCGGACCAGACGCCGAGGCCGATCAGGTGTTGCTTGAGCCGCGCGATCGGGTCGCCGAGCGGGAAGCGCTTGGCATCATCCGCCGGCCGGTAGCGCGAGGGATCGTCCGACGTCGAATGCGCGCCGGCGCGGTAGGTCAGCCATTCGATCAGGGTCGGGCCGAGGTTGCGGCGCGCGCGCTCGGCCGCCCAGCGCGAGGCCGCGAGGACGGCGAGAAAGTCGTTGCCGTCGACCCGCAGCGAGGCGATGCCGCAGCCGACGCCGTGCGCGGCAAAGGTCGTCGCCTCGCCGCCGGCGATCGCCTGGAAGGTCGAGATCGCCCACTGGTTGTTGACGACGTTGAGGATCACCGGCGCGCGGTAGACATGCGCGAAGGTCAGCGCGGTGTGAAAGTCCGACTCGGCCGTCGCACCGTCGCCGATCCAGGCGGACGCGATCTTCGTGTCGCCCTTGATCGCCGAGGCCATGCCCCAGCCGACGGCCTGGATGAACTGCGTCGCCAGATTGCCGCTGATCGAGAAGAAGCCGGCCCGCTTGTACGAATACATCACCGGCAGCTGACGCCCCTTCATCGGGTCGCGCCCGTTGCTCATCAGCTGGCAGATCAGCTCCGCCATGTCGATGTCGTCGCGTACCAGCAGCAGGCCCTGCTGACGGTAGGTCGGGAAGCACATGTCGCCCGGCGACAGCGCGAGCGCGTGGGCGATGGCGATCGCCTCCTCGCCCAGGCACTGCATGTAGAACGAGATCTTCTTCTGCCGCTGCGCGATCAGCATCTTGGCGTCGAACGCACGCGTGCGCAGCATCGCGCGCAGGCCGCGCTGCAGCAGCGCGGCATCCACCTCCGGCGCCCACGGGCCGACGGCATGCCCCTCATCGTCGAGCACGCGCACCAGCGTGCGCGCGAGGTCGCCGGTGTCGGCAGCGGCGACGTTGACCGGCGGCTTGCGCACCGCGCCGGCGGGCGACACATGCAGATAGCTGAAATCCGTGCCGTGGCCGGGGCGTCCGGTCGGCTCGGGCACGTGCAGGTGCAAGGGGAGGGGGGTGGATTTCAAACGCGTTCTCCTGTGGATGCGCGATGTGAAGTGGCGGCGTTCGCGGCACTCGCCGCCGGGTCGGGCGAGGCCGCAGAGATGACGACAACGGCCCTGTCGATGCGCATGCGATGCCTCCCGGTCTCGATCGGTCGATCATAGCCAGCCCTTGCCGGGCGTGCACATGGCGGCGGGCGGGCAGCGTTCAAATTCAGGCCTGGGCTGTCGCTGCCTTGCGGCGCGCCCGCCAGGCGCCGAAGATCACGATGAGGCCGGGGATCAGGATCGCGCCCCAGATGATCTTGTCGAGGTGTTCCTTCACCCACGGCAGGTTGCCGAACAGGTAGCCGGCCGTCGTCACGCCGCCGACCCACAACGTGCCACCCGTCACGTCGTAGAACGTGAACTTCGAGCGCGTCATGCGCGCAACGCCCGCGACGAAGGGCGCGAAGGTGCGCAGGAAGGGCATGAAGCGCGCGACGACGATCGTGACGCCGCCGTACTTCTCGTAGAACGCATGCGCCTGATCGAAGGCCCGCTTGTTGAACCAGCGCGAGTTCTCCCACTGGAAGACGCGCGGGCCGAAGTAGTGGCCGATCGCATAGTTGCTCTGATTGCCGAGGATCGCGGCGGCCGTCAGCAGCACGATCGACAACGGCAGGCTCATCATGCCGACGCCGCACATCGCGCCGACGACGAACAGCAGCGAGTCGCCCGGCAGGAAGGGCATCACGACGACCCCGGTCTCGACGAAGATGATCAGGAACAGCAGCGCATAGACCCAGGCGCCGTAGTTCTGCACGAAGTCGAAGAGATGCTTGTCGACGTGCAGGATGAAATCGAACAGAAAGGCGATGAAGTCCATGGCGCCGGATTATCGGCGTCATGGCTTTCTACAATGCCGTATGAATGACCTGCTGCGGGCACGCCCACGCCGCGCGATCCGCGAACTGCCCGACGAACTCGTGAGCCAGATCGCGGCCGGCGAGGTCGTCGAGCGCCCGGCGTCGGTCGTGCGCGAACTGGTCGACAACGCGCTCGACGCCGGTGCGAGCGAGATCACGGTGCGGCTCTCCGGCGGCGGGGTTCGCGCGATCCTGGTCGAGGACAACGGTTCGGGCATCGCGGCCGACGAGCTGCCGCTCGCGCTGCGCCGCCACGCGACGAGCAAGATCGCGACGCTGGCCGAACTGGAGCGCGTCGCGACGATGGGTTTTCGCGGCGAGGCGCTGGCGGCGATCGCGTCGGTCGCCGAACTCTCGATCACGAGCCGTGCGAGTGACGCGCCGCACGCGCAGCGCATCGATGCGCGCAGCGGTGAGCTGGTGCCCGCGGCGCGCGCGGTCGGCACGACCGTCGAAATGCGCGAGCTGTTCTTCGCGACGCCGGCGCGCCGCAAGTTCCTCAAGACCGAGAACACCGAGTTTGCACACGCGCTGGAGGCGGTGCGCCGCCACGCGCTGGCGCGACCCGACGTGAGCTTTGTCGTCTGGCACGACGGCAAGCTCCAGCAGCAATGGCGCGCGGCCCACGGCGTGGCCCACGGCGCACGCGTGCGCGACGTGCTGGGCGACGCGTTCATCGCGAACAGCCGTGTGGTGGAGATCGATCTGGGCCTGCTGCGCATCAGCGGGCGCGTCGGCACCGCGGATGCCGCGCGCGCGCGGGCGGATCATCAATACCTCTACGTCAACGGCCGCTTCGTGCGCGACCGGCTGCTCGCGCACGGCGTGCGCTCGGCCTACGAAGACGTGCTGCATGGCGCACGCCAGCCGAGCTACGCGATCTTCATCGACATCGCCCCCGACAGCGTCGACGTGAACGTGCATCCGACCAAGATCGAGGTGCGCTTTCGCAATGGGCGCGAGGTTCACCAGGCGCTGCGGCATGCGGTCGAGTCGGCACTCGCGCCGACGCGTGCGCTGGCAGCCAATCCGGGCGGCCCGACGAGCGCAGTCGAGGCAACGGCGTTCGCCGGCGATGCCGGGCGGGCGGAGCGGTTCAATGCGACCGGAGGCGCCGCGAGCGGTCTGTCGTGGCGCGGCACCGCGGTCCAGGCCGGTCTCGCGCTCGAGCAACTCGCCGTGCTGCACGCCCAGGAAGCGCCCGCCGCATGGCGCGTGGCAGTGCAGCCGGGTGGCGCCAGCGCAGCAGATGCGGGTGAGGTGCGCGCCGAGGTCGGTACCTGGCCGCTCGGTCGCGCGCTGGCGCAGATCGGCGGTGTGTACGTGCTGGCCGAGAATGCCGCCGGCCTCGTGATCGTCGACATGCATGCAGCGCACGAACGCGTGGTGTACGAGCGGCTGAAGGCCGGCCTTGCCGCAAGTGGCATCGAGGCGCAGGCGCTCTTGATCCCGCTCACGTTCGCTGCCACGCCACAGGAGATCGCAACCGCTGAGGCGCAGGCCGAGAACCTGCGCGCGCTCGGCATGGACGTGAGCCTGCTCGCGGCGGGCAGGCTCGCAGTGCGCAGCCTGCCGTCGGCGCTGGCGGGCGGCGACGGCGTTGCGCTCGCGCGCAGCGTGCTCGCCGAACTCGCGCAATTCGATGCGACCAGCGTGCTGCAGCGCGCGCAAAACGAACTGCTCTCGACGATGGCCTGCCACGGCGCCGTGCGCGCGAATCGCCAGCTGACGCTGGCCGAGATGAATGCGCTGCTGCGCGACATGGAGCGCACCGATCGCGCCGACCAATGCAACCACGGCCGGCCGACGTGGCGCCAGGTCAGCCTGCGCGAGCTCGACGCGCTCTTCATGCGCGGACGCTGAGCCCACGCTCCGCCGTCACCGCGCGTCGTCATGGAACACAGCTTCGTCTCGGCGCTCGTGCTGCTGCTGCTCGTGCTCGACCCGCTCGGCAGCCTGCCGATCGTCATTCCGATCATGCGCGGCGTCGCGCCCGAGCGCCGCCGCTGGGTAGCGATACGCGAGGTCGGCATCGCCTTTCTCGTGCTGTTCGGCTTCATGTTCTTCGGCGGCGCGTTCCTCAAGCTGATGCACCTGTCGGAGCGCTCGCTCGAGGTCGCCGGCGGCGTGATCCTCGTGATCATCGCGATCCGCATGATCTTCGCCAAGAGCGGCAGCGCCTACGCCCTGGCGGATGGGCGTGAGCCGCTGATCTTCCCGCTCGCGGTGCCGCTGCTCGCCGGGCCGTCCGCGATGGCGACCGTGCTGCTGCTCGCGTCGCGCCAGCCGGGTCAGGTCGTCGAATGGATCGGTGCGCTCGCCGTCGCGATGGCGATCTCGGGCACGGTGCTGCTGCTGGCCGGGCGCATCCGCCGCCTGCTCGGCGACTCGGTCATCTCGGCGATGGAAAAACTGATGGGCCTCGTGCTCACCGCGATCGCGGTCGAGATGATTCTTGCGGGGCTGAAGCGCTACTTCTTCGACGCGGGCTGAAACGTGAGTTCTCGCCCGTCACGCAGGCGAGGACGCCTCTCTTGCACCCCGACAAGAGGGGCTCAGTGGCTGTCCTGGTACATCGGATAGAGCGTCTTCTCCTCGCGCGCGATGCGGTCGCCCAGCGTGCGCCCGATGTCCGCCCACACAGGCAGGAATGCGCCCTGCTTGGCGGGTGAACGGCTGAGGTCCTTCTGGCCGTCCAGGAAGCTCATCACCTCTCTGCCGATGCGATTCATCTCGGATGAGAGCCCTTCATCAAGTCCATGCTGTCCTGGTCGCCCGCCACCTGCTGCTTCAGGTAGGTGTAGAGGCGGATGCTTTCGCTCAGCAGGTGGTCCGTCAGCGCGGTGCGAAAGGTCGCCAATGCGGCTTCGACTTCGGGCCATTGACCCGCTTCGGCCGCCTGCTGGGCGCGGCCGAAGAGACCGAGCAGTTCCTGATGGTCCGCGTGGTACTGGCTGATCAGCTGCGGGTTGTAGCTGATGCCCTTGGTCTCGCGCGGCGCCGGCTCGAGTGGAAGATCTGCGGGCGGCTTGTGCGCAACGGGCGCCGGTGGGCTGGCCGCAGGGGCCGGGGGCGCAGTGTGGGCGGACTTGCCCTTCAGCCAGTTGAACGACGCAGTCGATCTCCTTCAGTGTTTCGGCGCCGACTTTCGATCCGTGCGCGCCTGCCGGATGGCGGAAGTAACTGAACGCACCGAACGCCGCCGTCGATTCAGAGCGGTAGCCACCGAGATCGGCTTGCGCGGAGCGCAGCGAAGCGGTGATCTCGCAGATCGACGCTGTCGCACCCGCGTGGCGTCGATAAAGCGACTTTGGCTGACGGAGATTGCCTTCCACCGTCATTGAGAATCGATGGCTGCGCCATGAATCCGGGCCTGATTCCAGCCACCGCCCAGACGCAGCGCTGATGCGCCGCCCGTCGACGGCAACGGGCGGCCACGGCGTGGCCACCCGGGCCGCCAGGCCAGGCCAGGCCGACCCTGGCGTCGCCGAGGAGTTGGCGGCGCGCGTCGACAGCGAACGGCGCGCGCAGGCTGGCGCAGTGGCGCTGGCTGAGCACTTCAGGTGCGCTGCATGGTCGAGCCCGTCGCGCGTACAGCCAAGACGGTCTGGTTGGTCGACGGACGATGGTCGACCGCCGCGCAGGATGACGGTCGAGATCTCACCGCGCGCATCGCCAGCAAGAATCTCGCCTGTGGCAATGGCAGGCGGGCGGTCGAGGCTGCGTAAAGCCGCGCGCGGCGCGGCGGTACGAGTGCTTACAAAGGCAACGATGCCGCTCGGTCGTGCGTCGCTGCACACCGTCCATGAGGCGCGTCGTCGTAGCGCTCGAAGTCGCCGTGAAGTCGTGATCGAGCTGAGCGCGACGATCGCAGCAGCGGCAAGAGGCTCTTCGGCGGCGACGCGCCATCGATAGAACCTTCCGGCGCATACCGGCAGCGCCAGGCGTCGAGCGCCAGATTTGATCGCATGACCTGGATGCGCGCGACCAGCCAAAGAGAAGATGGCGCACCTCGCGCGCCTGCTCATGAGCGCGTATCCGCGGACGAGGCGGCGCTGGTGCTGGCTTCGTTGGGTAGCTTCTGCCATCAGCGACTGGTTCGTGCCAGCCAGATCGCGTAAGGCTGGCGGCCAATTGCCGCGAACAACGCGCGCGCAGCCGCCTTGGTCGAGCTGATCGGCGAGGCACATGACTTTGAGGTTCGCAGCCGTAACGATCGCAGAACATCTGTTCAACCTTCAACACGCGACGGCCGCTATCGCCCGGCTGGTATTACGGCGCCGCGCGACAGGCGACAGCGCGGCGGATCGCCGATGGGCGCAGATCATCGCCGGCCGCGCTCGCGAGTCGGCGTCGACCGAGCGCATGGTTCGGCGCCGTGCTGCGTGGCGACACCGAGAACATCCGCATCGGCGTCGGCTCGAACGTGCAGGACGGCAGCGTCGTCCATGCCGATCCCGGCTTTCCGGCAACCATCGGTGACCACGTCACGGTCGGGCATCTCGTGATGCTGCACGGCTGCACGGTGGGCGACAACACGCTGATCGGCATGCAGGCGGTGGTGCTCAACGGTGCGAAGATCGGGCGCAACTGCATCGTCGGCGCGGGCGCGCTGATCGCCGCCGGCAAGGTGTTCCCGGACAACTCGCTGATCGTCGGCAGCCCGGCGCGCGTGCTGCGCGAGGTCTCGCCCGAGCAGGTCGAAGACATCCGCCGTGGCAGCGAACACTACGTCGCGAACGCGCGGCGCTTTCGCGCCGATTGCAAGCGCATCGGATGAGCGAGCTGCAGCGCTTCCTGTTCGACCGCATGCCGGTGCGCGGCCTGCTGGTGCGCCTGACGAACGACTGGCGTGAGGTGTTGCAGCGGCGCCCGGGCGAAAGCGCGTTCCCGCCGCCGGTGCGCGCGCTGCTCGGCGAGATGGCCGCCGCGAGCGTGCTGATGCAGGCGAGCCTGCGCTTCGAGGGCGCACTCGTGCTGCAGGTGTTCGGCGACGGGCCGGTCAAGCTTGCGGTAGCCGAAGTGCAGCACGATCTTGCATTCCGCGTCACCGCGAGCATCACCGGCGATGTCGCGGCCGACGCACAGCTCGAAGCGATGCTCAACGTGCACGGCGGCGGGCGCTGCGCGATCACGCTCGACCCGCAAGGGCGCCAGCCCGGCCAGCAGCCGTATCAGGGCGTCGTGCCGCTGCACGGCGACCGGCGCGAGCCGCTGCAGCAACTGTCGCTCGTGCTCGAGCACTACATGCTGCAGTCCGAGCAGCTCGACACGCGGCTCGTGCTCGCGGCCAACGACGACATCGCCGCCGGACTGCTGATCCAGCGCATGCCGGTGAGCGGTGCGGGCAACCTGGGCGGCGAGCGCAATGAAGATCGCATCGGCCTCGACGAGGACTACAAGCGCATTGCCCTGCTCGCCGGCACGCTGACCGACGAGGAACTGCTGACGCTGCCGTCAGAAACGCTGCTGCGCCGCCTGTTCTGGGAGGAGCCGCTGCGCCGCTTCGAGCGGCAGGCCGGAGAAAGCGCACCGCGCTTCGCCTGCAACTGCTCGCGCCAGCGCGTCGGGCGCATGTTGCTCGGGCTGGGCGCGGCCGAGGTCGAGGACATCGTCGCCGAGCAGGGCCGGGTCGAGATCGGCTGCGAGTTCTGCGGCCTGAAGTACCACTTCGATCCGGTCGATGTCGGCGGCTTGTTCACGCCGGCGAGCGCGCAGGCGCCGGGTTCGGCTGCGATCAACTGAACCCCGCGTCGTGCCGGCGTTGGCGTCGGCGGCGCCGGCACCCGCCGACGCCGTTGGCCAGATCTGCGAACACGGAGATCGAACCGTCGTGCGCCGGGCAGCGCTGACTTGCAGGCGATGGCCGCCCCGGAACCCCGGCGCGTTATGCGGGAAGGCGCGAGGTGGTGCAGACAGCATCCACTCGACGAGGTCCGCCGCGCGCAACGGTGAGACCCCGGCCGCATCCGCCGCCGCGCCATGTGTGTGCGCAGCGGCGGCGGCGATGTCGAATGCGTGTTCGGGCCGGCCGTCCTGCGCCCACAGGCCGCCGAGCCAGCCGGCGAGCACGTCGCCCGTGCCGGCTGTCGCAAGCGACGCATTGCCGGTGGGGTTGATGCACGGAACCTGCCCCGGCGCGGCAACGATGCTGCCCGAACCCTTGAGCAGCACGGTGCAGCGAAAGCGTTCGGCAAGCATCTGCGCACTGCGCAACCGATCCGCCTGCACCTCGCGCGCGGTGCCGCCGAGCAAGCGCGCTGCTTCCAGCGGATGCGGTGTCAGCACCGTCGCGTGGCCACGCGACGCACGCGCGAGAAGCTGGGCCTGCAGTGCCGCATCCGTAGCGACAGCGTTCAAGGCGTCGGCGTCGAGCACCAGGCGCGGCGCCAGGCTCAGGAGGCGTGGCAGGGCTGCGCGCACGGCCTCCCCGCCGCCGCAGCCGCAGACGACCGTCGTGCTTGCGATCACTCCAGGATCGCCTTGCCACCAGGCGGGGCGGAACATGAGCTCGGGCCGCAGCATGTCGAGCGTCGGCTGAGAGGTCGGCAATACGCTCGGCAAGGAGGCTTCCTCGCCGAGCAGGTTGACGAACACGCGGCCGGCGCCGGACGCGAGCGCCGCGCGGCTCGCAAGCAGCGCCGCGCCCGTCATGCCGGGCGCGCCGCCGACCACCGCAACGTCGCCGAAGTGCTGCCCTGTGCTGCGCGTGCCGGCGCGGCGCCTGGCCGCGCGCGCCGCTGCGTCGCCAATCAGCCAGGCGTCGGGTGCGGCCGCGCCGGGATCGACGCCCAGATCGTCGAACCAGACCGTGCCCGAAAGGTCGCGACCGTGGCCGGTGTAGAGGCCGGGCTTGAGCGTCAACAGCGCGAGCGGGTGTGTCGGGCGTTGACGCAAATGCCGCCCAACGCCTGACCGGTGTGCGCATCGAGCCCCGACGGCAGGTCGACCGCAAGCACCGTGCAGGTCAGGTCGTTCAGCCCATCGATCAATGCGGCGAGCGGGCCTTGCGGCATGCGGCTTGCGCCGAGGCCGAGCAGGGCGTCGATGGCCAGGTCGTGCGGCGCGAGCGTGCGCGTGAAATCGGACGCTTGGGTGTCGCCGATCGCGACGCCGGCGGCCTGCGCGCGGGCCAGCGCATCGCTCGCGTCGGGCGGCAGGCGTGTGGCGTCGCCGCACAGCGCTACGCGCACGTCGCGGCCTGCGTGCTTCAGCAAGATCGCGGCTTGCAGTCCGTCGCCGCCGTTGTTGCCGGGACCGGCCGCGATCCAGACCCGCTGCGCATGTGGCGCGATCGCGATCGCGAGGCGCGCAACCGCGATCCCGGCGCGGCGCATCAAGGTGTGCGGCGCGAGCCGCGCTTGCGCCTGCTGCTCGAGCGCGCGGCTCGTGGCGACGCCGAAGAGCGCAAGTCGTCCGGCGCAGCGTGGGAGTGTCCGGAACATCGCTGGTGGTCCGAGAGTGACGCGGGCTGTCGGGGCCGACGTCCCGGGCCAGTGCCGGACACGTTGGCGCCGGGACGTCGATTGTGTGGCACTTCAATCCGCGCCTGCGGCGTTTCGTCAATCATGCGCCGATCGGCGCACGCCAGCGCGGTGGCTTTCGAGTTGGCGAAGATCATCCGCGCAAGCGTGAGACGTCGAGCCCTTCGACATCGATGGCAGCCGTGCGGCCCGCGATCGCGTCTGCGACCACCCGCGCCGAGCCGCAGGCAAGCGCCCAGCCGCTCGAGCCGTGACCGAGGTTGAGCCAGACGCCGTCGATGCCGCTCGCGCCCAGCACCGGCGGGCCGTCGGGCAGCATCGGACGCGCGCCTTTCCACTGCTGTGCCTGGCCCATGTGCGCGGCGCCGGGGTACCAGTCGTTGAGCACCTTGTGCAGCGTCTCGATCGCGCCCGGATGGTGGCGCTCGGCCTTGCCGCCGAGCTCGGCGCTGCCGGCGACGCGCACGCGCTTGCCCATGCGTGTGATCGCGACCTTGTAGCGCTCGTCCATCACGGCCGAGCGCGGGCCGGCGTCGACATGATCATCGAGATGACGCAGCGGCGCGGTGATCGAATAGCCGTGGACGGCGACCAGCGGCAGCTTCAGGCCGTGCGGCGCGAGGAGCGTCGGCGCGCCGAGGGCGGCGCAGACGACGATGGCGTCGAACTCGTCCGTCATCGGGCCGAGCGCCATCGGCACGGTCGCCAGCCCCTCGCGCGAAGCGGCGTCGCTGGCGTTGACGTTGCCGCCGCCGCTGTTGTTGCCGATCCGCGTGGTTTCCTCCGCGCTCAGGTGCTCATGCGTCAGCTTCGGCCTGGCGCCCGGATGCAGCGCGCGCACGGTCGTGTGAAAGCGGAATCGCACGCCCAGGCGCTGCGCGTGCGTGCGCAGCAACAGCGCGAACTGTCGGCAGTTGCCGACCTCGTCCTGAAGATGGACGCCGCCATGCAGCGGCGTCGCCGGGTTCAGCCCCGGCTCGACACGCAGGCAGGCGGCGGGGTCGAGCAGATCGAAGGCGACGTCGAGCTCGCGCAGCACCGCCAGGCCCGGTTGCACCGCGGCCAGATCGCGCGCGCTGCGCAGCAGCACGAGGTAGCCGTCGCTGCGCTCGTAGTCGAGCCGCAGGCCGCGCGTCAACGCGTGCAGCCGCTCGCGGCTGAACATCGCGAGGCGCTGCATGCGCGCGATTGGCCGCATAGCGGTGCGCATTGCAGGCGCGCCACCACTTCCACATCCAGGCGAGTGTTGCGGCGTCGAGCGACGCGTTCAGGCGCACCGGCGCGTGGCGCGACCACAGGTGATCAACACCTTGAGCGGCATGCCGGGCGCGGACCAGGGTGTGACGTAGCCCGGCGCGACGATGCCGGCGTTGGCGAAGCTCGTCTCCGCGGCGGCGCTGCCGCGGCGTTCGAAGACCGTCACCTCGTGGCCATCGGCCGCGAGCTCGTAGGCGGTGGTGACGCCGATGATGCCGGCGCCGACGATTGCGATGCGCATGGTCAGGCGCGCAGCGCAGTTGCGTGCGCGTCGGCGAGCGCGGATTCGATCGCGAGCGAGGCATCGAGCACGGCGTCGTCCTGCAGCGCGCCGCCCCAGACCATCAGGCCGACCGGCATCTCACCTGCCGCGTGGCAGGGCAGGGAGAGGGCGCAGCCGTCCAGCATGTTGACGACCGACGGGTTGCGCAGCAGCAGCGCGTTCGCGGCGTAGAACGCGTCGTCGCTCGCGACGAGCGGCGCGAGTTCGGGGGCCACGATCGGCACCGTCGGCGAGAGCAGCGCGTCGTAGCCGCGCAGTTGCCGCGCCATCGACGCGATCCAGCTCACGCGCGCGTTGCAGAGATCGATGTAGTCGGCCGCGCTGATGGCCTCGCCGCGGCGGATGCGCGTGGCAACGCGCGGGTCGTAGTCGGCGCCGCGCGATGCGAGCAGCCGGCGGTGCCAGGCCCAGGATTCGGCGGCGGCAAAGCCGCCCGAAACCTGGAGCTGGCTGAGCCCGGCGAGTTCGGGCAGCGCGATCTTGTCGATCGTCGCGCCGGCGGCACGAAGGCTGTCGATCGCGCGCGCAAAACTCGTCGCGACGTCGGCGTCCATGGCGTCGAGCAAGGTCGTCGTCGGCAGCGCGAAGCGCAGTGTGCCGAGCGGGCGGCCGGCGAGCGTCACGCTGCGCGCGGCGAGGATCTCGTGCAGCAGCACGGCGTCGCGCACCGACCGGGTGATCGCGCATGCCGTGTCGAGCGTCGTCGACAGCGGGATCGCGCCGGTGGTCGGCACCAGCCGCGCGGTGCTCTTGAAGCCGACGAGGCCCTGGAGCGCGGCGGGGATGCGTATCGAGCCCCCGGTGTCGGAGCCGAGCGCCGCCCACGCCGCGCCGGCAGCGACCGTGACCGCGCCGCCCGAGGTCGAGCCGCCGGGGATGCGCGGCGTGGCGTCGAGCCGGGCCGTGACCGGATTGGCCGGCGTGCCGTGATGCGGGTTGATGCCGACGCCCGAGAACGCGAACTCGGTCATGTTGGTGTGGCCGACGAGGGCGGCGCCCGCCGCGCGCAGCCTGGCGACGGCTGGCGCATCGGCTTTTGCCGCGGCGGCATCGGCGAGCGCGATCGAACCCGCGGTGGTCGGCTGTCCGGCGACGTCGAACAAGTCCTTCACGCTGACGGCAAGGCCCGCGAGCGGCGGCAGGGGCGCGCCGGCGCGCTGTTGGGCATCGACGAACGCGGCGACCGCGGCGGCGCCCTCGAAACGGCGGATGAACGCGAACTGCGCATCCGGGCCGTCGGCGGCCCCCTTCGATTGCGCGTACAACTCGGCGCTGCCGCTGTGGCCGGCAGCGATCGCTGCGCGTGCCGAGACCATGTCCATCGCTTCGGGCGTCATCGTCCTGCTATACTCCACTGGTTTATCTGGGCGCCTTTGGTGCGAGCCGTTCGCGGTGAATCTGCGGCAAGTTCGCGGTAAAGCTGGCGAAAGCGCGGACCGAGTGGCGCAAGGATCGACAAATCGCAAACCCGGCACTCGAAAGGTGTTGCAACTGGATCATCCGGTTGCAATTCAGGCCGGATTTTAGAACCAACCTTTGGAACCTACATGACAGTCAGCATGCGTGAGATGCTGGAAGCCGGCGTCCACTTCGGACACCAGACGCGCTTCTGGAACCCCAAGATGGCCCCGTACATCTACGGCCATCGCAACAAGATCCACATCGTCAACCTCGAGAAGACGCAACCGCTCTTCGAAGAGGCGATGAAGTTCATCCGTCAATTGGCCTCGCGCCGCGGCACGATCCTGATGATCGGCACCAAGCGCCAGGCGCGCGAGGTGATCGCGATGGAGGCGCAGCGCTGCGGCATGCCCTTCGTCGATCAGCGTTGGCTCGGTGGCATGATGACGAACTTCAAGACCGTCAAGGGATCCTTGAAGCGCCTGAAGGACATGAAGGCGCAGATCGAGGCCGGCACCGAAATCCGCATCAAGAAGGAAGCGCTGATGTTCGAGCGCGAACTCGCCAAGCTCGAAAAGGACATCGGCGGCATCCAGAACATGACGGCGCTGCCGGACGCGATGTTCATCATCGACGTCGGCTACCACAAGATCGCGGTCGCCGAGGCGAAGAAGCTCGGCATTCCGATCATCGGCGTCGTCGACACGAATCACTCGCCGGTCGGCATCGACTACGTGATCCCGGGCAACGACGATTCGTCCAAGGCCGTCGCGCTCTACGCGAAGGCTGTCGCCGACGCCGTGCTCGAGGGCAAGGCCAACGCGACGAACGACCTCGTGCAGGCGGTCGCCGCCGACGGGGACGAGTTCGTGGAAGTCAGCGAAGGCGCCTGAGCCCAGACGCCGGCTTGCCGCACCCGCGGGGTGCGACAGGCAGACTAAGGGGCTCGCGAGGCCCCTTTTTCACATCCATTCAGAACCTGAAAGACGATATCCAAGATGGCTGCAATTACCGCAAGCATGGTCGGCGCGCTGCGCGCCAAGACCGACGCCCCGATGATGGAATGCAAGAAGGCGCTGACCGAGGCCGCCGGCGACATGGACAAGGCCGAGGAGCTGCTGCGCGTCAAGCTCGGCAGCAAGGCCAGCAAGGCGTCCTCGCGCATCACGGCCGAAGGCATCGTCGCGGTCCACATCGACGGCAAGACCGGCGCGATGGTCGAGCTCAACTGCGAGACCGATTTCGTCGCCAAGAACGACGACTTCCTCGCCTTCGGCAAGGCGCTCGCGCAACTCATCGCGCAGAAGAACCCGGCCGATGTCGAGGCCCTGTCGGCGCTCGAGATCGACGGCAGCTCGGTCGAGGCGCGGCGCGCGGTGCTGATCGGCAAGATCGGCGAGAACATGTCGATCCGCCGCTTCAAGCGCTTCGCGGGTGACGCCAAGCTCGTCTCGTACCTGCACGGCACGCGCATCGGCGTCGTCGTCGAGTACACCGGTGACGATGTCGCGGCCAAGGACGTCGCGATGCACGTCGCGGCGATGAAGCCGGTCGCCCTGTCGGCGGCCGACGTGCCCGCGGAGCTGATCGAGAAGGAGCGCAGCGTCGCTTCGTTGAAGGCGGCCGAGGATGCGGAGAAGGCGAAGGCCGAAGGCAAGCCGGTGCAGTCGGCCGAGATCGTGACCAAGCGCGTCGAGGGCTCGGTGCAGAAGTACCTGAAGGAAGTCAGCCTCTACGCCCAGGCCTTCGTCAAGAACGACAAGCAGACCGTCGAGCAGATGCTCAAGGAAAAGGGCACGAGCCTGAAGGGCTTCACGATGTACGTCGTCGGCGAGGGCATCGCGAAGAAGGTCGACGACTTCGCGGCCGAGGTCGCTGCGCAGGTCGCCGCGGCCAAGGGCGGCTGAAGCTAGACTTCCCGACTGACCTTCCCGCCTGAAACCAGAGGCCTTCCAGGAGCCCACCGCATGCCGATGTACAAGCGCATCCTGCTCAAGCTCTCGGGCGAGGCCCTGATGGGTGACGACGCCTACGGCATCAACCGCGCGACGATCGTGCGCATGGTGCGCGAGGTGCAGGAGGTGACGCAGCTCGGCTGCGAGGTCGCGGTCGTGATCGGTGGCGGCAACATCTTCCGCGGCGTCGCCGGCGGCTCGGTCGGCATGGACCGCGCGACCGCCGACTACATGGGCATGCTGGCGACGGTGATGAATTCGCTCGCGCTGGCCGACACCATGCGCCAGGAAGGCATCACCGCGCGCGTGATGTCGGCGATCGCGATCGACCAGGTGGTCGAGCCCTATGTGCGGCCGAAGGCGCTGCAGTACCTCGAGGAGGGCAAGGTCGTGATCTTCGCCGCCGGCACCGGCAACCCGTTCTTCACGACCGACACCGCGGCTGCGCTGCGTGGCGCCGAGATCGGCGCCGAGATCGTGCTCAAGGCGACCAAGGTCGACGGCGTCTACAGTGCCGACCCGAAGTCCGACCCCAGCGCGACGCGCTACGCGCAGATCAGCTTCGACGAGGCGATCGTGCGCAACCTGAAGGTGCTCGATGCGACCGCCTTCGCCCTGTGCCGCGACCAGAAACTCCCGATCAAGGTGTTTTCCATCTTCAAGCCCGGCGCGCTCAAGCGCGTCGTGCTGGGTGAGGACGAGGGCACGCTCGTCCACGTTTGAGGAGCGAAACAAGTGACCACAGCCGACATCCACAACACGGCCGAGCAGAAGATGCAGCGCTCGATCGAGGCCTTCAAGTCCGAGCTGACCAAGATCCGCACCGGACGCGCGCACCCCGGCATCCTGGACCAGGTCCACGTCGAGTACTACGGCTCGATGGTGCCGATCAGCCAGGTCGCCAACGTGACGCTGCTCGATGCGCGCACGATCAGCGTCCAGCCCTGGGAGAAGGGCATGGGCGCCAAGATCGAGAAAGCGATCCGCGAATCCGATCTCGGCCTGAACCCCGCCGCGCAGGGCGATCTGCTGCGCGTGCCGATGCCGGCGCTGACCGAGGAGCGCCGGCGCGACCTGACCAAGGTCGTGCGCCATGCGGGCGAAGAGGCGCGCATCGCGGTGCGCAACCTGCGTCGCGACGGCAACGAGCACGCCAAGCGTCTGCTCAAGGACAAGGAGATCGGTGAGGACGAAGAGCGCCGTTCGCTCGACGACATGCAAAAGCTCACCGACCGCATGATCGCCGAGATCGATCGCATCGTCGCCGCCAAGGAAGCGGAGATCATGGCGGTGTGACGCGGCCGTGACGCCGCCGAACTGACCCCTTGGACGCCGACATGGACAACGCCCCGTCCGACCCGCGCGCCGGGCTCGCGCCCGAGCGCGCCCTCGTGCCGCGCCATGTCGCGATCGTGATGGACGGCAACGGCCGCTGGGCGCGCAAGCGCTTCATGCCTCGCGTCTACGGTCACAAGGTCGGCGTCGATGCGCTGGTGCGCATCGTGCAGTCGTGCGCCGATCGCGGCATCGAACACCTGAGCGTATTCGCGTTCTCGTCCGAGAACTGGAAGCGCCCGAGCGACGAAGTCTCGGGCCTGATGAGCCTGGTGCTCGTCGCCGTCTCCAAGTACCTCGCCAAGCTCGCCGGCGACGGCGTGCGGATCCGCATCGTCGGCGACCGCAGCATCGTCTCCGACAAGTTGCGCGCGGCCTGGCAGGAGGCCGAGGAGGCGACCGCGCACAACACGCGCATCACCTTGTCGGTCGCGTTCAACTATGGCGGTCGCTGGGACGTGGTCCAGGCCTGCCGCAAGATCGTCGAGGCCGGCACGCCGGCCGACCAGATCGACGAGGCGCTGCTCGCGAGCCACATGGCGATGAGCTATGCGCCCGACCCCGACCTCTTCATCCGCACCGGCGGCGAGATCCGCATCAGCAACTTCATGCTGTGGCAGACGGCGTACTCGGAGCTGTATTTCACGCACTGCCTGTGGCCCGATTTCGGCAACACCGAACTCGACGCGGCCCTCGCCGCCTACGCGCGGCGTGACCGGCGCTTCGGCGAAGTTCGCGACAGCGAACCGATGCTTGCGGCCGCCTTGCCGGCCGACAGCTGACGTGCACGCGCGTCAACGGCGATTCCAGTCGCGGCACTGACATGCTCAAGCAGCGCGTCATCACCGCCATCGTTCTGCTTGCGCTGCTGCTGCCGGCATTGTTCGCCGACGCCGTCTGGCCGTTCGCGCTGTTCACGCTCGCGATGGTGGCTGCGGCCGGCTGGGAATGGGGACGGCTGAACGGCCTGCGCGACATCGGCGCGCTGGTGCTCGCCGCCATCGTGCTGGCGCTGTGCATCGGTTCCATCGAGCTTGGCTGGTTCTTTGCGCCGCCGGCCCTGCTGTGGATGCTCGCGACGCTGCTCTGGGTGCTGGGCGGCGCCTGGGCGATCCGCCGCGGTGTTGCCGGCTGGGCGGGTCATGCTCCGCTGGCGCGCCAGGTGACGGGTGTCGTCGCGCTGGCGCTCGCGTGGCTCGCGTTCGCCCATGCGCGCGCGATCGGCATCAACTTCCTGCTGTCGGTGCTGTGTCTGGTGTGGATGGCTGACATCGCCGCCTACTTTGGCGGCCGTCGCTTCGGGCGCCGCAAGCTCGCGCCTGCGATCAGCCCGGGCAAGAGCTGGGAGGGTGTCTGGAGCGGCATGGCCGGCGTGCTGTTGCTCGGACTCGTCTGGTCGATGTGGATCGATACCCGACTCGCGGTCGATTCGCCCAGCCTGTACGGGCTTCTCTTTGCGCGCCTGGGTGTCGTCGGCGCCGTGATCGCGCTGATCTTCCTTGCCGCGATGAGTGTCGTCGGCGATCTCGTCGAATCGCTCGTCAAGCGCAGCGCCGGTGCCAAGGACAGCAGTCGCCTGCTGCCCGGCCACGGCGGCGTGCTCGACCGCATCGATGCCTTGCTGCCGGCCGTGCCGCTGGCGCTCGCGCTGCGCCATCTGGCGACCGCGGCTTGATTGCAGGACGATGAAATGAGCACGGTGCATCGCGTCTGCATCCTGGGCTCGACCGGGTCGGTCGGCGTCAACACGCTCGACGTGATCGCGCGTCACCCGGATCGATTCGAGGTCTTCGCGCTCAGCGCCAACAGCCGGCTCGAGGAACTCGGCGCACAGTGCCGGACCTGGCGGCCCCGCTTTGCCGTGCTGCCCGACGAGGCACGTGCGCAAACCCTGCGCGCAGCGCTGCGCGAGGACGGCGTGAGGACCGAGGTCCTGAGCGGCGCGACGGCGCTCGCCGAGGTCGCTGCACACCCCGACGTCGACAGCGTGATGGCGGCGATCGTCGGCGCGGCCGGACTGCCGCCCTGTCTGGCCGCGGCACGCGCCGGCAAGCGGCTGCTGCTCGCCAACAAGGAGGCGCTGGTCGTCGGCGGCGCGCTCTTCATGCAGGCGGTGCGCGAGGGCGGTGCGCAACTGCTGCCGATCGACAGCGAGCATTCGGCGATCTTCCAGTGCCTGCCCGAGGATCGCGCGTGCTGGGGCGCGCGCATCGACCACATCGTTCTCACGGCATCGGGCGGGCCGTTTCGCGAGCGCGAACTGCGCAGCCTGCGCGACGCGACGCCGGACGAGGCGTGCGCGCATCCGAACTGGGTCATGGGCCGCAAGATCTCGGTCGATTCGGCGACCATGATGAACAAGGCGCTCGAGGTGATCGAGGCGCGCTGGCTGTTCGACCTGACGCCCGAGCAGATTCGCGTCGTCATCCATCCGCAAAGCATCGTGCACTCGATGGTCGTGTGCCGCGACAACTCGGTGCTCGCGCAGCTCGGCACGCCCGACATGCGGGTGCCGATTGCCTATGGCCTGGCGTTCCCCGAACGCATCGAGTCCGGCGCCGCGCAGCTCGACGTGGGCGCGATGTCGAACCTGACCTTCGAAGAGATCGACCTCGAGCGGTTTCCCGGCATGCAACTCGCATGGGACAGCCTGCGCGCGCCGGTCGGCAGCACCGCGGTGCTCAACGCCGCGAACGAGGTCGCGGTCGAGTCCTTCCTCGCCGGTGCGATTCGCTTCGATCAGATCCACGCCGTCAACCTGCACACGCTCGAGCGGGTGCGGCCGGAGGCGGGCAGCGCGGCGTCGATCGAGGCGCTGCTCGCGCTCGACGCGCGCGCACGCGGCGAGGCATCGCGCTTTGCGGCAGAGGTCGCCCGATGATCTCGGCAGCGCTTGCGTTTCTGCTCACGATCGCGGTGCTGATCGTGGTGCACGAGTACGGCCACTACCGAGTCGCGGTCGCCTGCGGGGTGAAGGTGCTGCGCTTCTCGGTCGGCTTCGGTCGCGTCGTCTGGCGCCGCCAGCGCACGCCCGACAGCACCGAGTTCGTTGTCGCCGCGCTGCCGTTCGGCGGCTATGTGCGCATGCTCGATGAGCGCGAGGGGCCGGTCGCGGCGCCGGAGCTCGATCGCGCCTTCAACCGCCAGTCGCTCGCGAAGCGAACGGCAATCGTCGCTGCCGGGCCGATCGCCAATCTGTTGCTCGCGGTGCTGCTGTACGCGGCGGCAAACTGGATCGGTGTCGATGAGGTCAGGTCCGTCATCGGCACGCCGGTCGGCGCAAGCATTGCCGAACGCGCCGGGCTGCGGGGCGGTGACTGGGTTCAGCAGCAATCGGACGACGGCGAGACCTGGGAAGACCTGCGCTCGATGACCGATCTGCGCTGGGCGATCACGCAGGCGGCGCTGCACCATCAACCCCTGCACCTGCGCGTGACCGACGCCGCGGGACACGCGCCGCGCGAGGTCGTGCTCGATCTCGATCGTGCCGACGTCGGCGAGATCGACGCCCAGTTGATGCAGCGCATCGGCCTGTCCGGGCCGTTCAACCCGCCGCTGGTGGACCGCGTCAACCCGGGCGGTGCGGCCGCCGAAGCGGGTCTGCACGCCGGTGATCTGGTGCTGAGCGTCGACGGCGTGCCGGTGACGGACGGTGCGAAGCTGCGCGAGATGATCCGCGCCACGGCCAACGCCGGGCGCGGCGCGACGATGCACTGGCGCATCGAGCGCGGCGCACAATTGCTCGACGTCGTGGTCCGCCCGGCGATCGTCGAGACCGAGGACGGTCGGCGCATCGGTCGCATCGACGCCTACATCGGCGGGCCGCCCGAGATGGTGACGGTGCGCTACGGCCTCGTCGACGGCGTGACCGAGGCCGTCACGCGCACCTGGGAGATGTCGGCGCTGACGCTGCGCATGATCGGGCGCATGCTGATCGGCGAGGCCTCGCTGAAGAACCTGAGCGGGCCCCTCACGATCGCGGACTATGCGGGCCAGTCGGTGCAGCTCGGCGTCGCCTACTACCTCGGCTTCCTGGCGCTCGTCAGCGTGAGCCTGGGTGTCCTCAATCTGCTGCCCTTGCCGATGCTCGATGGCGGACACCTGATGTATTATCTTTTCGAGGCTGTGACCGGGCGACCCGTTTCCGTCGCCTGGCTCGAACGGCTTCAGCGCGGCGGGGTGGCGGTGTTGTTGCTGATGATGTCGCTCGCGCTCTACAACGATGTGGCCCGACTGCTGGGCCTGCACTGACGTTCCCCGCATGCGCATTCCTATTGTTCGCTTCGAGGCCTTGCGGTTTCGCCTGGTTCTGCTGTTGCTCGTCGGCCTGCTGCACGTGACCAGCAGTTGGGCGGTCGAGCCCTTCGTCATCAGCGACATCCGCGTCGAAGGCCTGCAGCGCTCCGACGCCGGCACCATCTTCGCCTCGCTGCCGTTTCGCGTCGGCGACACCTACAACGACGAGAAGGGCGCCGCCGCGCTGCGCGCGCTCTTTGCCACCGGCCTGTACAAGGACGTGCGCATCGAGATCGAGGGCACGGTGGTGGTCGTGATCGTCGAAGAGCGGGCGATCATCGCGAACGTCGACTTCGTCGGCCTGAAGGAGTTCGACAAGGAGGTGCTGCTGAAGTCGCTGCGCGAGGTCGGCATCGGCGAAGGCCTGCCGTTCGACAAGGCGCTCGCCGACCGCGCCGAGCAGGAGCTCAAGAGCCAGTACCTGACGCGCAGCCTGTACGGCGCCGAGGTCGTCACGACCGTGACGCCGATCGAGCGCAACCGCGTCAACGTCACCTTCACCGTGACCGAGGGCGAGGTGGCGCACATCAGCGAGATCCGCATCGTCGGCAACCAGGCGTTCTCCGAGAGCACGCTGCGCGGCCTGTTCGACCTGACGACGAGCGGCTGGCTGACCTGGTACACGAAGAACGATCGCTACTCGCGCGTCAAGCTCAACGCCGATCTGGAGTCGCTCAAGGCCTACTACCTCAACCGCGGCTATCTCGAGTTCGCGGTCGAGTCGACCCAGGTCACGATCTCGCCGAACAAGGAAGACATCACGGTCACCGTCAACATCCGCGAAGGCCAGCCCTACACGGTGACGGGCGTCACGCTGGAGGGCGACTACCTCGGCCGCGAGGACGAGTTCAAGTCGCTCGTGATGATCCGCCCCGGCGATCTGTTCCGCGCCGAGGCGGTGGCGGCGACCACGCGCAACTTCACCGATCTGTTCGGCACTTTCGGCTACGCGTTCGCGCGGGTCGATGCGCGCCCCGAGGTGGATCGCGCGCGCGCCCAGGTCGCGATCACGCTGTACGCCGAACCGCAGCGGCGTGTCTACGTGCGCCGCATCATCGTCGCCGGCAACGACCGCACGCGCGACGAAGTCATCCGGCGCGAGTTCCGCCAGTTCGAAGCCGCCTGGTACGACGCGCGGCGCATCAAGCTCTCGCGTGACCGGGTCGACCGGCTGGGTTACTTCTCCGAGGTCAGCATCCAGACGAACGAGGTCCCGGGCGCGCCCGACCAGGTCGACGTGACGATCACCGTCAAGGAGAAGCCGACGGGCAACCTGTCGGTCGGCATCGGCTATTCGTCGGCGAGCCAGATCGCGTTCAACGCCGCGATCAAGCAGGACAACGTGCTCGGATCGGGCAACTACCTCGGGCTCGAGTTCAACACCACGAGCTACAACCGCGTCGTCGTGCTGAGCACGGTCGATCCGTACTTCACGATCGACGGCATCTCGCGTGCGTTCGACCTGTACTACCGCACGACGACGCCGATCAACAGTCAGGGCGAGTACTACCAGATCGTCACCGCCGGCACCTCGGTGCGCTTCGGCGTGCCCTACAGCGACTTCGACACCGTCTACTACGGCGCGGGCTACGAACAGACCCAGATCAACGGCACGCTGGTCGGCATGCCGCTGAACTACCAGATCTACATCGAGGAGTTCGGGCGCGACAGCAACTCGGTGCCGCTGACGCTCGGTTGGTCGCGCGACGATCGCGACAGCGCGGTGACGCCCAATGCCGGCAGCCTCAAGCGCGTGACGGGCGAGTGGTCAGTCGCCGGCGACCTGCGCTATCTCCGGCTGAACCTGCAGTACCAGCACTACTTCCCGATCAACCGGCAGTTCACCTACGCGTTCAACACCGAATTCGGCTACGGCACCGGCTTGAACGGGCAGACCTATCCGGTGTTCAAGAACTTCTTCGGCGGCGGTCTCGGCTCGGTGCGCGGCTTCGAGCAGGGCTCGCTCGGCCCGATCGACGTCACCGGCGCCTTCATCGGCGGCACGCGCCGCTTCAACCTCAACAACGAGCTCTACGTGCCGGTGCCCGGCGCCGGCAACGACCGGACGTTCCGCATCTTCGGCTATCTCGATGCCGGCAACGTCTGGGGCGAAAACCAGCAGGTGAGTTTCGACAGCCTGCGCGCAGCGGCCGGCGTCGGCGTGAGCTGGCTCTCGCCTATGGGTCCGCTCAAACTGAGCTACGGCGTGCCGATCAAGAAACAGCCAGGCGATAGAATTCAGAAACTTCAATTCCAGATCGGGACAGCGTTCTAATGAAAAACCTCGTCGTCAGGTTTACCGTTGCGGCCACGTTGACGGCCGCGTGCGCACTGGCGCAAGCGCAGGATCTGCGCATTGGCTATGTCAGCGGCGAGCGCGTGCTGCGGGATTCGACACCTGCGAAAGCGGCGCAGGCCAAACTCGAAGCGGAGTTCTCCAAGCGCGAGAAGGATCTGTCCGAGACCGCCGCGCGACTGAAGGCGACGTCCGACAAACTCGAGAAGGATGCGCCGACGCTGTCGGAGGCCGAGCGCAGCCGCCGCCAGCGCGACCTGGTCGAGCAGGACCGCGAATTCCAGCGTCGCCGCCGCGAGTTCCAGGAAGACCTGAACCAGCGCAAGAACGAGGAACTCGGCGCCGTCATCCAGCGCGCCAACGCGGCGATCAAGCAGATCTTCGACGCCGAGAAGTACGACCTGATCATCCAGGATGCGACTTTCGTCAGCCCGCGTGTCGACATCACCGACAAGGTGATCAAGGCGCTCAACGGCGGCAAGTAGCGCGTCTTCGCTGGTGAACGGGGTCGCGCTCGGCGAGATTGCCGCGCAGCTCGGCGGCGATCTCGTTGGCGATGCGGCGCTGCGCATCAACCGCCTCGGGTCGCTCGAGAGCGCAACGCCCACCACGCTCTGCTTCATCGCGACGCCGCGCTATCAGGCGCAGCTGAGTGCGACCCGCGCGGGCTGCGTGGTGGTGCCGCCGGCACTGCGCGAGGCGGCAGTCGAGCGCGGCGCGGCGATCGT
Organism: Rhizobacter sp.; assembly: GCA_023954175.1. Taxonomy (GTDB): domain Bacteria; phylum Pseudomonadota; class Gammaproteobacteria; order Burkholderiales; family Burkholderiaceae_C; genus CAIKUF01. Next base: position 64,973 of record JAMLIM010000009.1, read on the forward strand.
CACGCCTGATCCGCACCTCTACTTCGCGCGCCTGAGCCAGTGGTGGGTGGTGCGCACCGGCGCGCGCCCCGCGCCGGGCATCCATCCTTCGGCCCAGGTGCATGCGAGCGCGCGCATCGACGCCAGCGCGTCGATCGGGCCGCTCTGCGTGATCGAGGCCGACGTCGTGATCGGCGCGCGCGTGGTGGTCGGCGCGCACTGCGTCATCGGCAGCGGCGCCTCGATCGGCGACGACACCCGGCTCGACGCGCAGGTGAGCTTCGGCGCCGCCAGTCACATCGGCGCGCGCGGCATCATCCACAGCGGCGCGGTGATCGGTGCCGACGGTTTCGGCTTCGCGCCGCATGAGGGCACCTGGATCAAGGTCGAGCAGTTCGGCGGCGTGCGCATCGGCGACGACGTCGAGATCGGCGCCAACACCTGCATCGACCGCGGCGCCCTCGACGACACCGTGATCGGCGATGGCGTCAAGCTCGACAACCAGGTGCAGGTCGGCCACAACGTGCGCATCGGCGCGCACACCGCGGTCGCCGGCTGCGCGGGCATCGCCGGCAGCACGACGATCGGCGCCTACTGCACGATCGCGGGCGCGGTCGGCATCGGCGGGCATCTCACGCTCGGCGATCATGTCCACATCCGCGCGTTCTCGGGCGTGATGCAGTCGATCACCCGGCCCGGCGTGTATACAGGCACCTTTCCAATCGATGAGAATGCGAACTGGGAAAAGAACGCCGCGACGCTTCGGCATCTGTACAGCCTGCGCAACCGTTTGCGCGCCCTGGAAAAAAAGTCGAGCTGAGCGCCATGGACATCCACCAGATCCTCAAGAAACTCCCGCACCGCTACCCGTTCCTGCTCGTCGATCGCGTGCTCGAACTCGAGCCCAACGTGCGCATTCGCGCGCTCAAGAACGTGACGATCAACGAGCCCTTCTTCGGCGGGCATTTCCCGACGCGGCCCGTGATGCCCGGCGTGCTGATGCTCGAGGCCATGGCCCAGACGGCGGCGCTGCTGACGTTCTCGTCGATGGGACAGGATGCGGACGAAGGCCAGCTCTACTACTTCGTCGGCATCGACGGCGCGCGCTTCAAGCGGCCGGTCGAACCTGGCGATCAACTGGTGATGGACGCCGAACTGCTGCGTGCCAAATCGGGCATCTTCAAGTACAAGACGCGCGCGACGGTGGCCGGTGAACTCGCGGTCGAGGCCGAGCTGATGTGCACCGTGCGCAGCCGTGACTGAAGCGCCTGTCCGCCGCGTGCGCCGCCGGGCGCTGCGCGCTCGCCCGGCATGACGACGATCCACCCGAGCGCGATCGTCGACCCGCGCGCGGAGCTCGCGGCGTCGGTCAGCGTCGGGCCGTACACGATCATCGGCCCGCACGTCGTGATCGGCGAGGGCACGACGATCGGCGCGCACTGCGTGATCGAGGGCCGCACCCGCATCGGGCGCGACAACCGCGTGTTCCAGTTCTGCTCGATCGGCGCCGTGCCGCAGGACAAGAAGTACGCCGGCGAGCCGACCGCGCTCGAGATCGGCGACCGCAACACGGTGCGCGAGTTCTGCACCTTCAATCTCGGCACGGCGCAGGACAGCGCCGTCACGCGCATCGGCTCGGACAACTGGATCATGGCCTATGTGCACATCGCGCACGACGCGCAGGTCGGCGACCAGATCGTGCTCGCCAACAACGCGACGCTCGCGGGCCATGTGCATGTCGGGGACTGGGCGATCGTCGGCGGCCTGACCGGGATTCACCAGTTCGTCAAGATCGGCGCGCACGCGATGATCGGTTTTGCAAGTGCGGTGTCGCAGGACGTGCCGCCCTTCATGATGGTCGACGGCAACCCGCTCGCGGTGCGCGGCTTCAACGTCGAAGGCCTGCGCCGGCGCGGCTTCTCGCCGGCGCGCATCGCGGCGGTCAAGCAGATGCACCGCCTGCTCTACCGCGAGGGGCTGACGCTCGACGCCGCGCGCGAGCGCATCGCGACAGTGGCCGAGGCCGCCCCCGAGGCACGAGCCGACGTCGAGGCCATGCTCGCGTTTCTCGCCGGCGCGCGGCGCGGCATCGCGCGCTGACCAGCGCGGCGCTGATGGAGTCGCCCCGCATCGCGATGGTCGCCGGCGAGGCGTCGGGAGACATGCTCGCCGGCATGCTGCTCGCCGCGCTGAAGACGCGCTGGCCGTCGCTCTCCGCCGCGGGCATCGGTGGGCCGAGCATGGTGGCGCAGGGCTTTGAAGCCTGGTGGCCGCACGACAAGCTCGCGGTGCGCGGCTACGCCGAAGTGTTGCGCCACTACCCTGAGATCGCCGGCATCCGCCGGGGGCTCGGCAACCGGCTTCTGAACAACAAGCCCGATCTCTTCATCGGTGTCGATGCGCCGGATTTCAATCTCGACCTCGAGATGCGGCTGCGCAGCGCGGGCGTCCGCACGGTGCATTTCATCAGCCCGTCGATCTGGGCCTGGCGGCCGGGCCGGGTGCACACGGTCGGACGTGCGGCGGACCTCGTGCTGTGCCTGTTCCCGTTCGAGCCCGCGCTGTACGAAGCGCATGGCATCGCCGCGAGCTACGTCGGCCACCCGCTCGCCGACGCGATTGCGCTCGAGGTGCCGCGCGCAGCGGCGCGGCGCGCGCTCGGTCTCGAAGACGATGCACAGGTCGTCGCCCTGCTTCCCGGCAGTCGGCACTCCGAGGTCGACTACATCGCACCGCGCCTGCTCGCCGCCGCGGCCCGCATGCACCGCGAGCGTCCGGCGTTGCGATTCGTACTGCCCCTCGTGCCCGGGTTGCGCCCGAAGGTGGAGGCGCTGCTCGCGGGCGCGACGGGCGGCGCACCGATCAAGCTCGTCGACGGCCATGCCCACGATGTGCTCGCGGCCTGCGACGTCGCAATCGTCGCGAGCGGCACGGCGACCCTCGAGGCGGCGCTCTACAAGCGGCCGATGGTCATCACCTATGTCATGAACCCGATCACCTGGCTGATGATGCGCCCGCGCAATCTGCAGCCCTGGGTCGGGCTTCCCAATATCCTGCTCGGCAAGATGGCGGTGCCCGAGTTGCTGCAATCGCAGGCGACGCCCGAGCGGCTCGCGGACGAGGCACTCGCATGGCTCGACGATGCGCCGCGCGCTGCCGCGCTGCACGCGCAGTTCACCCAGATGCACCTGAGCCTGCGCCGCAACACGGCGCAGGCAGCGACCGATGCGATCGAGAAGGTCCTGGCTCGCTGACCAGATCGCGCTCAGCCTCGATGCGCCCGGCCTCGTCGCCGGCGTCGACGAGGCCGGGCGCGGCCCGCTGGCCGGCCCCGTGGTGGCGGCGGCGGTGATCCTCGACGAACTGCATCCGATCAAGGGCCTGGCCGATTCCAAGCAGCTGACGGCGCGCCGCCGCGAGCGCCTGTTCGACGAGATACGCGCGAAGGCCTTGTGCTGCAGCATCGCGCAGGCGAGCGCGCAGGAGATCGACAGCCACAACATCCTGGGCGCGACGCTGCTTGCGATGCAGCGTGCGGTGCAGGGCCTGCGCCTGCGCCCGCACAAGGTGCTTGTCGACGGCAATCGATTGCCTGCGCTTGCGATGCCCGCGGCGGCGATCGTCAAGGGCGATGCGCTCGTCGCCGCGATCTCGGCGGCGTCGATCCTGGCCAAGGTGCATCGCGACCGGCTGTGTGCGCAGATGCACGAGGAGCATCCGCAGTACGGCTTCGATGCGCACAAGGGCTACCCGACGGCTGCGCATCTGGCGGCGCTGCGCGCGCACGGCGTCTGCCCGCAACACCGGCGCAGCTTTGCGCCCGTGCGCAAGCTCTGCGACGGCTGAGCCCATGGGCACGGTCAAGCTCGTGACGTCGCGCAGCAATCCGCAGTGGCAGCGGCTGCGCAAGCTCGCGCTCGACCCGGCCGCCTATCGCCGGCAGGGCGAGGTCTGGATCGAGGGCGAACATCTCTGCGCCGCCCATCTCGCGCGGGGCGGCGTGCCGCGCTGCGCGGTGCTCGACGACGCGGCATGGCAGCAGCCCGGGCTGCGCGCGCTCGCGAGTCGGGCCGAGAGCGTGATCGTCGTCGCGCCGGCGTTGATGGCGGCCTTGAGCACGCTCGAGTCGCCGGCGCCGATCGGCTTCGCGATCGCCTGGCCGGGTGCGGGCGAGATCGTCGCCGGTCGTCCGAGCGTCGTGCTCGACCGATTGCAGGACGCCGGCAACGTCGGCGCGATCCTGCGCAGCGCGGCCGCGTTCGGCTTTGCGCAGATCGTCGCCCTCAAGGGCACGGCGGCGCTGTGGTCACCGAAGGTGATGCGCGCCGGCATGGGCGCGCACTTCTCGCTCACGCTGATCGAAGGCGTCGCGCCCGACGCGCTCGACCGGCTTGGCTTGCCGCTGCTGGCGACAAGCCCGCACGCACCGGACCGGATCGACGGCGTTGCGCTGCCCTGGCCGTGCGCGTGGGTGCTCGGGCACGAAGGGCAGGGCATCGGTGCGGGCGTGCTCGGGCGCTGCACGCTCAAGCTCGCGATCCCGCAGCCGGGTGGGGAGGAGTCGCTCAACGCCGCGGCGGCGGCGGCGGTATGCCTCTACGAGTCGGTGCGCCAGCGATCGGCGCGCGGCTGAGGGTGCGGGCCGCGCGCGGCGGTCAATAGGTCAGCCGGTCGGGCTGCAGGTCGCGCAGGATCGTCGCCGCGATTTCCTCGATCGACTTGTGGGTCGAACTCAACCAGGCGATACCCTCGCGCCGCATCATCGATTCGGCCTCCTTCACCTCGTAGCGGCAGTTCTCGAGCGAGGCGTACTTGCTGTCGGGCCGGCGCTCGTTGCGGATCTGCGCGAGCCGGGCCGCATCGATCGTCAGGCCGAAACACTTGGCCTTGTAGGGCGCGAGCGTCGACGGCACTTCACCGCGCTCGAAGTCCTCCGGGATCAGCGGATAGTTGGCGGCCTTGATGCCGTGCTGCATCGCCAGATACAGCGAGGTCGGCGTCTTGCCGCTGCGGCTGACGCCGACGAGGATCACGTCGGCCGAGGCGAGGTTGAGCGCCGACTGGCCGTCGTCATGCGCGAGCGTGTAGTTGATCGCCTCCATGCGGTCGGTGTACTCCTGACTCTTGGCCACATCGGTGAAGCGTCCCACGCGGTGGTTCGACGTGATGCCGAGCTCGGCCTCGAGCGGCTCGATGAAGGTGTTGAACATGTCGAGCACCAGGCCGCGGCTTTGCGACTTCACGATGTCGAGCACCTCGCGGTCGACGAGCGTCACGAACACGATCGGCCGCTTGCCCTCGGCCTCGGCGACGTGGTTGATCTCGCGCACCACTTGGTGCGCCTTGTCGGCGGTGTCGATGAAGGGCCGGCGCACATGACGCGGCTTGGCGGTGAACTGGTTGAGGATCGAGTTGCCGAAGGTTTCGGCGGTGATGCCGGTGCTGTCGGAGACGAAGAAGACGGTGCGATTCGGCATGGTGGGCGCCAGCGGTGAGCGAGCCGCCATCATAGGCAGATGCGAGACTTCCGACGCGTCGCATTGGGCCTGCGGTGGGGGTGCGGCTCGTAGAATCGTGGCCAACGACCCAGCCACCCCTTCATGCCCCCGACCGCACGCCCCCCAGTTGCAGTTGCAATCGGAATCGCCAGCGCCAGCGCCAGCGCCAGCGCCGCCGCGGCACTTCGCGTTTGCCTGCCCCGCGCGAAGCGTGTGGCGCTGCCGGGGTTCGCCATGCGCTCGCCGCGGCCAGGGTGGCGGCACCAGAATCTTGATCGTCACGGAGCCTTCCCATGTCAACCCCCCATCTGGCGACCGCCCTGGTCGTGCCGTTTGAACACCTGAGAATGACCGACGTCGAGGCCGTAGGCGGCAAGAACGCCTCGCTCGGCGAAATGATCAGCCAGCTCTCGGCCGTCGGTGTGCGCGTGCCGGGCGGCTTCGCGACGACGGCGCACGCGTTTCGCGAGTTCCTGAAGCACGGCGGGCTCGACGCGCGCATCGCCGCGCGGCTCGATGCGCTCGACGCCGACGACGTGCGTGCGCTGGGCCAGGCCGGCGCCGAAATCCGCCGCTGGATCGAGGAGGCGCCGTTCTCGCCCGCGCTCGAAGCGGCGATCCGCGAGCAGTTCGCGCTGCTCGCCGAAGGGCAGCCCGGGGCGTCGTTCGCGGTGCGCTCGTCGGCGACCGCCGAGGACCTGCCCGACGCGAGCTTTGCCGGGCAGCAGGAGACCTTCCTCAACGTCATCGGCATCGACGAGGTGCTCGCCAAGACGAAGGAGGTGTTCGCGTCGCTCTACAACGACCGCGCGATCAGCTACCGCGTGCACAAGGGTTTCGCGCACGCGGAGGTCGCGCTCTCGACCGGCGTGCAGCGCATGGTCCGCTCCGATCTGGGCGCGGCCGGCGTGATGTTCACGATCGACACCGAAAGCGGCTTCAAGGATGTCGTCTTCATCACCTCGAGCTACGGACTCGGCGAGACGGTGGTGCAGGGCGCGGTCAACCCGGACGAGTTCTACGTTCACAAGCCGATGCTCGCCGCCGGCAAGCTGGCGATCGTGCGCCGCAATCTGGGCTCCAAGCTGATCAAGATGGAGTTCACCTCCGCCGCCGAGCGCGCCGCGAGCGGCAAGCTCGTGAAGACGATCGACACCGCGTCGGAGCAGCGCAATCGCTACTCGCTCAGCGATGCCGACGTGACGGAACTCGCCCAGGTGGCGCTCAAGATCGAGTCGCACTACGGGCGGCCGATGGACATCGAGTGGGGCAAGGACGGCGTCGACGGGCGCCTCTACATCCTTCAGGCGCGGCCCGAGACGGTCAAGAGCCACAGCTCGGCAACCGACGAACTGCGCTACCGGCTCAAGGGCACCGGCACCGTGCTCGCCGAAGGGCGCGCGATCGGGCAGAAGGTCGGCACCGGTCCCGTGCGCATCGTGCGCAGCCTGTCGGAGATGGACCAGGTGCAGCCGGGCGACGTGCTCGTGACCGACATGACCGACCCGAACTGGGAGCCGGTGATGAAGCGCGCGAGCGCGATCGTGACGAATCGCGGCGGCCGCACCTGCCACGCGGCGATCATCGCGCGCGAGCTCGGCATCCCGGCCGTCGTCGGCTGCGGCGACGCGACCGAGGCCCTGAAGGACGGTGCGCTCGTCACCGTCGCCTGCTCGGAGGGCGACACCGGCCACATCTATGACGGCCTGATCGAGACCGAGGTGAGCGAGGTCGATCGCGGTGCGCTGCCGCCGTGCCCGGTCAAGATCACGATGAACGTCGGCAATCCGCAGCTCGCGTTCGAGTTCGCGCAGCTGCCCAACTCGGGTGTCGGCCTCGCAAGGCTCGAGTTCATCATCAACAACATCATCGGCGTGCATCCGAAGGCGGTGCTCGACTATCCGAACGTCGACCCGGACCTGAAGAAGGCGGTCGAGTCGGTGGCGCGCGGCCATGCGTCGCCGCGCGCGTTCTATGTCGACAAGCTCGCCGAAGGCATCGCGACGATCGGCGCGGCGTTCTGGCCGAAGCCGGTGATCGTGCGACTCTCGGACTTCAAGTCGAACGAATACAAGAAGCTGATCGGCGGCTCGCGCTACGAACCCGAGGAAGAGAACCCGATGCTCGGCTTTCGCGGTGCATCGCGCTACGTCAGCGACACCTTCGGCGAAGCCTTCGCGATGGAGTGCGAGGCGTTGAAGCGCGTGCGCGGCGAGATGGGCCTGACCAACGTCGAGATCATGGTGCCCTTCGTGCGCACGCTCGATCAGGCGCGGCGGGTGGTTGCCATGCTGGCCGAGCGTGGCCTGCGGCGCGCTTCCGAGGGCGGCAGCGACGGCCTGCGCGTGATCATGATGTGCGAGATCCCGAGCAACGCGCTGCTCGCCGACGAATTCCTGGAGCACTTCGACGGCATGTCGATCGGCTCGAACGATCTGACGCAGCTCACGCTCGGGCTCGACCGCGATTCGGGGCTGGAACTGCTCGCGCACGACTTCGATGAGCGCGACCCGGCGGTGAAGATGCTGATCGCGCGCGCGATCAAGGCCTGCCGCAGCCGCGGCCGCTATGTCGGCATCTGCGGCCAGGGGCCGAGCGACCATCCCGACTTCGCCGACTGGCTGGCCGACGAGGGCATCGAGTCGATCTCGCTCAATCCGGACAGCGTGATCGCGACCTGGCGTCGTCTGGCGCTGCGCTAGCGCCGCGCTCGATTTCCCGCGGGCCGCTGCCGACAACGCATGAACCCCGCGGAGTCCGCCGTCACCTCGCGCTCGGGCCGTGCGTTCACGCGCCGGCTGCACCGTGTCTACGGCGGCTTCACGCTCGCCTTCATCGCGTTCGTGCTCGGGCTCGGACTGTTCGAGCACATGGGGCTGCCGGACACCTGGATCGGCCTCATCTTTCTCGTCGCGACGGTGCTGCTGTTCGCCGTCATCGGCGTCGTCAGCCGCACCACGAACGCGGTCGAGTACTACGTTGCGGGTCGGCGCATACCGGCGTTCTACAACGGCATGGCGACGGGCGCCGACTGGATGTCGGCAGCGTCCTTCATCGGCCTGGCGGGCACCTTGTACCTGCAGGGCTTCTCCGGAACGCCGGACGACCCCGGCGGCCTGGCGTTCGTGCTGGGGTGGACCGGCGGCTACTGCCTGGTCGCGCTGCTGCTCGCGCCCTATCTGCGGCGCTTCGGCCAGTACACGATCCCGGACTTCCTCGGGCAGCGCTACGGCGGCAACCTGCCACGCCTGATCGGCGTTTTCGCCGCCATCCTGTGCTCGTTCACCTATGTCGTTGCGCAGATCTACGGCGTCGGGCTGATCACGACGCACCTGACCGGCATCGCGTTCGAGCTTGGCATCTTCCTCGGGCTCGGCGGCATCCTGCTGTGCTCGTTCCTGGGTGGCATGCGGGC
>JAMLIM010000090.1 GCA_023954175.1 Rhizobacter sp.
CGCCGAGCGCCATCACGCTCTCGGTCAGTTCGCGCATCGGCGCGAAGCCGGGTGCCGAGGCGCCGACCACGACCGGCACACGCCCTTCGACGCGCGCCAGCACGCTTGCGACGAAGGTGCGCGACTCCTCGGCCGTCAGCTTCGTCGCCTCGCCCATGATGCCGAGCACCGTCAGCCCGGTCACGCCGCTGTCGATGGCGAAATCGACCATGCGATCGGTGCTCGCGAGATCGAGCGATCCGCTGTCGGTGAAGGGCGTGACGGCGATCAGGTACACGCCGCGCGCAGTGGCGTCGAGTCGGTTCAAGGCGGTGATCTCGCTTCGGGTTTGGCCGTGGCGGCCGACGGCGCTAGCGTACCCGACGCGGAGCCGGTGCCGGTGGCGCAGCCGGCCGCTTGCCCAGGCCCTCGAGCGTCGTCGTCACCAGCCAGGCGATGATTTGCTCGTCAGCGTAGTTGCCCGACGCCTTGAGCAGGCCGAGCACCGGGTCGCAGGCGCGCGCGTAGAGGGTGAAGAGGATCATCTCGGCCGGCAGTTCGGGATTCAACTGGCCTTCGGCCTGTGCCTGCGTGATCCAGCTGCCGAGCTTGTCGCTCAGGGCAAAGAGCCCATCCATGTAGGCCCGGTTCGCACGCAGTGAGGCGACGAGCTTCGAGTTCTGCGCCGGCAGCGTCGGCATCTCGCCCGCGAGCTGCACCTGCAACGTCCACAGCAGCATCGACGTGATGCGGTCGAGCGCGCTGGCACCGCTCTCGGCCTCGAGCTTGCTGGCCTGCTCCATCGCGCGATCGAGCACGCGCACCATCGCCGCGCCGGCGAGCTCCTCCTTCGACGTGAAGTGCTTGTACAGACTCGCCTTGGCGATGCCGGCCTCGGCCGCGACCTCGTCCACCGTCATCAGGTCGTAGCCCTTGGATGCGAGCAGGTGATTGACCGCCTCGACGATCGCGTCCTCCCGGAAGCGAAGCACCTTTTCCCTGTATGAAACCTGAGCCATGGCGCCGAGTGTAGCGCAGTTTGCCCTCACAAGTTCACAAACAGACTATTGCATCTCGTATGTGAACTGTGTAGTATTCGTTTCATACCAAGACGTTCACGCCACGCTTTCGACAACCGCAAACCCGGCGAGACCACCCCTTCAACCTCAACGACCAAGGGTACGCTTTGAAACGCATCGCAATCATTGGCGCCGGCATCTCGGGGCTCGCCGCGGCGCGGCAGCTGGCGCGCGGCGCACATCGTGTCACGCTGTACGAAGCCGGCTCGCACTTCGGCGGCCACGCGCACACGGTCGACGTGACGCTCGGCGGCGTGTCGCACGGCGTCGACACCGGCTTTCTCGTCTACAACGAGCGCACCTATCCGCGCCTGGTGCGGCTGTTCGCCGAACTCGGTGTCGAAGTGGCCAAATCGGACATGTCGTTCTCGGTGCAGGTCCCGGGGCGCAACATCGAATGGGGTGGCCGCAATCTGGCGAGCGTTTTCGCGCAACCCGGGAACCTGCTGCGTCCCGCGTTCTGGCGCATGCTGAGCGACCTCTCGCGCTTCAACTCGCTCGCGACGCAACTGGCCCAAGAAGACGGCCTCGATCGCCTCGATCAACCGATCGGCGCCTTTCTCGACGAGCACCGCTTCAGTGAGGAGTTCCGCGCCTGGTACCTGCTGCCGATGATCGCCTGCATCTGGTCGTGCCCGACCGCGCAGATGCTCGAGTTCCCGGTCGCGACGCTGATCCGTTTCTGCCACAACCACGGGCTGCTGCAGGTGACGAACCGGCCGCAGTGGTGGACCGTGCGCGGCGGCTCGCGCGAGTATGTGCGGCGCATCGTCGCCGCGCTGCCCGACGTGCGGCTGGCCACGCCGGTGCGGCGCGTCACGCGACTCGACGCCGGCGTGCTCGTCGCGACCGACGACGCGACCGCGCTGTATGACGACGTCGTGCTCGCCTGCCACAGCGATCAGGCGCTGCGGCTGCTGGGCGACGACGTCACGGCGCCCGAGGCGCAATTGCTGGGCGCGATCCGCTACCAGTCGAACCGCGCCGTGCTGCACACGGACACCTCGCTCTTGCCGGCCCGCCGCGCGGCCTGGGCCGCCTGGAACTACGAGTCGGGCAACGGTGCCAGCGCAAGCACCGGCAGCGATCGCGTCTGCCTGCACTACCTGCTCAACCAGCTGCAACCGCTGCCCTGGCAACAGCCGTTGATCGTCTCGCTCAACCCCGTGCGCGAGCCCGACGCAGCGCAGGTGATCCGCGCGTTCGACTACGCGCACCCGGTCTTCGACCGGCAGGCGATCGAGGCGCAGCGCCGACTCCCGAGCATCCAGGGTCTGCGGCGCACCTGGTTCTGCGGCGCGTGGACGGGCTACGGCTTCCACGAGGACGGCCTGGCTTCGGGTCTGGCCGTCGCCGACGCGATCGCGAACGAGATCGCTGACACCAAGGCGAGCGCCGCAACGATGGCGCTGCGGAGCGCCGCATGAACATGAGGGCCGGCACGACGCCGCGCGCGCTGATCGGCTTCGGCAAGGTCTGGCACCGCCGGCTGCGGCCGGCGGCGCACGAGTTCAGCCACGCGACCTACTTTCTCATGCTGCCGATGCGCACGCTGCGCAAGCGTCCCGACGCAACGCTGCGCCGCAACCGCTTCGGCGCGATCTCGTTCTTCGATCGCGACCATGGCGATGGCGGCGACGATGCGCTCGCCTGGCTCGACGCCTTGCTCGCGAGCGAAGGCGTCGACGACGCCGAAGGCGAGGTCTGGCTGCACACGATGCCGCGCGTGCTCGGCCATGTGTTCAAGCCGGTCAGCTTCTGGTATGCGCACCGCGCCGACGGCTCGCTCGCCGCGGTGGTCGCGGAAGTCAACAACACCTTCGGCGAGCGGCACTGCTACCTGCTGCATGGCCCGCGCTTGCGCTGGGGCGCGGAGGTCGAGGCGGTGAAGGTGTTCCACGTTTCTCCGTTCTGCGCGGTCGAGGGCCGCTACCGCTTCCGCTTCCTGATGACCGGCAACGACGCCTCCGCCCCGCGTCACACGCTGGCGCGCATCGACCACGACGACGCCAAAGGGCCGCTGCTGCAGACGAGCGTCGGCGGCACGCTCGAGCCGCTGACGGCGAAGAGCACGCGGCGCGCCTTCTTCGGCACGCCGCTGATGACGTTCGGCGTCGTCGCCCGCATTCACCTGCACGCGCTGCGCCTTGCGTTCAAGCGCATTCCATTTCACCGCCAACCTCCAGCGCCCGATCGCTTCGTCTCCCGATGAACTCAACCACTCTTCGCGCCCCTGCGAACCTGCGGCCGCGCACGCCGACTGCGGCACGCGCCACGTTGAACCTGCTCGCGCGCATCGCGCACGGCAGCCTGGAACTCCATCTTCCGGATGGCGAGACGGCACGCTTCGGCAGCGGCACGCCGGCGGCCAGCGCGCGCATCCGCGACTGGCGCCTGTTCGCGCGCGTGCTGAAGTCGGGCGACATCGGCTTCGCCGAGGGCTACATCGCCGGCGAATGGGACACGCCCGACCTGACCGCGCTGCTCACGCTGCTGGTCGCCAACCGCGATGCGCTCGACGCCGCGGTCTACGGCTCGTGGTGGGGCTCGCTCGCGCACCGGATACGCCACGCGCTGAACCGCAATTCGCGCCGCGGCAGCAGCAAGAACATCCACGCCCATTACGACCTCGGCAACGCGTTCTACAGCCTGTGGCTCGACAAGACGATGAACTACTCGAGCGCCTGGTTCGACGGCGATCTCGACCAGCCGCTCGAGCAGGCGCAGCTCGCGAAGGTGCGGCGCGCGTTGGCGCAGGCGGGCGTGACGCGAGGCGCAAGGGTGCTCGAGATCGGCTGCGGCTGGGGCGGCCTGGCCGAAGTCGCTGCGCGCGAGTACGGCGCGCGCGTTACCGGCGTCACGCTCTCGACCGAACAGCTCGCCTGGGGCCGCGCGCGCGTCGCCGGCGCGGGGATCGCAGAGCGCTGCGAACTGCGGCTCGAGGACTATCGCGACCTCGCCACACGCCATGAGGCAGAGCCCTTCGATGCGATCGTCTCGATCGAGATGTTCGAAGCCGTCGGCCGCGAGTACTGGGATGGCTACTTCGACACGCTGCGGCGCTGCCTGAAGCCCGGCGGGCGTGCCTGCCTCCAGAGCATCACGATCCGCGACGACCTGTTCGAGCGCTACGTCGCTTCGACCGACTTCATCCAGCAGTACATCTTTCCCGGCGGGCTGCTGCCGAGCGTCTCCGCCTTCGAGGCGCAGGCGCGGCGCGCCGGCTTCACGGTCGAGCGCCGCCTGGCGTTCGGGCAGGACTATGCGGAGACGCTCCGCCGCTGGCGCATCGACTTCACGCAGCGTGAGCAAGAGGTGCGCGCGCTCGGTTTCGATTCACGCTTCATGCGCATCTGGCAGTTCTATCTGTCGTACTGCGAGGCGGCGTTCTTGGGCGGCAACACGGACGTCGTGCAGTTCACGCTGCGGCGCGACTGAATGCCTGCTTTCGGTGATCCGATCCCGCGGCGCACACTGTTGCGACGCGCGGCAGCCTTGATCGCATGGCCCGCCGCGCTCGGCGCGGCTGGCGCGAGCCTGGCGTCGCCCGCGCAGGCCAGCTCGACGCATGCACCCTCGGCACTTGTCCCGCCCGCGCCCGAGGAGGTCGCCGTCGAGTTGCCGGCCGCGCGCCTGCAGGGGCAGGCGACGATGCGCTACCTCGGCTTCGAGATCTACGAAGCGCGCCTCTGGACCGCGCCCGACTTCTCGCCCACCCACTACGCGTCGCATGCCTTCGCGCTCGAGCTGCGCTATGCGCTCAGGCTCGACGGCGCGGCAATCGCCGAGCGCAGCCTGGCCGAGATGCGCCGCGTCGGCAGCTTCGACGACGCCAGGGCCAAGGGTTGGCGCGAAATGCTCGGCCGTGCCCTGCCCGACGTCGAGCCCGGTGACCGTCTGACCGGCGTGCGGGCCGAGGGCGGCACGACCCGCTTCTACCGCAACGGCCAGCCGACCGCGGTGGTCGAGGACGCCGAGTTCGCCCGCCTGTTCTTCGGCATCTGGCTTTCGCCGCGGACGTCCGAGCCTGCGCTGCGACGCGGCCTGATCGGGGCCGGCCGGTGAGCACGACCCTGTCGACACCGATCGCGCCACTCCCGCTAGGGACGACGCCAGCCGGCACCGATGCCCGCGCCCACTCGCCCGCGTTCGGCGTCGCAAGCGGGCTGCGCTACGGCGCGCTCGGCCTGCCGCTCGCCTTCCTCGCGCTGCCGCTCTACGTCGTCCTGCCGAGCCACTATGCGCTGCAGTTCGGCGTGCCGTTGGCAAGCCTCGGCGCCGTGCTGCTGGCGACGCGCGCGCTCGATGCATTGCTCGATCCGATGATCGGCGGCGCGGTCGACCGGATGTTCGCGCGGTCTCCAACAGATGCCGGGCCGGGCGCGGCACGGAGCGGGGCGCGGTCATTCCCGCTGACGCTGGCGGCCGCCGCGACCGCCGCCGTCGTCATCGGCGCCGGGTTCACCGGGCTCTTCTTTCCGCCTCCTGCCATCGCCGGCGTGACGCACGCCGGCCTGCTCACCTGGCTCGCCGCCACCCTGATGCTCACCTACCTCGCGTTCAGCCTGCTGAGCGTGATCCATCAGGCCTGGGGAACGCGCCTCGGCGGCGACGCGCCGCAACGCGCGCGCATCGTCGCCTGGCGCGAGGGCTTCGGCCTCGTCGGCGTGCTCGCCGCGAGCATCGTTCCGGCACTCTTCGGCATGGGTGTGGCCAGCGCACTGCTGGCCGTCACGCTCGCGCTCGGCGTCGCGCTGCTGGCGCGCGCACCTCGCGTGCCGCAGTTGTCGGCCCCTGCGCGCGGCGATCGCTGGCTGCCGTGGCGCGATGCGCGCTTTCGCGCACTGATCGCCGTCTTCATGCTGAACGGCATCGCGAGCGCCGTGCCGGCAACGCTGGTGTTGTTCTTCGTTCGCGATCGTCTGCAGTTGCCGGCGTGGGAGCCGGCCTTCCTGTTTGGCTACTTTGCTGCCGCCGCCCTCTCGGTGCCGCTGTGGGTGCGTCTCGTCGGTCGCGTCGGCCTCGTGCACGCATGGCTGGCCGGCATCGTGCTCGCGGTGGCGGCGTTCGCGATTGCGCTCACGCTCGGCGTCGGCGATGGTGCGGGCTTTCTCGCCGTGTGCGTCGCAAGCGGCGTCGCACTCGGCGCCGACCTGACGATCCCCGGCGCGCTGCTCACGGGCGCGATCGAGCACGCGGGACATCGCGCCGGCGGCGACGGCATCTACCTCGGCTGGTGGAACGCGGCGACGAAGCTCAACCTCGGCCTCGCCGCGGGGGCCGCGCTGCCCGTGCTCGCGCTTGCCGGCTACGCGCCGGGCGCACGCGACGCGCACGCGCTCGGCGCCCTCGCGATCGCCTATGTGGCCGTGCCCTGCACCCTGAAAACCCTGGCCGGCGTGCTGCTGTGGCGCTGGCGCAAGACCTTGGAGGATCGATGAAATGACCATGTCCCCGCTCGCTTCCGCTGTGCGGCGAAGCGCCGGCTTCGCCACGGCACTGCTGTGCGCGCTGGCGATCGCCGGCTGCGCCGCGCCGCAGGTGTCGGACTACGCCGGCCAGAAACCGGCGTTCGACTTCCGCCACTACTTCGACGGCACCGTCATGGCGCACGGCATGGTGAGCGACCGCAGCGGCAAGGTCGTTCGCCGCTTCGTCGTCACCATGAAGTGCGACTGGGTCGGCGCAGAAGGCACGCTCGACGAGGAGTTCGTCTACGACGACGGCGAGCGCCAGCAACGCTTGTGGCGCGTGAAGATGCTGCCGGGCGAGCGCTTCGTCGGCACCGCCGACGACGTTGTCGGCCAGGCGCAGGGCGAGGGCGCGGGCTCCGCATTCAACTGGCGCTACACGCTCAGGCTGCCGGTCGATGGCTCGGTCTACGAAGTGCAGTTCGACGATTGGATGCACCGCATCGACGAGCGCGTCGTGCTCAACCGGGCGGTGATGAGCAAGTTCGGCGTGCGCGTCGGCGAGGTCACCCTGTCATTCACGAGGCAGTGACAACGTGTCCTTGAACCCAGCCATCACGGACTGGCGCGGCCGCGTCGCGTGGGTCGTCGGTGCGTCGTCGGGCATCGGCCGCGCCACTGCGTCGCGCCTGCATGCCGCGGGCGCAGTGGTCATCGTCTCGGCGCGCAACCGCGCGGCGCTCGAGCGCTTCGTCATCGCGCACCCGGGCAGCCACGCGCTCGCGCTCGACGTGACGGACCGCGCCAGCATCGCCGAGGCCGCGCAGCAGGTGCTTGCAGAGCACGGCCGCGTCGACCTCGCGATGTACTGCGCCGCGCACTACCAGGAGATGGATGCGCGCCGCTTCGATCTGGCACAGATGCTCCTGCACCTGCGCGTCAACTACATCGGCGCGCTGCACCTGCTCGATGCCCTGCTGCCCGCGCTGCTGCAGCAGGGCGACGGCCACATCAGCCTCGTCGCCAGCGTCGCCGGCTACCGCGGCCTGCCCCGCGCGCTGGCCTATGGGCCAACGAAGGCAGCACTGCAGCATCTGGCCGATGCGCTGTTCCTCGACCTTCGCCCGCGCGGCATCGGCGTCTCGGTCGTCAACCCCGGCTTCGTCGCGACGCCGCTGACGTCCGACAATGGCTTCGAGATGCCGGCGCTGCAGACACCCGAGCAGGCGGCAGACCACATCCTGAGCGGCTGGCGCAAAGGCCGCTTCGAGATCGACTTCCCGAAACGGTTCACCTTCTGGATGCGCTGCCTGCGGATGTTGCCCAACCCGCTCTACTTCGCCGCGGTGCGCCGCGTGACGGGCGCATGAACACGCGCGGCCTGGCGCCGCACATCGGACGCGTCGTCACGGCATACGAAAGCCTGACGCCGGCCACGCTCGCCGGTCTGGTGTCGGTCTACGCCGAAGACGCGCGCTTCATCGACCCGTTCAACGATGTTCGCGGCCATGGCGCGCTGCGCAGCGTCTTCGAGCACATGTTCGAGGCGCTCGATGCACCGCGCTTCCAGATCGTCGACGCGCTCGGCGACGCCGCGCAGGCCTTCCTCACCTGGGATTTCAGCTTTCGCCGGCGCGGGCATGACGAGACGCTGACGATCCGCGGCGCAAGCCATCTTCACTTCGACACCGAGGGCCGCGTGACGCTGCATCGCGATTACTGGGACGCGGCGCAGCAGGTCTACGAACGCGTGCCGCTGCTCGGTGCGCTGCTGCGCTGGCTGCGCCGGAGGCTTGCCGCACAGGTCTGATACGCCAAGCCGGCGCCTGACAGACGCGCGCTGCTCAGGCCCGCAACGCCACCAGCACCTCGTCGAGCATCTTCTTGGCGTCGCCGAAGAGCATGCGGTTGTTCTCTTTGTAGAAGAGCGGGTTGTCGACGCCGGCCGCGGCGGCGCGCGGGCGCAGCGCGCGCGTCGGTTCCGCCACGGCTGCGCGGAACGCGGGGTCGCGGTTGAGCCAGTCGAGCGTGGGCATGAGCCTCAGGCGGTGGCGGGGCCGGGGTCGGGCGCAGGCGGCGACACCAGCGCGTCCAGCGCATCGCGGTGGAACAGGTCGACATACGGCTGGTAGCGCCACAGGCGGTTGCGCCCATAGCCGGTCAGCTCGCGCAGCCAGCCGCGTGACTCGAAGCTGGCCACCAGCTTGGTGGCGGTCGGCGCGGTGCAGCCCAGGTGCTGCGCGACGCGCTTGATCGACACCGTGGGTTGCAGCAACAGGTGGTCGAGCAGCGCCAGCGCCTTCGCCTGCCGCGCGACGGCGCCGCGGTGCGTGTCGCGCATCGCGACGATCTGCTGCGCCGTCTGCGTGGCGGCGCGCGCGGTGCTGCTGACGCCGCGCAGGAAGAAGGCGATCCACGCCTCCCAGTGGCCCTGGTGGCGGATCGCAGTGAGGCGGTCATAGTATTCGGCGCGGCGTGCCTTGAGGTACAGCGACAGGTACAGCAGAGGGCGCGAGAGCGCGCCTTCCTCGCACAGCATCAGCGTGATCAGCAGCCGGCCGACGCGGCCGTTGCCGTCGAGAAAGGGGTGGATGGTCTCGAACTGCGCGTGCGCCAACGCGCAGCGCACAAGCAACGGCACGCTCGTGCGCGCCTCGTGCAGGAAGCGCTCGAGCCGGCCCAGCGCGTCCATCAGCTCGTGCGGGGGCGGTGGCACGAAGATGGCATCCTTCAAGGTGCTGCCAGCGCCGCCGATCCAGTTCTGCGAGGTTCGGAACTCGCCCGGCGACTTGTGGCCGCCGCGCACGCCCTGCATCAGCTCGGCGTGGATCTCGCGCAGCAGGCGCAGCGACAGTGGCAACTCGGGCAGCCGGCGCAGCCCGTGGTTCATCGCGCGTACGTAGTTCACGACTTCGGCCACGTCCTTGGGCGTGTTGTCGCCGACGGCGTCGACCTCATAGGCGAGCACGTCCTCGAGCGTGCTCTGCGTGCCTTCGATCTGCGACGACAGTACGGCCTCGTGGCGCACGTACATCGCGACGAACAGGTCCGGGTTGGGCAGCAGCGACGCCAGTGCATCGAGGCGGCCGATATCGCGGTCGGCCTCTGACAGCAGCGCCTGCAACTCGCCGCCGTAGTCGATCGGCGGGTCAGGCGGCAGCGGCGCCGGCACGAAGGCCCTGTAGCCCGTGGGTTGCTGGATGTAGCGGCCGGCGCGAGAGGGAAAGTCCAACGGTATTTGCTTCTACAAGGTCGGCGTCCCGCGCATTGTATTAAAGAAATAGGCTAACGATTTTCATTTGAAGGCGATCTTGGCCACCATGGGAAAGCGATTGCGGCGTTTGGCGGGGAGCATCAGGCCGCGCATCGTGGCGCGTCGGCTCAGGCCCGCAACGCCACCAGCACCTCGTCGAGCATCTTCTTGGCGTCGCCGAAGAGCATGCGGTTGTTCTCCTTGTAGAAGAGCGGGTTGTCGACGCCGGCGTAGCCGGAGGCCATGCTGCGCTTCATGACGACGGAGGTCTTCGCCTTCCACACTTCGAGCACCGGCATGCCGGCGATGGGGCTGCCGGGTCTTCCTGCGCCGCCGGATTCACGATGTCGTTGGCGCCGATCACCATGGCGACGTCGGTGTCGGGGAAGTCCTCGTTGATCTCGTCCATCTCCATCACGATGTCGTAGGGCACTTTCGCTTCCGCCAGCAGCACGTTCATGTGGCCGGGCATGCGGCCGGCCACCGGATGGATGCCGAAGCGCACGTTGATGCCCTTCTCGCGCAGGTGCTGGGTGATCTCGAACACCGTGTGCTGCGCCTGCGCCACCGCCATGCCGTAGCCCGGCACGATGATGACGTTCTTCGCCTCGCGCAGCAGTTCGGCGGTCTCCGTCGCGCTGACCGGCACGACCTCGCCGGCCGGCTGCGCATCGCCCTTGGCCGCCGCCGGCGCGCCGCCGCCGGTGCCGAAGCCGCCGGCGATGACGCTGATGAAGTTGCGGTTCATCGCGCGGCACATGATGTAGGAGAGGATCGCGCCCGACGAGCCGACCAGCGCGCCGACGACGATCAACAGGTCGTTGCTGAGCATGAAGCCGGTCGCTGCCGCGGCCCAGCCCGAGTAGCTGTTGAGCATCGAGACCACCACCGGCATGTCGGCGCCGCCGATCGCCATCACCAGGTGCATGCCGAAGAGCAGCGCGATGACGGTCATCACCAGCAGCGCGACCATGCCGCCGCTGAGGCTCTCTGCGTTCAGGAAGATCTGGCCGAACCAGATCACGATCAGCACGGCGGCCAGGTTCAGCCAGTGGCGGGCGGGCAGCGTCAGCGGCTTGCCGCCGATCTTGCCCGACAGCTTGCCGAAGGCGATGATCGAACCCGAGAAGGTGACGGCGCCGATGAAGATGCCGATGTAGATCTCCACTTCGTGGATCGTCTTTTCGGCCGCGGTCGGGAACACGGTCGAGGTGTCGACGTAGCTCGCGAAGCCCACCAGGCAGGCGGCCAGGCCGACCAGACTGTGCATCGCCGCGATCAGCTCGGGCATCTGCGTCATCTGCACCTTCTTCGCCGCGACCAGGCCGACGCTGCCGCCGACGAGCAGCGCGCCGACGATCCACGGATAGCCGGCCGGCGTGACGCGCGGCCCGAAGATCGTCGCCAGCACGGCGATCGTCATGCCGATGATGCCGAACAGGTTGCCGCGGCGCGCGGACTCGGGGTGCGACAGCCCGCCCAGGCTGAGGATGAACAGGATGGTGGCGCCGATGTAGCAGACGGTGGCAAGACTGGCGGTCATGTTTCGCTCCGAAGGGCCGCCCCGAGGAGCGAAGGCCCCCTCGGGGGGCAGCGCAGTGCACGAAGGGTCAAGCTTGGGAGTCCCATGGTCCTGCCCTTATTTGCGGAACATCGCGAGCATGCGGCGTGTCACCGCGAAGCCGCCGAACATGTTGACGCCGGTGAGCACCAGCGCGAAGACGGCCAGCGCCAGGATCAGCCCCGAAGGCCGGTCGGCCCCCTCGCCGCCGAGCAGCGGCGGCGCCACCTGGATCAGCGCGCCGATCGCGATGATCGACGAGATCGCGTTGGTCACGCTCATCAGCGGCGTGTGCAGCGACGGCGTCACGTTCCACACCACCATGTAGCCGACGAAGCAGGCGAGCACGAACACCGTGAAGTGCGCCAGGAAGCTGGCCGGCGCGTAGAGGCCGACGAGCAGGAACGCGAGGGCGCCGAGAACGAACACCGTGACCAGCGTCTTCACCGACGTCGGTTCGCCGGCGCCATGGCCATGCCCCTTCTTTGCCGCCACGACGGTCGAGGCGGCAGGCTTCGGCGGCGGCGCGGGCAGCTTCAGCGGCGGCGCCGGCCAGGTGATCGCGCCGTCCTTGATGACGGTCAGGCCGCGGAGGGCCTCGTCTTCCATATTGACGTCGAGGGTGCCGTCGCTTTTTACGCTTTGCGTCTTGCACAGCTCCTCGGCGAGGCGGAACAGGTTGGTCGCGTAGAGCGTCGACGACTGCTTGGACAGGCGGCTGACGAGGTCGGTGTAGCCGACGAGGGTCACGCCGTGCTTCACCACCACCTGGCCCGGTTCGGTCAGCTCGCAGTTGCCGCCCTGCTCGGCCGCCATGTCGACGATCACGCTGCCCGGCTTCATGCTCTGCACCATCTCGGCGGTGATCAGCCGGGGCGCCGGCTTGCCGGGAATCAGCGCCGTGGTGATGATGATGTCCACTTCCCGGGCCTGCCTGGCGTACATCTCGCGCTGGGCCTGCTGGAAGCCCTCGCTCATCACCTTGGCGTAGCCGCCGCCGCCGGAGCCTTCCTCCTCGTAATCGACCTTGACGAATTCGCCGCCCAGCGACTTGACCTGATCGGCCACTTCGGCACGCGTGTCGTTGGCGCGCACGATGGCGCCCAGGCCGGCGGCCGTGCCGATCGCCGCCAGGCCGGCCACGCCGGCGCCGGCGATGAACACCTTGGCCGGCGGCACCTTGCCCGCGGCCGTGATCTGGCCGTTGAAGAAGCGGCCGAAGGCGTTGGCGGCCTCGATGACGGCGCGGTAGCCGGCGACGCCGGCCTGGGAGGTCAGCGCGTCCATCTTCTGCGCGCGGCTCAGCGTGCGCGGCAGCGAGTCGATGGCCAGCACGGTCACCTTGCGCGCCGCCAGCTGCTGCATCAGCTCGGGGTTCTGCGCCGGCCAGACGAAACCGATCAGGGTTCCGCCCTCGCGCATCAGGCCGACTTCGTCGCTGCTCGGCGGGCGCACCTTGAAGACGATGTCCGACGTCGCCCACAGCGCGGCGGCGTCGGGCACCACCTCGGCCCCCGCTTCGCGATAGGTGTCGTCGGCAAAGTGGGCGGCGGCGCCGGCGCCGCTTTCCACGGCGACGCCGAAGCCGAGCTTGACGAGCTTGGCCACCACGTCCGGCACGCTTGCAACGCGCTTCTCGCCGTCCGCCGTTTCCTTCGGGACTCCAATGCGCATGCGTCTTCTCCTCGCAAGGTTCGCTGTTGTCTTGAACGAGCGAAACTAACACAAACAAGTGCCGGCTCCGCTGCTTCACCACAAGCCGCTAACATCGTCGCCCGATGTCCACCGCGCGCTTCCGCCCCGCCGTCACCGTCGCCGCGATCGTCGAACAGGGCGGCCGCTACCTGCTCGTCGAGGAGGAGACGCCCGAGGGGCTGCGCCTGAACAATCCGGCCGGGCACCTCGATCCCGGCGAGTCGCCGCAGCAGGGCGTCGTGCGCGAGGCGCTCGAGGAAACGGCGCGCGCCTTCGAGCCGACCGCGCTCGTCGGCGTCTATCTGTCGCGCTTCATCCGCCCGGGATGGGCCCCCAAGACGCCAATGGCGTCGGATGAGACTGACGAGGACGTGACCTACCTGCGCATCGCGTTCTGCGGCGACATCGGCGAGCCCGAGCCCGGGCGCGCGCTCGACACCGGCATCGTGCGCACGCTGTGGATGACGCCCGACGAGATCCGCGCCAGCAGCGCACGCCACCGCAGCCCGCTGGTACTGCGCTGCGTCGAGGACCACCTGGCGGGGCGCCGCCATCCGCTCGACGCGATCACGACCGACGCCAGCGTCTACGTGCCCGAGATCAAACGCTGACCGGCGCGGCCGCCGAGCGCGCCGGCGCCTGGCGCCGCACTTCGCCGGGGCGACACGCCTCCTAGAATCGCCGCCATGAAACTCGAGCGTGTCGTCGTCGGCCTGTCGGGCGGCGTCGATTCCGCGGTTGCCGCGCATCTGCTCAAGCAGCAGGGGCACGAGGTCGTCGCCGTCTTCATGAAGAACTGGGAGGACGACGACGGCGACGAATACTGTTCTTCGAACA
The DNA here is from genome assembly GCA_023954175.1 of Rhizobacter sp. Taxonomy (GTDB): domain Bacteria; phylum Pseudomonadota; class Gammaproteobacteria; order Burkholderiales; family Burkholderiaceae_C; genus CAIKUF01. Next base: position 13,816 of record JAMLIM010000090.1, read on the forward strand.
TCGATTTCGTCGACGCCGCGGCGGTCGCCGACGTGCTCGGCATCGAGATCGAGCACGTCAACTTCGCCGCCGACTACAAGGACCGCGTGTTCGCCGAGTTCCTGCGCGAATACGAGGCCGGCCGCACGCCGAACCCGGACGTGCTGTGCAACGCCGAGATCAAGTTCAAGGCCTTCCTCGACCATGCGCTGCGCCTCGGCGCGGGGCACATCGCGACGGGGCATTACGCCCGGGTTCGCTGGAACCCGGGCGATGCCCATGGGCGTCATGACGAGTCGGTCGCCGCGGCGACCGACCGCGCCCGGGTTC
>JAMLIM010000091.1 GCA_023954175.1 Rhizobacter sp.
CGACGCCGCCGATGTCGACGCCGAGACGCCGCTGCATGCGTCGGCACGCAACGGCGACCTGCTGGCGGTGCGGTCGCTGCTGGCGCGCGGCGCGCAGCCGAACCGGGCCTCGCTCGCGGGGCAGACGCCGCTGATGATCGCCGCCGCGCGCGGACAGGTCGCGATCGTTGCCGAACTGCTCCATGCGGGCGCCGATCCCGCGCTGCGCGGGCCGTTCGGCATGACCGCGCTGCACGAGGCGGTGCTGCGCGGCAACGCCGAGTCGGTCACCTTGCTGCTCGCCTCGGGCGCGCAGGCGGCGGCGACGAACGACGCCGGCAACACGTCCCTGCATCTGGCCGGCGGCGCCGGCGACGACGCGCTCGTGGAAGTGCTGCTCGCGCACGGCGCGGCCCCCACTGCGCGCAACGCGAACGGCGACACACCGGTCGACGTCGCGAACCGGCAGGGCCACGCGCGGACGGCGCGGCGTCTCGCCGCACGGAGCGCATCCGACACCGGCCTCGCCCTTGCCCCAACCCCGACTCCAACCGCGGCCAGTCTGATGGCGCCCGGGGTCCCTTCCGATCCCGACGCGACGCCCGCTGCCCAGCCAACCGGCGCGAAGCGCAACGATCATGCGAACTGACGAGCGTTCGACGAGCGGATCGGAGAGCGCCATGAGTACCTCGCGCGCCCGCGCGGCTCGGAAGGCGACTGCCCGCCGGCTTCTGCGCACAGGCGTCCTCGCCTGTGCCGGCGTGTTGGCGGGCTGCGCCGCGGCGCCGCCGATGCAGCCGCGCGCGGCCCCTGCAGCGAGCGCGGGCGGGGCAAGCGATCGCCTGCTGGACACCTGGGAGCAGCGCCTCGCCGCCTACATCGACGGGCCCGGCTTCGGCGATCCGGGCGTGCTGGCGCAGTTGCCGCTGCTTCGCACGAGCGCCGTGCCTCGCCCGAGCCAGATCGTGTTTGCGGCGACCGACATCGACGCTTCGGCGCCCGAGCGCGACGGCTACGACGTCGTCGGCCTGCTCATCGGCAAGGCCGAACACGCGGGCGAGGCGCACTATGTGTTCGTCGTCGGTGCGATCGAACGCAACGACTACCGGCCGTCGGCCGTCACCGACATTCGTCTGGTCGTGATGACGCCGCGACAAGGGGCCCTGGTGTGGCAGACCGGCCGGGCCGACCCGCAGGCCCTGGCGCGCTACCTGGGCCGGGTGGCGCCAGCCGCCGCGCCGCGCTTTCCGGCAACCGAGGATCGCTTCACGCTGACGCCTTGCGCCGACGCCATCTGCGCCGTCGAGCTCGTTTCCGGCGCGCGCTGGACGGTCGGCTTCTAGACCGCGGGATTTCCGGGTCGCCGCCGATCGAGCCGCCCGAGGCCCTACCCGTTGGGCTGCCGAACCTTTCCGATCACTGCCTGCGTCCGGAACGAACGGCTGCTGCGCAGCAGCCCGGGGTGATCGGCCGTCTATCCAGCGTCGAACGCCGCGTGGAAGCCGAACGGAATCACCTGCGGCGCGTGCAGTTGCGCGAGGCAGGCCATGCTGCGCGCGTCGAGGACGCCGATCACGCTCGCCGCGTCGCCGTCGGCGAGCGTCGGCACGAGCAGCACGCCGTCGTCGTCCGCCGAGCCACCGGGCCGCGGGACGAACAATGGCTCGAGCTGCACCGCGTTCGGGCGCTGCCAGGTGCTCACCGCGCCGCTGTCGAGATCGACACGCAACGTGCGGTCGTTGAACTCGCCCTGGGGCCCGACGCCGCTGCCCCAGCAGACGCTCGCCCGGTCGCGGCCGAGACGGTCGGGGTGCACCTGCTGCAGTTCGAGCGCGACGCCCAGCGGCTCGGGCTCTGCATCGCGCGACCCGTCGCGCAGCCGGTAGCGCACGAGTCGCGGCAGCGCGCGCAGCGGCAGGTTCTGCCGCCGCCGCTCCAACGTGAGGTCGTCGAATACGAGGTGCCCGTCGTCGTAGATGCTGATCTCGAGCACCAGATCGGCACCGTCGGCGAATGCCTGCGTCGCATGGAACGCGAACATCGGCGGAATGCGCCAGCTGCGCACGGCGCCGCCGGCGAGCGGCAGCGCGTGGATGGACGAGCCGCCTTCGGGCTCCCAGCGGAAGTTGTCCTTGAACGACTTGGCGCTGAATCGAAACGACAGCGGCTGCGTGCGCAGCGCACATTCCCAGACGATCGCGTGTCCGGCTGCGAGCGCGAACGCGTGCGTGTAGCCGGCCTTGGGCATCGCGATCTCGCCGAGCCTGACCGGCTGCGTCGCGCCCGGCGGCAGGCGAAACAAGGTCTGCCTGCACTTCGGGCCGAGCTGGGTGCCGACGTTCAGGTAGTTGCCATCGGCGAGCGTGAAGCCGTGCGCGGCCATCAGGTGCATCGGCAACGCGGGGGTGGCGAGATCGAGCCGTTCCTGCGTGGCCAGCGTGTCGGGGTCGAAGTAGGTCAGGTGCGGTGTCTCGGTCACCGCAAGCCAGCGTTCGCCGTGCGGCGCCATCACCACCGCCGGGTTGTCGGTCGCCTGCGGGCCGCGCAGACGCGACCAGAGCGACGCCGGGTTGTCGCTGCCGAATTCACCGTAGGCCGGGGCGCCCGCGGTGGTGCTGCGCCGGTAGGAGTCGCTCTGGACGAAGCGGCTTCGATAGCGCACGCCGGCGCCGTCGAAGCGCAGCCGGTGCTGCATCGCGTAGCCGTCGAACCAGTGCTGCAACTTGCCGTTCGGAAGCTCCCACAGCGCCGGGCCGTTGAGCAGCAGCGCGCCGCGCAGCCAGGCGGGCAGATCACCCTCGACCAGTAGCGAGGCTTCGTCGATCTCGCGGGCGCCGGAATCGAAGCCGCGCAGGCGGCTGCGCTTCGCAGTCGATGTAGTGGCCTCTCGGGTCGAATCGTTCATTGAAGCTCCTTCATCGTCAGCGTGCGCGAGGTACCCGCCCGCAGCATATCGGTCGCGCGGCTGGCGATAATCGTTGAGCCATGCCGAAATCGTCAACACCATGAGTGCGATCGAACATTCCCCCGGCCTCTTCATCCGCGGCTTCACGCCGCCGCTGGCGCTGGCCGATTTCAAGCTCGTCGCGTTCGACATGGATTCGACGCTGATCAACCTCGAATGCGTCGACGAGATCGCCGAGGCCGCGGGCCGGCGCGACGAGGTGGCGGCGATCACCGAGGCGGTCATGCGCGGCGAGATCCTCAACTACAAGCACAGCCTGCGCCGCCGCCTGTCGCTGCTGCGCGGCGTGCCCGAGAGCGCGCTGCAGGCCGTCTGCGCGAAGCTCAAGCTGAACCCGGGCGTCGAGACCTTCGTCGGCGCGTGCCAGGCGGCGGGGCTGAAGACGCTGCTCGTCTCGGGCGGCTTCACCTACTTCAGCGAGCGCGTGCGCAAACGCCTGAAGCTCGACTTCGCGCGCGCCAACGTGCTCGAGATCGAGAACGGCGAACTCACCGGCCTGCTGCTCGACCGGCCCTGGGGCGACATCGTCGACGGCAACGAGAAGCGCCGCGTCGTGCTCGAGGTGTGCGAGCTGCTCGGCATCGATCCGAAGCAGGCGATCGCAGTCGGCGATGGCGCCAACGACCTGCCGATGATGCGCGTCGCCGGTCTGTCGATCGCGTTCCACCCGAAGCCCGCGGTGCGCGAGCTGGCGATGGTCTCGATCATGGAAGGCGGCATGGACCGCGCGCTCGAGGTGCTGAAGACCTGAGCGGCGCGCGCGGTCGCGGCCGCGCTATTGGTAGCGGAAGACGAGCTGAAGCCGGTGGCTGCGCGCCTCGGGGATCGGCTTGTAGCGCCACTGGCGTACGGCGTCGAGCGCGATCTCGTCGAGCGCCGAATCGGTCGACGCCTGCACGTTCAGGTCGGCGACGCTGCCGTCCGGGTTGACCTTGAATGCGAGCAGCACTTCACCGTCGCGCCGCATGCGGCGGCGCACACGATCCGGCAGCACGGGCTCGACCGAACTCACCAGTTCCAGCGCAACCGGTGGCGCCGCCGGCACGAGCGGCGCGACGGCCAGCGCCACGCGCGCCGGTTCGGGCTGCGGCGTCGCCGCGACGGCGGCGGGCGCAAGCGCATGGGTCGCGGGCGGCACGCTGCCGGCGACGACGGTGGTCACGGCGGTCGGCGAGACGGTATTGGTCGTCTGTGCCGGCACCGCCTCGTTGGTTGTCGCCGGAGGCTGTGCGGTGCGCGTCGCAGCCGGCGCTTGCAGGGCGATCGGCGGCGGGGGCGCAGCATCCAGCGCAGCGGCCGGCGCAGCATTCGGCGCAGCGGCCGGCGCGGCGGCCGTGTGCAGGGTCGCGGCGCCTATGTCGGCTTGCGTGTCGGGCTGCGCGGTCGCGGCGGCTGCTGCCTGCATCGGTTCGGACGTGGACGTGGACGTGGACGTGGTCGCGGATGCTGGTGCGGATGCGGATGCGGATGCGGATGCGGATGCGGGCGGGGATGCCGGTGCTGTTGCAAGTGCTGTTGCAGGTGCAGTTGCAACTGCGGTTGCGGCAACGGCTGCACTTGCATCGGGCGAAGCGGACTGACCCGTCGTCACCGGCGCGTTCGCCGTCGCGACGGCCTTCTCTGCCGGCTGCGTCCGTTCAGCGGCCGGCGTCACCGTGGCTTCCTCCGCCTTCATGGCCGAATCCTCGGTGGGCAAGCCGCGCACCGACGCCAGCGCGGCGGCGCGCGTTTCCTCGGGGGTCAGCACGCGGGGTGGCGATTCGGGTGCTGACGGCCTGGCCGCCACCGCGCGCGCCGGCGGCTTCTCGGCGGCAGGCTTGTCGTCGGCCTTCGCGTCGGCCTTGCCATCTACCTTTGCGTCGGCCTTTGCATCGGCCTCCGCCTTGCCCTTGGCCTTGATCTTGCCCGCTTCGATGATCAGGCGCATCGGGTTGTCGGCGTCGCGCTGCGCACGCTCTAGCGCTTCGGCGTCGGGCGTCGTCTGCGCAAGCGCCGGCAGCGCCAGCAAGGCCCAACAGGCGCCGGCCGCGCCCCATCGCTTTGCGTTCATCTTGGTTCCTCTCGCCATGTCTCTTCGGCGGCCCACTCACCCCGCCGCGTCGCCGGTCGAGGGCGGGCCCACAGGGGATATCGGCAGCTCGGCGCGATCTTTGACACCGCGCAAACACGCATCAGGTTTCCACCTTCGACATCGGGTATTCCAGATGCCGGCCCGGCGGCGGGCAGTTCTAGCATGGAATGTCCCAACTTTCGACCGCCCCCAGGAGACAGCATGAGCGCACAAACGAAGTTCTTCCTCGACGAAAGCAAGATGCCCAAGCATTGGTACAACATCGCGGCCGACCTGCCAACGCCCGCGCCGCCGGTGTTGCATCCGGGGACGAAGCAGCCGGTCGGCCCCGACGACCTGGCGCCGCTGTTCCCGATGGATCTCATCATGCAGGAGGTGAGCACCGAGCGCGAGGTGCCGATCCCCGAGCCGGTGCGCGACGTGTTTCGCCTCTGGCGCCCGTCGCCGCTGATCCGCGCCCATCGGCTGGAAAAGGTGCTCGGCACGCCGGCCAGGATCTACTACAAGTACGAGGGCGTCTCGCCCGCCGGCTCGCACAAGCCGAACACCGCGATCCCGCAGGCCTGGTACAACCAGCAGGCCGGCATCAAGAAGCTCTCGACCGAGACCGGCGCCGGCCAGTGGGGATCGTCGGTCGCCTTCGCCGGCGCGCTGTTCGGGATCGAGGTCAAGGTGTTCCAGGTCCGCATCTCGTACGACCAGAAGCCCTACCGGCGCGCGCTGATGGAGACCTACGGCGCATCGTGCATCGCCTCGCCGTCGAACGAGACGAACTCGGGCCGCGCGATCCTCGCCAAGGACCCGAACCACCCCGGCTCGCTCGGCATCGCGATCTCGGAGGCGGTGGAGGTCGCGGCGACGAACGACGACACCAAGTACTCGCTCGGCTCGGTGCTCAATCACGTGCTGCTGCACCAGACCATCGTCGGCCAGGAAGCGATGCTGCAGATGGAGATGGCGGGCGACGACCCGGATGTGCTGATCGGCTGCACCGGCGGCGGCAGCAATTTCGCGGGCTTGGTGTTCCCCTTCCTCGGCCAGCAACTGCGCGGCGGCGGCAAGACCAAGAAGCGCCGCATCGTCGCCGTTGAGCCGGCCGCCTGCCCGTCGCTGACGCGCGGCAAGTACGCGTACGACTTCGGCGACACGGCGAACCTGACGCCGCTGACGAAGATGCACACCCTCGGCTCGACCTTCACGCCACCGGGCTTTCACGCCGGCGGGCTGCGCTACCACGGCATGGCGCCGCTCGTGTCGCACGTGAAGGAACTCGGCCTGATCGAGGCGGTCGCCTTTCACCAGAGCCAGTGCTTCCAGGCCGGCGTGCAGTTCGCGCGCGCCGAAGGCATCGTCCCCGCGCCGGAGGCGAACCACGCGATCCTCGGCGCAATCACCGAGGCGATGCGCTGCAAGGCCGAAGGGCGCTCCGAGGTGATCCTCTTCAACCTGAGCGGCCACGGCCACTTCGACATGTCGGCCTACAGCGCCTACATGGGCGGCAAGCTCGTCGATGTGCCCTACGACGAGGCGGAGCTCGCGATGGCGCTGTCCGGGCTGCCAAGCGTGTCGGCCTGAGCCTCGCGCGCTGAAGTTCAGAACAGCTCGCCCTGGCCGGTTGCTCGAGCCGGCCGGGGCGGCCTGAACTGCGTCAGGTCGAGCTCGATGCGGTCGCGATTGAGGCCGAGCCGCGCGCAGGCCTTCTTGAAGCGCTGCGCGAGCAGTTCCGCCCACACGCCTTCGCCGCGCATGCGCGAGGCGAAGCGGGGGTCGTTGTCGCGCCCGCCGCGCATCTCGCGCACGCGCGCCATGACGCGCGCGGCGCGGTCCGGGAAGTGCTGCGCGAGCCACTGCTGGAACAGCGGGCTCACCTCCCACGGCAGGCGCAGCACGATCGAGAAGGCCGACGTCGCGCCCGCCGCAGCCGCCGCCGCGAGCACGCGTTCGAGTTCGGGCTCGTTGATGAACGGGATCACCGGCGAGACGCTGACGCCGACCGGCACACCCGCCCTTGCGAGCGTCTCGATCGTGCGCAGCCGGCGTTGCGACGCCGCGGCGCGCGGCTCCATGATGCGGGCGAGCGCGCCGTCGAGCGTCGTGATCGAGACATAGACGGCGGCCAGCCCGCGCGCCGCCATCGGTGCGATCAGGTCCAGATCACGCTCGACGCCGGACGACTTGGTGACGAGCGAAAACGCATGGCCGCATTCGGCGAGCAACTCGATCACGCCGCGCGTGATGCGCAGCCGACGCTCGGCCGGTTGATAGGCGTCGGTCGCCGAGCCGATGTTGAGCAGCTTCGACTCGTAGCCCCGGCGCGCGAACGCCTCGCGCAGGCGCTCGGCAGCGTTGACCTTGGCGACGATCTTCGTCTCGAAGTCCAACCCCGGCGACAGGTTCAGATAGCTGTGCGTGGGCCGCGCAAAGCAGTAGATGCAGCCGTGCTCACAACCGCGATAGGGGTTGATCGACAGCTCGAACGAAATGTCGGGCGAGTCGTTGGTCGACAGGATCGATCTGACGTGCTGCTCGATGACCTGGGTGCCGGGCGCGAGCGTCTGCTCGGCGGCTTGCTGGTCGAGCGTGCCCCAGCCGTCGTCGAACGGCGCCGCGTCCGTCGCCGCAAAGCGGTGTTCGATCGCCCATGCCGTGCCGCGCCCCTTGCTGGGCACTGGCACTGGCATCGGATGATCCGAACTTGGCGGTGGGGCGGATCGCATACTGTGAATATACACAGTATGCGAGCACCCCGCGCTGCGGCTGAAGAATGTCGCCGAGAGCCCCTCGCGCGCCCTCGGGGCTGAGTCCTGGCTACTTCTTGGCGGGCTTGGCGGGTGCCGCGTCGACCGTGATCGCCATCGCTTCGGTGTAGACGGCTTCGACCTGATCACCGACCTTCACGAGCTTGAGCTGACCCGGGTCGGTCACGTTCAGATCGAGGCTGTTGCCCTTGGGCCCGCGCAGCGTCACGACGCCATCCTTCTTGTTGACGGCGGTGACGTTGGCGAGAATCGTGACCTGGCGCGCGGTCGCGCCACCGGCGACAGAACCGGCCGGCGCACCCGCGCTCGCCGTCTCGGAGGTCGACTCGCGAACACCATCGCCCGCCTTCTTCAGGGCGAGCGTCAGCGCGCGCACGTACTCGACGGTGACGAGGTCACCGACCTTGACCTGGTCGAACCTCTTGGCTTCGGGCGGCACGACGATGTCGACCACCTTGCCGCCGCCGCCCTTCAGGGTCACGGTACGGGTTGCGGCGTCGATCGCGACCACGGTCGCGGTGAGCGTGACCTTGCCGGCCACGACCCCTTGGCCTGGCGCGCTCGCGGCGATGACGACGGCCTCGGGTGCCTTGGCCTGGGCAAAAACGGTCGAGCTGATGGTGGCCGCAATGGCCAGGGACAACAGATTCCTGATCTTCATGTTTCTCTCGATGAAAAGGTGTTTGGGTCGACGACCGGAGCATTCCGGTCTGGCTGCGTGCTGATGCACGGTCGCCATTGAACCACAGCGACAGCCCGGCAGAGCCGACGCGCTGCGGGCGGGCGATCGAAGGGCTGCGGCGGCGGCAACGCCGGCGCCGGGCGCGATCTTCAGTACTCCGAACCCGCTGCTGAACCCGGCGCGAGGTTGTCGAACTTCGTGAGCGGCTTGAGGAAGGTGAGCTTGACGGTGCCGGTCGGCCCGTTGCGCTGCTTGCCGATGATGATCTCGGCAATGCCCGGCTCCTTGCAGGCGTCCTTCGTGTAGTACTCGTCGCGGTAGATGAACATGATGACGTCGGCGTCCTGCTCGATCGCGCCGGACTCGCGCAGGTCGCTCATCATCGGTCGCTTGTCGGTGCGGCTCTCGACGCTGCGGTTGAGCTGCGACAGCGCAAGCACCGGGCACTGCAGCTCCTTGGCAAGCGCCTTCAGGCCGCGCGAAATCTCGCCGATCACGGTCGCGCGGTTCTCCTCGTTCGTCGAGGAGCCGCTCATCAGCTGCAGGTAGTCGACGACGATCAGTCCCAGCTTGCCGCATTGCCGGGCCTGGCGCCGCGCACGGGCGCGCAGCTCGCTCGGGTTGAGGGCGGGGCTTTCGTCGATGAAGAGGCTGACCTTGCCGAGCCGGTCCACCGCCTCGGTCAGGCGGCCCCATTCGTCATCGCGCAGCGCGCCGGTGCGCAGGTGCTGCTGGTCGATCCGGCCGAGCGACCCGACCATCCGCAGCGCAAGCTGCGCAGCGCCCATTTCCATCGAGAACACGACCACCGGCAGGCCTTCGTTGACGGCAACGTGCTCGGCCATGTTGAGCGCGAACGCCGTCTTGCCCATCGACGGCCGCGCTGCGAGCACGATCAGGTCGCCCGGCTGCAGGCCGGCGGTGTAGCGGTCGAGATCGTAGAAGCCGGTGCGCACGCCGGTGACTTCCTCGGCGCCGTTCTCGTGCAATTCGTTGACGCGGTCGATCAGCTGCACGATCAGCGCGTCCATGCTCTGAAAGCCCTGGCGCGCACGTGAGCCTTCCTCGCCGATCTTGAAGATCTTGCCCTCGGCTTCGTCGAGGATCTGCGAGACCTGCCGCCCCTGCGGGTTGAAGGCGGTGGTCGCGATCTCGTCGCTCGCGGCGATCAGCTTTCTGAGGATCGCGCGCTCGCGCACGATCTCGGCGTAGCGCCGCAGGTTGGCCGCGCTCGGCACGCTCTGCGCGAGCGCATTGAGGTAGACGAGGCCGCCGCAATCCTCGGCCTTGCCAAGGCCCTGCAACTGCTCGAAGACGGTGATGACGTCGGCCGGCTTGTTGGCGTTGACGAGCTTGCCGATGGCGGCGTAGATCAGCCGATGCTCGAAGCGATAGAAGTCGCTGTCGGTCAGCAGATCACCGGCGCGATCCCACGCGCTGTTGTCGAGCAGCAGGCCGCCGAGCACGCTTTGCTCGGCCTCGATCGACTGCGGCGGCACGCGCAGGCGTGCGACTTCGTCGTCCGGAGGAGCGGCGGCGTCGAGCGGTTGGAAGACGGCGGACATCATGCTGATCCTAAGAACATATCGCGCCCGGGCGCACCCGGGAACACCCCTTGTGCACAAGTCATGGGGCGAGCCTGTGCACAGCTTGTGACCAAGCGGGGGACAAGTCGGGACAACTCTACGCCGAAACGAAAACGGGGCCGGCAGTGCCGACCCCGTGTCATGCTGCGAGAGTGCTTACTGCGTCTCGCCGATCACGACGACGTTGACTTCGACCACCACGTCGGTGTGGGGCGAAACGGTGACGACGTGCTCGCCGACGACCTTGAGCGGGCCATCGGGCATGCGCACCTGCGCCTTGAGCACCTCGAACCCGATGCGCTTGAGCGATTCGGCGATGTCGTTGTTCGTCACCGAACCAAAGAGGCGGCCGTCGACGCCCGCCTTTTGCGTGATGTGCACGGTGCGTCCGGCCATCTTTTCGCCGAGCGCCTGGGCCGCTTCGAGCTTCTCGTTCGCGGCCTTCTCGAGTTCGGCGCGCTTGGCCTCGAACTCCTTGATCGCCGACTCGGTCGCGCGGCGGGCCCGGCGCGACGGGATCAGGAAGTTGCGTGCATAGCCGTCCTTGACCTTGACGACGTCGCCCAGGTTGCCGAGCTTGGCGACTTTTTCCAGCAGAATGATTTGCATGGTCTGTCTCCCTTACACCTTGTGCTGGTCGCTGTACGGCAGCATCGCGAGGAAACGCGCGCGCTTGATGCACGTCGTCAACTGGCGCTGGAAGAACGCACGCGTGCCGGTCAGCCGGGCGGGCGTGATCTTGCCGTTCTCGCCGATGAAGTCGCGCAGCGTGTCGATGTCCTTGTAGTCGATCTGCTTGACACCGGTGACCGTGAAGCGGCAGAAGCGCTTGCGACGGAACAGCAGGGACTGGGTATTGCGCTTGGGCTTGCGGTCCTTCGAGAACCGGCCTTTACCACGTGGCGGGGGCATATATCACCTCACTTGAATGTCTATCTGAATCAGGGTCCGACCGAAGGCGTGTCGTGCTATCAGCTTCACGCCACTTCGGTCACATGGAAGACGACGCCTCGGCCGTTGCGTTGCGCACTGATGAAGCCTGCGAAGCCAGTTTCGGCGCCGATCGCGAGTTTCGTCAGCGGCTGTGTGATCTCCCCGATCGCCACCGCCCGGATCTCGACCGAGACCTTGCGCGGATGACCAGCTTCGGTGAGCTGCGACTCGTGCTTCAAGCTCAGGTCGAGCGCCGGCAGGCCGGCCGGGGTGTATCGCACAGCGCCGCGCTCCAGCAGTTGTGCCTGCAGAACCAATCGGTTCATGCCGGCCACCGGCTGCAGCGCAGCGGCTAGGCTCATGCGCGAGCCGTGGCCTCCTGTTGCGCTTGCTGCGGGGGCGGCGGGGGCGACTTGCGCGATTCCTCGCGGTCGACGACCTTCATCATCACCGACGGCGTGGTCTCGGCCGCATCCTTCTTCACCGTCAGGTGCCGAAGCACGGCGTCGTTGAAACGAAAGCCCGTCTCGAGCTCGGCGAGGACCTCGGCCGAGCACTCGATGTTGATGCACAGGTAGTGCGCCTTCGCCAGCTTCTGGATCAGATAGGCCATCTGGCGACGGCCCCAGTCCTCGACGCGGTGGATCTTGCCGCCGCCGGCGGTCACAGTCCCCTTGTAGCGCTCCAGCATGGCTGGAACCTGTTCGCTCTGATCCGGATGGATCAGCAGCACGATCTCGTAGTGGCGCATTCAAACTCCTCTTGGGTTGAGCCCGCTGCCGCCATCTGGCGGCCGCTGTGGGCTGGGCAGCCACCCCGCGGCGCATCGGCGCGGTGCCGAAGCGCACTTACCGGGTGTGGCAAGGCAAGCCGCAGATTATAGACCGAACGCGCTCGCCGACGCCTGTGCCTGCGGCGCCGGCGCCGGCAGCGCGCTCGGGTAGCGCACCATTTCGGTCAGGTCCTGCTGGGCCGCGCTCGGGGCGCGCGTGACGAGGCTCACGAGCACGATGACCGCGAAGCCGAGCGGCACGCCGAATATGCCGGCGGAGATCGGCTGGATGCCCCACCACAGCGCGAGCGGCGAGCGCACGCCGAGGACGTCGCGCAGCCAGGGCTGCGTCACGCCCATGTAGTAGCAGGTCAGGCCGAGCCCGGCCACCATGCCGCAGACCGCGCCCCACTTGTTGGCGCGCCGCCAGAACACGCCGAGCACGAGCGCCGGGAAGAAGGCCGCCGCCGCAAGCGAGAACGCCGCCGAGACGAGGAACAGGATGTTGGCCGGCTTCTGCGCGGCGACGCTTGCCGCCGCGAGCGCGACCGCGAGCAACAGCATCTTGGACGTCGCGACGCGCCGGCTCGCAGGCGCGTTGGGGTCGATCATCTTGTAGTAGACGTCGTGCGAGAGCGCATTGCCGATCGTCAGCAGCAGGCCGTCGGCGGTCGACAGCGCCGCCGCGAGCGCGCCCGTTGCCACCATCGCCGTCACGACATAGGGCAGGCCGCCGATCGCCGGCGTCGCAAGGACGACGATGTCGCTGCCGATGCTGATCTCGCCGAGCTGCAGGATGCCGTCGCGATTGATATCGACCACCGACAGCAGCGTCGGATCGGCATGCGACCAGTGCGCGATCCACTCGGGCAGACGATCGTAGGGCGTGCCGACAAGGACGTTGAAGACCTCGTACTTGACGAGCACCGCGAGCGCCGGCGCCGTGAGATAGAGCGCCAGGATGAACAGCATCGACCAGGTGACCGACTCGCGGGCCTGGCGCACCGACGTCGTCGTGTACGAGCGCGCGAGGATGTGCGGCAACGCCGCGGTGCCAACCATCAGGCAGAACACGAGTGCGAGAAAGTTGCGCCGCGAGTCGTCGAAGGTCGCGCGCTCGGCCGCACTGCCCTTCGGATCGCCGGCGAAGGCCTGCGCATGCGGCGGCATGCCACCAAGCGGCTTGGCGCGTGCGAGGTCGGCCTCGCGCGCGCGCGTCCACGCCTCGCGCGCCGCATCGGTGCCGTGCGGCAACGCGCGCAGGGCGCGCTCCGCGGCCTGGATCTGCACCAGCGGCGCGTCGCTTTCCTTCAATTCGGCGAGCGTCTGCTGCGCCCTTGCCTGCTCCGCCGCGAGCGCCGCCGGCACGTTGGCGAGCTTGCGCCTCGCATCCTCCGCGCGCGCGGCGAACGCCGCGACGACCGCCTGCTCCTTCGGATCGGCGAGCAGTTCCTTCTCGCGCGCGCTGATCTTTTCCATCTGCACGCCGTAGACGATTTGCGGGATCGGCACCCCGGTCTGCTTCACCGACAGCCACACGACCGGGATCATGTAGGCCAGGATGATGATGATGTACTGACTGACCTGCGTCCAGGTGACTGCTCGCATGCCGCCCAGGAACGAGCACAGCAGGATGCCGCCGAGCCCGAGGAAGATGCCGAGCTCGAACGCGATGCCGGTCAGGTGCGTCGTGATCAGCCCGACGCCGTAGATCTGCGCAACGACATAGGTGAACGAGCACAGGATGGCGGCGAACACGCCTATCAGGCGCGGCAGGTTGCCGCCATAGCGCTGCCCGAGGAAGTCCGGGATCGTGTACTGGCCGAAGCGCCGCAGATAGGGCGCGAGCAGCAGCGCGACCAGGCAGTAGCCGCCGGTCCACCCGAGCACGAACGCGAGGCCGCCCGGGTCGTCCGGCGTGCCCGAGAAACCCTGCAGATACAAGGTCCCGGCCAGGCCGATGAAGGACGCCGCCG
>JAMLIM010000092.1 GCA_023954175.1 Rhizobacter sp.
CGGCGTCGCTTCGCAGGAACCTGCGGCGATGGTGACGAACATGTATTTCTTCTTCGAAGACAACGAGCGCGACTGCGTGCTCGACGAGCACATGCTCAAGCCGATGCGCGAGCTGCTGGCAGCAAAGAACCTGTACCTGATCGGCTGGTACGACGTGGGCAGCAGCGGCCTGGGCGCCAAACGCAAGATCACCTCGCCCGCGGACGTCAAGGGCATCAAGATCGCCTACTCGCCCGCCAAGTTCGCGACCGACTTCTGGAAGCTCTATGGGGCTGTACCCGTCGCCACGCCGGCGCCGGAGTGGCCCTCCAGCCTCGGCGCCGGCCTGACCGACGCGGCTCCGACGCCGCCGGTGTACTACGTGGCTGCCGGCGTCAGCAAGGTGGCGCCGGTCTTCATCCAGGATGTGCCGCAAGTGACGGCGCCAGGACTGCTGATCATCAACAAGGGCGTCTGGGACAAGCTCAGCGTCGAACAGCGCGCCGCCATCACCGAGGGCAATGCCAAGGTCCCCGCCACGCAGATCCGTCAGGAAGTCAAGGACTTCGAGCAGGTCATGCTGAAGAAGCATGTGGAAGCGGGCGGGCAGGTGGTGCATCCCACGGCCGAAGAGATGGCCGAGTGGAAGAAGCCGCTGGACGCCTTCTACGAAGCGGCCATGAAGGAGGCCGGCCCCGCCGGGCCGAAGCTGCTGGCCCAGGCCAAGGCCGCCAAGGCCGCCTGCAAGAAGAAGTAGCCGACAGGTCCGACCTCCGGCACCGGGCCTGCGCCCGGGCGCGGAGGCCCCTTGTCCCCCCATCTTCATCCCGCGAAGAGGTGCCGCATGTCCACATCCGTCAGCGTCGATGCGCCACCGTCCGCCCCTGGCTGGGTTACCGGCGTGCTGGGCGTGTGGTACTGGATTGAGCGCCTTCTGGCGATCGTCACCTTCGGCGCCATCGGCGTGCTGATGATGTACGACGTCATCTCGCGGGAGATCATCGGGCCGGTCCTGACGAAGCTGGGCATGGACCCAAGCGCGGTCGTTCTGGTTGGCTCGCAGAAGTTGGGCGTCTACTTCCTCATCGCCGGCGCGTTCACCGGGTTAAGCCTGGCCACGGCCACCGGCGCGCAGCTGGTGCCGAAGGTCGGGTTCGGCTGGGCGCCGAAGTCGTGGAACGCCGGCATGAACCGGCTGGGTGACTTCATCACCACCGCCTTCCTGGCCATCGTCACCTACTACGCCGTCGTCTTCGTCCAGTCGTCGGCCAGCATCGGCTTGATGACCACCAGCGGCGTCGAGATGAAGGTGTGGGTCCTTCAGACCGCCATTCCGATCGGCTTCGCCTCGGCGGCGGCGCGCTACCTCGTCTACGGCTTGTGGCCCGCCACGCGGCCTGTTCCCCCGGAATTCCAGGAGTAAGAGGCCATGGAAGCGATCGCACTCGTCGGCGTCATTGCCGCGCTGCTCTTCTTTCGCCAGCCGCTGGTGGTCATCCTCCTGGCGGCCATCGGCTACATCCATCTCGTATGGGGGCGCGGCCAGCTCGACTACATCGTCGAAGACCTGTGGGTCTCGCTCGACAAGGAGCTGATCCTCGCCATCCCGATGTTCCTGCTGTGCGGCGGCGTCATGACCAAGGGCACGGCCGCCCGGCGTCTGGTGCGCATCGCCGCGTCGCTGACCCGGCACATCCCCGGCGGGCTGGCCGTCGCCAGTGTCCTGGCCTGCGGCATCTTCGCGGCCATCTCCGGCTCGTCGATCGTGACCATGCTGGCCATCGGGTCGGTGATGTACCCGGCGATGCAGAAGGCCGGCTACTCGAACCGCTTCGCGCTGGGCACCGTCATGTGCGCCGGCACGCTGGGCATCATCATCCCGCCGTCGATCCCGCTGATCGTCTATGGCCTGGTGACCGAGACGTCGATCGTCGAACTGTTCCTCGCCGGCGTCGGTCCGGGCCTGCTGCTGATGGGGCTGATGATCGCCTACGCGGTCTGGGTGAACCGCGGCATCAAGACCGAGCCCTTCTCGATGAGCGAGGTGCGCTCGGCCTTCCGCGAGGGCATTTGGGCGCTGCTGATGCCCGTCATCCTGCTGGGCGGCATCTATTCCGGCTACTTCTCGGCCACTGAGTCGGCCGCCGTCTCGCTGGCCTATGCGCTGCTGGTGGAGCTGTTCATCCACCGCGAGCTGAAGATCGGCGACTTCGGCGGCGTGATCATCGACGCCGCCAAGCTGTCGGGTTCGCTGTTCCCGCTGCTCGCCGTCGCGCTGAGCTTCAACATCGTGCTGTCGGAACACCATGTGCCCAACCAGATGGTCGAGTTGATGCAATCCTGGTTCAGCAGCCCGCTGGCCTTCGTCGTCCTGGTCAATCTGCTGCTGCTGGGCGTGGGCGCGATGATGACCACCAACGAGGCAATCCTGATCCTCGCGCCGCTGCTGGCGCCGGTGGCCGAGGCCTACGGGCTCAATAAGATCGTCTTCGGGATCATGATGATCGTGAACCTGGAGATCGGCCTGCTGACACCACCGGTGGGCATCAATCTGCTCGTGGCAATGGGCGCCTTCAGGCAGTCCTTCGGCAACGTCGTCGTCGCCGCGCTGCCCTTCATCGCGATCATGATCATCGGTCTGGCGATCATCGCCTGGCGGCCCGAGCTGACGCTCTTCCTAATCC
Source organism: Rhizobacter sp. (assembly GCA_023954175.1). Lineage (GTDB taxonomy): Bacteria > Pseudomonadota > Gammaproteobacteria > Burkholderiales > Burkholderiaceae_C > CAIKUF01. The sequence continues at coordinate 2,664 of JAMLIM010000092.1, forward strand.
GCTGACGCAGCGTCGATGGCCGAACGACACCCACACCAGGGCAGCCCGAGCGTCTGGAGCCAGATCCTCGAGTGGCGTGCGCTGCTAGAACTGGCGTCGCTGCCCTGGTGCAGCCCGCTGCTCGCCGCGACGCCCCGGGGCGACGGCCACCCGGTGCTGCTGCTGCCCGGCTTCATGGGCGACGAAGGCTCGCTCATTGCGCTCAAGACCTTCCTCGCGCAGCGCGGCTACGCGGTCGAGACCTGGGGGCTCGGGCGCAACGTCGGTTTCCAGAACAAGCACGCGACCGCACTCGAGCAGAAGATCCGCTTCCTGCACCACAAGACGGGGCGCAAGGTCGGCCTCGTCGGCTGGAGCCTCGGCGGCGTGTTCGCCCTCTACGGCGCGCACCAGGCGAGCGAATGCGTGCGCAGCGTGATCACGCTCGGCAGCCCGGTCAGCGTCGACGCCGAGGGCAGCAAGTCGCCCGCGTTCGTGAAGGCGATGTACCGCGTGATCGCGCACCCGATGGGACCGAACGCGCACGTGATGCAACCGCGGGTGAAGAAGATGCGCGAGATGCAGCCGCCCCCGGTGCCGACGAGCTGCCTCTACTCGATCAGCGACGGCGTCGTGCCGGCGCAGGAGGCGACGATCGCCGGCGACGACGCGCTGCACGAGAACATCCGCATCCAGGGCAGCCACACCGGGCTCGGCTTCAACGCCATGGTGCTGCTCGTCGTTGCCGACCGGCTGGCGCAGGCCGAAGGCCAGTGGCGGCCGTTCAGGCCCGAAGGGATTTCGGGCGCCGTCTATCGCTTGATGACGCACGCGGCGCTGCCGATTTGACGGTGCGTGGGGCTCGCGCCCCGACGACGCCCGCGGCGCCGACGGTGCCAACGCCGCCATCGCCGCCAACGCGGGACGCAGCACTCTTGCGTGTCCGCGGGGCCTTCGCCGCTGCGGCCTTGCTTGCCGAAGCGCGCCGCGGCGGACGCGAAAGCTTGGCCGGCATCGCGCGCGCCAGCGCGTCCTGAAAGCTTTCACGCAGGCATTGCGCGAAGACTTCCGGGTCCGGCACCAGCTCGCGGCATGAGGTCGGCGAGATGACGAGCTGGCCGTCGTAGCTCGTGACCGCGAACGCCAGCCCCATGCCGTCGGTGATCGGCATGATCGCGGAGAAGTAGGTCATGCGCGCGCCGCACAGGTAGAGCGGCGTCGCCGGCCCCGGCACGTTGGTGATGCTGCAGTTGGCAAGCGCGCGGCGCCGGCCCGTGCCGAGCGCGGCCAGGCCGAGCATCTTGCTCGTCAGCGCAAGAGTCGCGGCCGGGATGTGCGCTTCGATGTCGGCCAGCTCGCGCACCGCGACGGCGCGCGCGACGGTGTCCGACGCGCCGGTCTGCGCGCGGATGAAGGCGAGCCGCTCAGTCGGGTCGGCGATGTGCGTGCCGAGTTGCACCTGCAGCCAGGACATCGCGGGTCTGTCGTCCTCCTCGTGCGCTTTTGCTCGACGACGCCTCGCCGGCGGCTTGCCGTCGCGCACCAGGAAGGGTGCGAGCGCGCTCAGGCTCGCGTCGGGCAGTTCGGCTTCGGCGTCGAGGTAGCGGCGCAGGGCGCCGCCGCACACCGCGAGCACGGCGTCGTTGACGGTCGCGCCCGGCGCCAGCGTGCGGATCAGCTTGAAATCGGCGAGCTGGAAGCGGCGCGTCTCGAACACGCGGTGCGCCGACACGACCGAATTGAAGCGCGTCAGCGGCACCTCGGCTGCCGTTCGGCCGCCGTCCGCCGCGAGCGAGAAAGCGCCGGGCGCGAGCCGCGCCATCGCGCGCGCGACCGGCCGCGCCAGCCGGATCGGCGACGCCAGCGTGCTGAAGACGCCGCGCCACAGCATCGCCGCCGCCCCCGGCGCGCGCGCTGCGAACCAGGGTGCGGGGGGCGCCGGTGCGGGCGGCGTCGCGCTCGTGTCGTGCAGCAAGGCCGTCAGCTCGTTGCCGAACGCAGGGTCGACCGCGGCGTGGTGCGTCTTCGTCAGCAGCGCGAAGCTGCCGGCGGGCAGGTCGAGGAAGCTGTCGAGCCCCTCGATGACGTAGATCTCCCACAGCGGGCGATCGAGATCGAGCGGCCGCGCATGGATGCGCGAGACCTGGATGCAGAACTGGCGCCAGTCGCCGGGCTTGGGCAGCGCGATGTGGCGCACGTGGTACTCGAGGTCGAAGTTCTCGTCCTCGACCCAGTAGGGGTAGTCGAGCTCGAGCGGCACGCGCTGCAGGCGGCGGCGAAACACCGGCGAGCGGTCGAGGCGACTCTCGATGTGCGCAAGGAGAGTCTTGAAGCGCAGCTTGCCGCCGGCGACAGTCGACTGATCGTAGATGTGGAGCAGGCTGACATTGGCGTTCGCGCGCGCGGTGTCGGCGTACAGAAAGCTCGCGTCGTGGCCGCTCAGCTGGCTCATCGGAATCCTTCGGGCATCGGGTGGGCGCAATATACACAGCCGGGGCGCGCGGCTGCCACAATCGGACGCATGAGCCGCGTAAGAGGGGCCCCGCGAAGCGGGGATCGAGGCGAGCGAATGTGGCCGGTCGCCGACGATTTGGCCTTTGCGACGAACCTGATCGTCAGGAGGCGGCGCGGATGAGTTCGTTGGCACTGCCGCTGGACGATCCGGGCGATGCCGCGCCGCTGGCCGAGCGGCTGCGCCCGCGCACGCTCGACGAGGTGATCGGGCAGGCGCAACTGCTCGGCCCGGGCAAGCCGCTGCGCACCGCGTTCGAATCGGGCCGGCTGCATTCGATGATCCTGTGGGGGCCGCCCGGCGTCGGCAAGACGACGCTCGCGCGGCTGATGGCGGACGCTTTCGACGCCCAGTTCATCGCGATCTCGGCCGTGCTCGGCGGCGTCAAGGACATCCGCGAGGCGGTCGAGCGGGCGCAGGTCGCGCAGTCCCGCGGTCGTCGCACGGTGGTCTTCGTCGACGAGGTGCATCGCTTCAACAAGGCGCAGCAGGACGCCTTCCTGCCGCACGTCGAGTCGGGGCTGTTCACCTTCATCGGCGCGACGACCGAGAACCCGTCCTTCGAGGTCATCGCCGCGCTGCTGTCGCGCGCCACGGTGCACGTGCTGCAGGCGTTGAGCGAGGACGATCTGCGCGAGGTGCTCGCACGCGGGCGCGCGCTGCTCGGCGCGCCGGCGCTGACCGACGCCGCCGCGCAGCGCCTGATCGGCTATGCCGACGGCGACGCGCGCAGGCTGCTCAACACGCTCGAGACGGTGGCGCGGGCGGCCGGCAAGTCGATCGATGCGATCGACGAAGCGGCGCTCGAGCAGGCCCTCGGTGAGCAGTTGCGCCGCTACGACAAGGGCGGCGAGCAGTTCTACGACACGATCTCGGCCCTGCACAAGGCAGTGCGCGGCTCCGACCCGGATGCGGCGCTCTATTGGTTCGTGCGCATGGTCGACGGCGGCGTCGATCCGCGCTACATCGCGCGCCGCCTGGTGCGCATGGCGAGCGAGGACATCGGCCTCGCCGATCCGCGCGCGCTGCGCATCGCACTCGACGCGAGCGAGACTTTCGAGCGCCTCGGCTCGCCCGAAGGCGAGCTCACACTGGCGCAGGCGGTCATCTTCCTCGCCGTCGCGCCCAAGAGCAATGCCGTCTACACCGCCTACAAGGCTGCGCGCGCCTTCGTCGCGAAGGACGGCACGCGCGCGGTGCCGTTGCGGCTGCGCAATGCGCCGACGCGGCTGATGAAGGACCTGGGCTACGGCGACGGCTATCGCTACGCGCACGATGAAGCGGCCGGCTTCGCCGCCGGCGAGTGCTACGGGCCGGACGGCGTCGAGCTGCCGCGCTTTTACGCGCCGCGCGCGAGCGGCCTCGAGTCGCGCATCGCCGATCGGCTGGCGGAACTGCGCAGGCTCGACGCCGCCGCCGGCAAGACAGGCTGATCTTCGAGGTCAGCGCCGCCAACACGATGCCGTCGCGTGTTTTCGCATCGAGAGCCGCATCGCCATGAAACCTGTGGCCGGGCGGCGAGCTGTTGTCAACAGCGTTGCTCCTAGGGTCCTTACGCTGACAGCGTGGGGGCTTTTGCCACTAAAGTCGGGCACGCCCGTTCGCTGGGTTGCGCAGGCCGAAGACCAAAGGCCGCGAGCACGCCGAGAAACTGCGCCGAAACAGCCGGGCCTTGCGCTCAGGCCTCTGAGGAGACATACGGATGGACACACTGATCCAACAGATCATCAACGGCCTTGTGCTCGGCAGCGTCTACGCACTCGTCGCACTCGGCTACACGATGGTCTACGGCATCATCAACCTGATCAACTTCGCGCACGGTGAGGTGCTGATGGTCGGGGCGCTGACGAGCTGGACGATCGTCACCACCTTCAAGGACGCCGGCCTGCCCGGCTGGCTGCTGCTGCTGCTGTCGCTGATCGCCGCAATCGTGGTCTGCTCGGTGCTGAACTACGTGATCGAGAAGGTCGCGTACCGGCCGCTGCGCAACGCCCCGCGGCTCGCGCCGCTGATCACCGCGATGGGCGTGAGCCTGCTGCTGCAGACGCTGGCGATGATCATCTGGAAGCCGAACTACAAGTCCTTCCCGATCATGCTGCCGAGCGAGCCCTTCTTCATCGGCGGCGCGGTGATCAACACGACGCAGATCATCATCCTCGTCACGACCGTGATCACGCTCGCCGGACTGATGTACCTCGTCAACATGACGCGCCTCGGGCGTGCGATGCGGGCGACGGCCGAGAACCCGCGCGTCGCCGGGCTGATGGGGGTGCGGCCGGACATGGTGATCTCCGCCACCTTCGTCATCGGCGCCGCGCTCGCCGCGCTGGCAGGCGTGATGTACGCCGCCAACTACGGCTCGGTGACGCACACGATGGGCTTCCTGCCGGGCCTGAAGGCGTTCACCGCGGCGGTGTTCGGCGGCATCGGCAACCTCGCCGGCGCGATGCTCGGCGGCGTGCTGCTCGGGCTGATCGAGTCGCTCGGCGCAGGCTACATCGGCGCCCTCACCGGCGGCGTGCTCGGCAGCCACTATTCGGACATCTTCGCCTTCATCGTGCTGATCCTGATCCTGACCCTGCGTCCGCAGGGCCTGCTCGGCGAGCGCGTGGCCGACCGGTCCTGAGGCGGAGCATCGACCATGAACAAGAAGCTCCTGACCTTCCTCGCCGCCGCCGTCGGGCTCATGATCGTGCCGCTCGTCGCGCAGTACTTCGGCAATGCCTGGGTGCGCATCGTCGACATCGCGCTGCTGTACGTGCTGCTCGCGCTCGGCCTGAACATCGTCGTCGGCTATGCCGGCCTGCTCGATCTGGGCTACGTCGCGTTCTATGCGGTCGGCGCCTACATGTTCGGCCTGCTCGCGTCGTCGCAGCTGACCGACACCTTCGGCTGGATCGCGGCCATCTTTCCGAACGGCATTCACGCCCCGATCTGGCTCGTGATACCGCTCGGCGCGGCCGTCGCGGCCACCTTCGGTGTGCTGCTCGGTGTGCCGGTGCTCAAGCTGCGGGGTGACTATCTGGCGATCGTCACGCTCGGCTTCGGCGAGATCATCCGCGTCTTCCTGAACAACCTGGATGCGCCGGTCAACATCACGAACGGGCCGAAGGGCATCGCCGGCATCGACTCCATCAAGTTCTTCGGCCTCGATCTGGGCGACACGCTCAACCTCGGGTTCATCGAGCTGTCGTCCGTCTCGCTCTACTACTACCTGTTCCTCGCCCTCGTCGTCGGGAGCGTTGTCATCTGCTACCGGCTCGAGCGTTCCCGCATCGGACGCGCCTGGATGGCGATCCGCGAGGACGAGATCGCCGCCAAGGCGATGGGCATCAACACGCGCAACATGAAGCTGCTCGCGTTCGGCATGGGGGCGACCTTCGGTGGCGTCTCGGGCGTGATGTTCGCCAGCTTCCAGGGCTTCATCTCGCCCGAGTCGTTCAGCCTGCAGGAGTCGATCATGATCGTCGCCATGGTCGTGCTCGGCGGCATCGGCCACATCCCGGGCGTGATCATCGGCGCGCTGCTGCTCGCCGCACTGCCCGAGGTGCTGCGCTACGTGGCAAGCCCGCTGCAGGCGATGACGGGCGGCCGGCTCGACGCGTCGATCCTGCGCCAGCTGCTGATCGCGCTGGCGATGATCGGCATCATGCTCGCCCGACCGCGCGGGCTGTGGCCCTCGCCCGAACACGGCAAGGCGGCGCCGGTACCGACGGCGGACCAGGAGCCGAGGAGCGCAGCATGAGGCACCTTGCGTCAACCCTCTCGCCGCGGGCCGAGCGCCGGGCCGCTCCCAAGCCGGCCCGCATCCCCCCGGGGGATCGGCCGATGTACCCATCGGACAAGGGGCAGCCATGACCGAAGCCATCCTGAAAGTGGCGGACGTGTCCAAGCGCTTCGGCGGCCTGCAGGCCTTGTCGGACGTCGCGGTGACGATCGAGAAGGGCCAGATCTACGGCCTGATCGGGCCCAACGGCGCCGGCAAGACGACCTTCTTCAACGTCCTGACCGGCCTGTACCTGCCCGATTCCGGCACCTTCGAGCTCGGCGGCAAGCCCTACAAGCCGAGCGCGGTGCACGAGGTCGCGAAGGCCGGGATCGCGCGAACCTTCCAGAACATCCGCCTGTTCGCCGACATGACGGCGCTCGAGAACGTGATGGTCGGCCGCCATGTGCGCACGCACTCGGGCCTGATCGGCGCCGTGTTCCGCACCGGCGGCTTCAAGCAGGAGGAGGCTGGCATCGCCGCGCGCGCGCAGGAGCTGCTCGACTACGTGGGCATCGGCGGCTACGCGGAGTTCAAGGCGCGCACGCTGTCGTACGGCGACCAGCGTCGGCTCGAGATCGCGCGCGCGCTCGCGACCGAACCGAAGCTGATCGCGCTCGACGAGCCGGCCGCCGGCATGAACGCGACCGAGAAGGTCGTGCTGCGCGAACTGATCGACCAGATCCGGCGCGACGGCAGCACGATCCTGCTGATCGAGCACGACGTGAAGCTCGTGATGGGGCTGTGCGACCGCGTGACCGTGCTCGACTACGGCAAGCAGATCGCCGAAGGCACGCCCTACGAAGTGCAGCGCAACGAGAAGGTCATCGAAGCCTACCTTGGCGCCAGCCACACGGCGCACTGAACCCGGCGGCAGGAGACGCAACAACATGGCAGACACACTGCTCAAGGTCAGCGCACTGAAGGTCGCCTACGGCGGCATCCAGGCCGTGAAGGGCATTTCGTTCGAGGTTCACGAGGGCGAGCTCGTCAGCCTGATCGGCGCCAACGGCGCCGGCAAGACGACGACGCTCAAGGCGATCACCGGCCTGCAACCGGTGGCGTCGGGCGACATCGAATACCTGGGCCAGTCGATCAAGGGTCAGGGTTCGTGGGACCTGGTCAAGCAGGGCCTCGTGATGGTGCCCGAAGGGCGCGGCGTGTTCGCGCGCATGACGATCACCGAGAACCTGCAGATGGGCGCCTTCGTGCGCCGCGACGACGAGGTCGAGGGCGACATCGAGAAGGTGTTCGGCATCTTCCCGCGCCTGAAGGAGCGGCGCAACCAGCTCGCCGGCACGATGTCCGGCGGCGAGCAGCAGATGCTCGCGATGGGGCGCGCGCTGATGGCGCGGCCCAAGGTGCTGCTGCTCGACGAGCCGTCGATGGGCCTCTCGCCGATCCTCGTCGACACCATCTTCGAGGTCGTCAACGACATCCACGGCCGCGGTACGACGATCCTGCTCGTCGAGCAGAACGCGAGCCGCGCGCTGCAGATCGCGTCGCGTGGCTACGTGATGGACTCGGGCGAGATCACGATGAGCGGCGAAGGCAAGCAGTTGCTGAGCGACCCGCGGGTGCGCGCCGCCTATCTTGGCGAGTAGTTCGCGCACGCGACATGCCCCGTTCGCGCAGCGCCGGGCTGCGATTGCCCGCCGCGCACACCCTCGTCGCATCCGTTGCCTAGGGTAAACCCACGCTTTGCTTTGTCGGCGCCAGCCCGAACAATGCTCAGTTCCGGGGCCGCGGGCCCCATCCACCGTGCAGGAGACTTTCGTGACCGCAATGCTTTCGCTCACCGTCAATGGCAAGGCCGTCCAGGCCGGCGTCGACCCCCGAACCCTTCTGGTGGATTTCATCCGCGAACACCTGCGCCTGACCGGCACGCATGTCGGCTGCGACACGGCGCAATGCGGCGCCTGCACGGTGCACATGAACGGCCGCGCGGTGAAGTCCTGCTCGATGCTGGCGCTGCAGGCCGATGGCGCGCAGATCACGACGATCGAAGGCCTGGCCAAAGAGGGTGAGATGCACCCGATGCAGACCGCGTTTCGCGAGTGCCATGGTCTGCAGTGCGGCTTTTGCACACCCGGCATGGTGATGTCCTCGGTTCAGCTGCTGGCCGACAACCCGAAGGCGAGCGAGCAGGAGATCCGCGAGGCGCTGGAGGGCAACATCTGCCGCTGCACCGGCTATCACAACATCGTCAAGGCGGTTCAGCAATGCCAGGCCGGCGGCGTGCCGGCGAGCGCCTGAGGCCGGGAAGGAGAACACCATGAACGACATGACCCAAACCGAACTCGGCCCGATCGCGCAGAGCGTGCTGCGCCGTGAGGACAAGCGCTTCCTGACCGGCGCCGGCCAGTACACCGACGACGTCGCGCTGCCCGGCCAGACCTACGCCGTCTTCCTGCGCTCGCCGCACGCGCATGCGCGCATCCTCTCGATCGACACCGCCGCCGCCGCCAAGGCGCCCGGCGTGGTGCGCATCTTCACCGGTGCCGATCTGGCCGAGGCCAAGGTCGGCGGCCTGCCCTGCGGCTGGCTGATCCACAGCAAGGACGGCTCGCCGATGAAGGAGCCGCCGCACCCGGTGCTGGCGCAGGGCAAGGTGCGCCACGTGGGCGACCAGGTCGCGCTCGTCGTCGCCGACAGCGTGGCGCAGGCGAAGGACGCGGCCGAACTGATCGTGGTCGACTACGAAGAACTCCCCGCCGTCATCGACATCACGAAGGCCGACGGTGCGGCGTCCTCGGTCCATGACGACGTGCCGGGCAATGTCTGCTACGACTGGGGGCATGGCACCAGCAAGGAGGCGGTCGACGCCGCATTTGCCAGCGCCGCGCATGTCACCAAGCTGCAGTTCGCGAACAACCGGATGATCCCGAACGCGATCGAGCCGCGCGCCGCCAACGCGCAGTACACCAAGCACGACGAGAGCTACACGCTCTATGTCGCGAACCAGAACCCGCACGTCGAGCGGCTGCTGATGTGCGCCTTCGTGCTCGGCCTGCCGGAATCGAAGGTGCGCGTGATCGCGCCCGACGTCGGCGGCGGCTTCGGCTCGAAGATCTTCCTCTACGCCGAAGAGACGGCGCTCGTCTGGGCGAGCAAGCATGTCGGCCGGCCGATCAAATGGACCGCCGAGCGCAGCGAATCCTTCCTCACCGACGCCCACGGCCGTGACCATGCGACGACGGCCGAGCTGGCGCTGGACGCGAAGGGCAACTTCCTCGCGATGCGCGTCAGCACGATCGCCAACATGGGCGCCTACCTGTCGACCTTCGCGTCGAGCGTGCCGACCATCCTGTACGCGACGCTGCTCGCCGGCCAGTACAAGACGCCGGCGATCTACGCCGAGGTGAAGGCGGTGTTCACCAACACCGCGCCGGTCGATGCCTACCGCGGTGCCGGCCGGCCCGAGGCGACCTACGTCGTCGAGCGCCTGGTCGAGACGGCGGCGCGCGAGATGAAGATGGACCCGGCGGCGATCCGGCGCCAGAACTTCATCACCGGCTTCCCGTATGCGACGCCGGTCGGCCTGACCTACGACACCGGCGACTACGAAGCCCATCTGGCGAAGGCGCTCAAGATCGCCGACGTCGCCGGCTTCCCGGCGCGCAAGGCCGAGGCGGCGAAGAACGGCAAGCTGCGCGGCATCGGCTACAGCTGCTACATCGAGGCCTGCGGCCTCGCGCCTTCGAACATCGCGGGCGCGCTCGGCGCACGCGCCGGCCTGTTCGAGGCGGGCGAAGTGCGCGTGCACCCGACCGGCACGGTGACCGTGTTCACCGGTTCGCACAGCCACGGCCAGGGCCACGAGACGACCTTCGCGCAGGTCGTCGCGGCCAAGCTCGGCATCCCGATCGAGAACGTCGAGATCGTGCACGGCGACACCGGCCGCGTGCCGTTCGGCATGGGCACCTACGGCAGCCGCTCGCTCTCGGTCGGCGGCACGGCGATCGTGAAGGCGGTCGACAAGGTGATTGCCAAGGGCAAGAAGATCGCGGCGCATCTGCTCGAGGCGGCGGACACCGACATCGAGTTCGAGAACGGCGAGTTCAAGGTCGCGGGCACCGACAAGAAGGTGCCGTGGGGCAGCGTCTCGCTCACCGCCTACGTGCCGCACAACTACCCGCTCGACAAGCTCGAGCCGGGGCTCAACGAGAACGCCTTCTACGATCCGACCAACTTCACCTATCCCGCCGGCAGCCACATCTGCGAGGTCGAGGTCGACCCCGAGACCGGCAAGACGCGCGTCGTCAAGTTCACCGCGGTGGACGACTTCGGCAACATCATCAACCCGATGATCGTCTCCGGCCAGGTGCACGGCGGCATCGCTCAAGGTCTCGGCCAGGCGATGCTCGAAGCCTGCCGCTACGACCCGGAATCGGGCCAGTTGCTGACCGGCTCTTACATGGACTATGCGATGCCGCGCGCCGACGACCTGCCGAGCTTCACGGTCGACCACACCGTGACGCCGTGCACCCACAACCCGCTCGGCGTGAAGGGCTGCGGCGAGGCCGGCGCGATCGGCTCACCCCCCGCGTTCATCAATGCGCTGACCGACGCCCTCGGCGTCGCCGAGATCGCGATGCCGGCGACGCCTGAGCGCGTCTGGCGCGCTGCCAACAAGATCGCCTGACCACAAGGAGCCACAAGCATGTATACGTTCGACTATCAACGGCCCGCCAACGCGGCCGCCGCGGCTGCCGCCCTGCAGGGCGACGCGCGC
>JAMLIM010000093.1 GCA_023954175.1 Rhizobacter sp.
CGGCGTTGATGAACACGTCCTGGTCCATGCACGACACACCCGCGTGGCGGTGCAGGACAGCGAGCAGCATCGCGAGGCGGTCGCGCTCGAGGCCGACCGACAGCCGTCGCGGGCTCGGGCCGCCGCTGTCCACCAGGGCCTGCACTTCGACGAGCATCGGCCGCGTGCCCTCGACCGTGACGAGGACGCAGGCGCCCGGCACCGGCTCGGCGTGCGTCGAAAGAAAGATGGCGCTCGGGTTGCTGACGCCCTTGAGGCCACGCTCGGTCATCGCGAAGACGCCGATCTCGCCCACAGAGCCGAATCGATTCTTGAACGCGCGGATGAGGCGAAACGCGCTGTGCGTGTCGCCCTCGAAGTAGAGCACCGTGTCGACGATGTGTTCGAGCACGCGCGGCCCCGCCAGCGTGCCCTCTTTCGTCACGTGCCCGACGAGGATGATCGTGACGCCGCTCGCCTTCGCCGCGCGCGTTAGCTGCGCCGCGCATTCGCGCACCTGCGCCACCGAGCCGGGCGCCGAGGTGAGCTGCTCCGAGTACACCGTCTGGATCGAGTCGATGACGACGACCGCCGGCTGCTCCGCGGCAATCGTCGCCAGGATGCGCTCGAGCTGGATCTCGGCCAGCACGCGCACCGGCGACGCCGGCAGGCCGAGGCGGCGCGAGCGCAGCGCGACCTGCGCGCCGCTTTCCTCGCCCGTCACGTAGAGCGCGGGCGCGCGGCGCGCAAGGTGATCCATGGCCTGCAGCAGCAAAGTACTCTTGCCGATGCCCGGATCGCCGCCGATCAGCACCACGCCGCCCTCGACGATGCCGCCGCCGAGCACGCGGTCCAACTCCTCGATGCCGGTCGGCGTGCGCTCGATCTCGGCCGCCTCGATCTCGAACAGCGTCGCCACCGGCGACGCTTTCGCGAGCGACTGGAAGCGCTGGTTGCGCGTCGCCGCGGCGCTCTCGGCAACGCCCTCGACGAGCGTGTTCCACGCGCTGCACGCCGGGCACTGGCCGAGCCATTTCGGGGACGTGCCGCCGCACTCGCTGCAGGTGTAGAGGGTCTTGTCCTTCGCCATGCGGCGATTGTCGTCGCCTCGCGATTCGTCCGGCGGACTGCCCGGTGCGCAGGGCCAATTTGTGCCCCGATCTGCCAGGCGCTGAAGCCTTCAACTGCAAGTTCGCCAGCGTTGGCAACAACCCGGATAGAAGTCGGATCGCACCCTCTGATTACCTGGGAAAGTCTCCCCCACAAACAGGGGAGTGACGCTCAGCCCTGCGAGGTCCAGACTCGAAGCGCGTGTCCTAGCGACATTGCCGCTGTGCAGCATTCCCTGCGCGAGCGCCGAGAGCCCTACCCGATAGGAGACAGTGACATGAAGAGAAGCATTCTCACCATTGCAGCCGTTGCGGCGCTCAGCCTGCCGATGGCAGCCTCCGCCTTCGTCATCGGCCCGACGACTCCGGGCAAGTGGGGTTCGCCTGTCATCGGAACAGGGGCGACGGTCAGCTGGAGCTTGTCGGGCGACATCACTTGTGCGGATTCCTCCGACGGGATGTGCCATTCGTTCGCCTCATTCATGCCGGCCGACTTCATGACGAACGTGACGGCCGCCTTCAGCGCCTGGTCGGCGGTCGCCAATCTGACCTTCGTCCACGTGCCGGTCGACAACGGCGTTGCCTGGAACGCACCGGGCACGAACGCCGACATTCGCCTCGGCGGCCACATCTTCGACGGGCCGTTCGGTACGCTCGCGCACGGTTACTACCCGCCCGTGAACGGCGACACGGCGGCCGGCGACATTCACTTCGACACGGCGGAGACATGGAAGACCAGCTTCGGCGGCCCCGGGTTCAGCATCTACCAGGTCCTCACGCATGAACTCGGGCACGCGCTGGGGCTGGACCACACCGGGGTTCCAGGCTCGTTGATGAACCCGTTCTACTCCGAGGCGTTCAGCGGCCCGCAGGCCGACGACATTGCAGGCATGCAGTACCTCTATGGCACCCCGGTCGTGCCCGAGCCCGGCACGCTGGCAATGTTGAGCCTGGGCTTGGCAGGTCTGCTGGTCTGGCGGCGCCGCGCATCGCATTCTTGAGCCACTCGAACGCGCATCGCGCTCCGAGTGATTGGGGGCCGGCGAGGTCGAAACCGACCTCGGCCGGCCCGTTCGTTCTTCTGCGGCGCGCGATCGTCTGCGGAGCGGTGCTGCTTGCATTGCTGCCGAAACCAGGAGCGGCTATGTGGGCGCAGATGAGCGATGAAGAGTTGCTGACCCGATCCGACCTGATCGTGATGGGCGAGTGGGTCGGGCAATCCGAGCCCTTGACCCTGGGCGGCACCGTGCGCGTCGAACTGGGCGCCATTGCAATTGCCGAAGTGCTGAAGGGGCCGAAAGGCGTGAACGCCACGAGTGCCCCTACGGTCGCACTGGTGCGCGTGGCGCCGGCTGCCGCGCCCGCTTCGAGCAGTGATCTCGCATACAGGCGCGGCCAGCGCGGCCTCTGGCTCTTGCGTCTGGATCCGGGCGGCAGCAGCGGCATCTATCTGGCCGACCATCCTCAGCGCTTCGTGCCGGCGGACAAGGACGCTGGGCGTATTGCCAGGCTTCGCGCCCTTCTCGGCCGCACATAGGCGGCCGGGCGGCCAGGCGGCCAGGGCAGCCAAACGGCTCAGTTCATTCTTCGACCGTCCCGCGTCCGGCCTTGACCTTCGCGCGCACCGCCTTGCCTTCGAGGCGGCGCAGTTTGGAGGCGAAGGTTGGCCGGGTCGGCCGGCGTTTCCGCGGCGGCGCGGCGACGCTGTCGACGAGCTCCTGCACACGCTGAAGTGCCTCGGCCCGGTTCTGGTCCTGGCTGCGCGTGGTCTGCGCCTTGATGACGAGCACGCCCTCCTGCGTAATGCGCGAATCGCGCAACGCGAGCAGCCGCTCCTTCACCGCCTCCGGCAGCGACGAGGCGCGGATGTCGAATCGCAGATGCACCGCACTCGACACCTTGTTGACGTTCTGGCCGCCCGCACCCTGGGCGCGGATCGCGCTGATCTCGACTTCGGTCGGTTCGACGACGGGGCTGCGCATGATGGGTGAACGCGCGTCAGTCGAGGTCGATGATGTCGGCCGGCTTCGGCGCCGGCAGCAGGGGCAGCTCGGCGCGCACCGCCTCGCAGTTCGTGATGTGGCGGTCGCACAGCCGCTTGAAGAGCCAGCCCGACAGCGCCGCCGACGCCGCCTGGCCGACCAGCGGCGCGAACTTGGCCGCCTGCTGCGCGCCGAGGCGAATGCCGACCGAGCGCATGGCCGCGATGATCGCCGTCTGCGTCACCGCGCGCCCGATGAGGTAGCTGCCGGTCTTCTTGATCAGCTCGTCGACCTTGCTGCGCTGCGCCGGCGGCAGCGCGGCGATCTGCACCGGCGACAGGCCGTAGGCGCGGTTGATCTGCTCCACCGTGCTCATCAGCAGTTTGGCGTTGATGAACAGGTCGGCGCCGAACACCGGGACCGCCGACACGCCCGCCGCCTTCAGCGCCTGGAGGCGCACGAGTTTGCGGCAGGCCTTCACGCGCTCGTTCTCGGGCGTGTCGAGAATTTCGTCGGCGGTTTCGAGAGGCGGGGCCATGACTTGAACTGGGGGCGGTCGCGGCGCGTTCAACCGACGCTGACCGGCACGCGCGGCGCGAGCGCGCACATCAGCTCGTAGCCGAGCGTGCCGGCCGCATGCGCGACCTCGTCGATCGGCAGGACGCTGCCGCCCGCCCCACAGCCCCAGAGCGTCGCCACGCTGCCGACACGGGCCGCGGGCACCGGCGTCATATCGACCGTCACCATGTCCATCGACACGCGACCGACGAGGCGCGTGCGCACACCGTCGACCAGCACCGGCGTGCCGCTCGGCGCGCTGCGCGGATAGCCGTCGGCGTAGCCGCAGGCGACAACGCCGATGCGCATCGGAAGCTCGGCCGTGAAGCGGCTGCCGTAGCCGACGCTCGCGCCCGCGGCAATCTCCTGCGTCGCGATCAATTCGGCCTGCAAGGTCATCGCCGGCTGCAACTGCCAGTGCGCGCTGTCGTGCGCCGGATGGTCGGGCGACGAACCGTAGCTCATGATGCCGGCGCGCACCCAGTCGCCGCGCAGCACCGTGTCGGACGCCGCGAAGCGCAGCGTCGCCGCGCTGTTGCACAGCGACCGTTCACCGGGCAGGCCGTCCGTCGCGGCGACGAACGCGGCGCGCTGCGATGCCACGCCGGGCGCGCCTTCGTCATCCGCATCCGCATCCGAGAAGTGCGTCATCAGCGTGATGTCTTCCACCTGCGTCAGGCCCGACAGGCGCAGCCACGCGGCGCGGTAGGCCGCGGGCGCGAAGCCGAGCCGGTTCATGCCGCTGTTGAGCTTCAGGAAGACACGGTGCGGCGCCGCGCTCTTGTGGGCGGCGAGCCAGTCGATCTGCTCCTCGCGATGGATGACGTGCCACAGGTTCAGGCGCGAGCACGACTCGAGGTCGCGCGGCTCGAAGCAGCCTTCGAGCAGCAACACCGGGCCGCGCCAGCCGAGCGCGCGGATGCGTTCGGCCTCGGCCAGGTCGAGCAGCGCGAAGCCGTCGGCGCCGCGCAGGCCGTCGAACACGCGCTCGATGCCGTGCCCGTAGGCGTTGGCCTTGACGACCGCCCACACGCGCGCATCGCCGGCGGCAGCGCGCGCACGCATCAGGTTGTGCGCCAGTGCGGCGCTGTGGATGAGCGCTTGAATCGGTCGCGGCATGAGCCCATTCTGCCAGTCAAGCCCACCCGAAACCGGGGGTCGACGCGGGCGCTGCGGCGCGGGGCGCATGCTATAAACCGCGGCGCAGGGAGCACAGACCACACGCGGGCACGCACGCCCGTCAATGGCGCCCCCACAAGCCTTTCTTGCAACGGAGACAACGCACAGCCGCCTGCTCGCGACCGCATGAAAAAAGGCTTCTCCACGATCATGTCGGCGCAGTTCTTCAGCTCGCTGGCGGACAACGCGCTGTTCGTCGCGGCAGTGGAACTGATCCGGGTGGCGGGCGGTGCCGACTGGCAGGCGGCCGCGCTGGTGCCGATGTTCGCGCTCTTCTACGTCGTGCTCGCGCCCTTCGTCGGCGCCTTCGCCGACGCCGTGCCCAAGGGCCAGGTGATGTTCTATTCGAACCTCATCAAGATCGCGGGCTGCCTGATGATGCTGTTCGGCACGCACCCGCTGCTGTCGTATGCGGTCGTCGGCCTCGGCGCGGCGGCGTATTCGCCGGCCAAGTACGGCATCCTGACCGAGCTGCTGCCGCCTTCGCAGCTCGTCAAGGCCAACGGCTGGATCGAAGGGCTGACGATCACCTCGATCATCCTCGGCGTGCTGCTCGGCGGCCAGCTCGTCGGGCCGGTGATCGCGCCGCAGCTGCTGGGCTTCGACCTGCCGATGATCGACACCGGCATCGACACGCCGCCCGAAGCGGCGATCGCATCGTTGATCCTCGTCTACGTCATCGCCGCCATCTTCAACCTCTACATTCCGCGCACCGAAGCCCCGCTGCAGCCGCTGTCGCGCAGCCCGCTCGGTCTGGTGCGCGACTTCGCGCGCTGCAATGCCCGGCTCTGGGGCGACAAGCTCGGCCAGATCTCGCTCGCGACGACGACGCTGTTCTGGGGCGTCGCCGGCAACCTGCGCTACATCGTGCTGGCCTGGGCCGCGGCGGCGCTCGGCTACACGACGACGCAGGCCTCGTCGCTCACCGGCGTGGTCGCGATCGGCACCGCGGTCGGCGCGGTGCTCGCCTCGATGCGCATGCGGCTCGACCACGCGACGGGCGTGATCCCGCTCGGCATCGCGATGGGCGTGCTCGTGGTCGGCATGAACTTCATCGGCAACGTCTGGGTCGCGGTGCCGTTTCTGATCATCCTCGGCGGCATCGGCGGCTACATCGTCGTGCCGATGAATGCGCTGCTGCAGCACCGCGGCCACAACCTGATGGGTGCGGGGCGTTCGATCGCAGTGCAGAACTTCAACGAGCAGGCGTGCATCCTCGGCCTGGGCGCGTTCTACACCGGCATGACGCGCCTCGGGGTCTCGAACTTCGCCGCGATCACGACCTTCGGTCTGGTCGTCGCCGCCATCATGGAGATGATCCGGCGCTGGCACGCCTCGAACCTCGTGCACCACAAGGACGAGGTCGAACGGCTGCTCGCCATCGCCCGCAGCGACCGCCACTGATCCAGTCGCCTGCGCATGCCGCGTTCCGGAAGTTCATGGCGCGTGGCGTGGCCTGCGCTGTGCCTCACCTTCAACGCGCTCGTCTGGGGCGTCGCGTGGTGGCCGTTTCGCCAGCTGCAGGGCCTGGGCCTGCACCCGCTGTGGGCGACGGTGTCGATCTACCTCGTCGCGGTGCTCGTGATCATCGTCCTGCGCCCGGCCGCGCTCGGCATGCTGCTGCGCACGCCGGCCCTCTGGGTGCTGGTGCTCGCCTCCGGCACGACCAACGCCGCCTTCAACTGGGCGATGGTGATCGGCGACGTGGTGCGCGTCGTGCTGCTGTTCTACCTGATGCCGCTCTGGGCCGTACTGCTCGCGCGCTGGCTGCTGCGCGAGACGCTCACGGCGTCGGCCGCGCTGCGCGTCGCACTCTCGCTTGCCGGCGCGGCCATCGTGCTGTGGCCCGCCGAAGGCGGCTGGCCGCTGCCGCGCACGCTGGCCGACGCGCTCGGCATCGTCGGCGGGTTCACCTTCGCCCTCAACAACGTGATGCTCAAGCGCGAGGCGGCGCGGCCTGAAGAGGCGCGCGCGATCGCGATGTTCGCGGGCGGCGTGGTCGTTGCGGGCACGCTCGCGACGGCGCTCGCGCTGCGCGGCGACCTGCCCTGGCCACCGCCTGCGGCGCCGGGCTGGGTGCTGTCGACGCTCGCGCTGAGCGTCGTCTTTCTGGCGAGCAACTTCGCGCTCCAGTTCGGTGCCGGTCGGCTCGCGGCGAACGTCACTGCCGTCGTGCTGTTGACCGAGGTCGTGTTCGCCGCCGGCTCCGCGCTCGCGCTCGGCGGCGGCACGCTGACGCCGCAACTGCTCGTCGGCGGCGCGTTGATCGTCGGCGCCGCCGCGCTCGCCGCGCGGCGCCGACCCGCCTGAGCGCACCGCCCGCGCCGTGGCGATACCATCGGTCACCCGCCCCTCGCGCTCGAATCAGGACACCCCATGCCCAAAGCCGCCAAGACGATCTACGATTTCTCCGCACTGTCGATCACCGGCCAGCGCGCCGATCTCTCCACCCAGCGTGGCAAGGTGATGCTGATCGTCAACACCGCGAGCGCCTGCGGCTTCACGCCGCAGTTCGCCGGCCTCGAACAGCTGTGGGAGGACTACCGCGACAAGGGCCTGGTCGTGATCGGCTTCCCGAGCAACCAGTTCGGCGCGCAGGACCCGGGCAGCAACGACGAGATCGCCTCCTTCTGCTCGCTGAACTACGGCGTGAACTTCCCGATGATGTCCAAGGTGGACGTGAACGGCGCGAAGGCGCACCCGCTGTGGCAGTGGCTCACGGCCGAGGCGCCGGGGCTGCTCGGCAGCCAGGCGGTGAAGTGGAACTTCACCAAATTCCTCATCGGCAAGGACGGCCGCGTCCTCAAGCGCTACGCGCCGACCGACAAACCCGAGTCGCTGCGCAAGGACATCGAAGCCGCACTGAAGGCCTGAAGGGGGCAACCATGTTCGAGCACATAGAACCCTATGCCGGCGACCCGATCCTGAGCCTGAACGAGGCTTTCCAGAAGGACCCGCGGCCGCACAAGATCAACCTGTCGATCGGCATCTACTTCGACAACGAGGGCCGCCTCCCGATGCTCGAGTCGGTGCGCCGCGCCGAGCTGCAGATCGTCGAGGCCGGCGGGCCGAAGCCCTATCAGGCCATCGAGGGCGCGGCCAACTGCCGCGCCGAGGTGCAAAAACTCCTGTTCGGGCCCGGGCACGAGGCGGTCAAGAGCGGGCGCGTGGCGACGATCCAGTCGATCGGCTCGAGCGGCAGCCTGCGCGTCGGCGCCGACTTCATCCACCGCCAGTTTCCCGCCAGCGCCGTCTGGGTCAGCGACCCGACCTGGGACAACCACCGCGCGATGTTCGAGGGCGCCGGCCTCACCGTGCACACCTATCCGTACTACGACGCCACGACAGGCGGCGTGCGCTTCGACGCGATGCTGGAAGCGCTGCGCGCGATCCCGAAGCGCAGCGTCGTGCTGCTGCACGCCTGCTGCCACAACCCGACCGGGGTCGACCTGACGCGCGCGCAGTGGGAGGCGCTGATGCCGGTGTTGCGCGAACGCGAGCTCATCCCCTATCTCGACCTCGCCTACCAGGGTTACGGCGAGGGCATGGAGGCCGACGCCTGGGCGCCGCGCGCGTTTGCCGACGCCGGACTGTCGTTCTTCATCGCCAATTCGTTCTCGAAGAGCATGAGCCTGTATGGCGAACGCTGCGGCGCGCTGTCGGTCGTCTGCCCGGATGCCGATCAGGCCGAGCGCGTGCTCGGCCAGCTCAAGTTCACCGTGCGGCGCAACTACTCGAGCCCGCCGATCTTCGGCGGCCAGCTCGTCGCCCGCGTGCTCGGCGATCCGGCGCTGCGCAAGCTGTGGGAGGGCGAAGTCGCTGCGATGCGCGAGCGCATCCTCGCGATGCGCAAGGCCTTGCACGGCGTGCTGTCGGCAAAGCTGCCGGGCCGCGACCTGAACTACTTCCTGACGCAGCACGGCATGTTCAGCTACACCGGGCTGTCGCCCACGCAGGTCGATCGCCTGCGCGAGGAATTCGCCGTCTATCTGGTGCGTTCGGGGCGCGTCTGCGTTGCCGGCCTGAACACCGGCAACGTCGAGCCGACCGCGGTCGCGATGGCGGCGGTGATGGCGGGCTGACGCCCGCCGCCTCGCGCCTGCGCGACGCACTCGCAAGGATCGCTACGACACGCCCACTGCCTCGCTCGCCGCCGCGTAGTCCACGTAGTCGGTATACCCCTCGGCGCCGCCGCCGTAGAGCGTTTCGCGCCGCAGCGGCGCCAGCGGCAGGTCGTCGCGCAGGCGGCGGACGAGATCCGGGTTGCCGATGAACGGCCGGCCGAAGGCGACCAGATCGGCTGCGCCGCTCGCCACCGCGTCGAGCGCCATCGCACGGCTGTAGCCGTTGTTGACCATCCACGCGCCGCGTGGGTTGCCGTGCTTGAAGCGGCTGCGCAGGGCAGCGTAGTCGAAGGGCGCGATGTCGCGCGCGCCGCCAGTTTGCCCTTCGATCACATGCAGGTAGGCCATGCCGAGCGGCGCAAGCTGCTCGACGACGTGGTTGTGCAGCGCCTGCGGGTCGCTGTCCGGCCCGGCGCCATTGCTCGGCGTCACTGGCGACAGCCGCAGCGCGGTACGCCCGCCGCCGATCTCGGTGGCGATCGCGCGCATGACCTCGAGCAGCAACCGCGCGCGGTTCTCGATCGATCCGCCGTAGGCATCGCTGCGGTCGTTGATGCTGTCGCGCAGGAACTGGTCGAGCAGGTAGCCGTTGGCGCCGTGCACTTCGACGCCGTCGAAGCCGGCGTCCATCGCGCAGCCCGCCGCATGACGGTAGGCATCGACGATGCCCGGCAGTTCATCGGTGCGCAGCGCGCGCGGCGTCGAGACGTCGACGAAGCCGGCTTTCGTGAAGGTCTTGCTGCCCGCCGAGCGCGCCGTCGACGAGACCGGCGCGATGCCGCCCGGCTGCAGCGAGACGTGCGAGATGCGCCCGACGTGCCAGAGCTGGATCACGATCTTGCCGCCCGCCGCGTGCACCGCCTCCGTCACGCGCCGCCAACCGGCGACCTGCTCGGCGTTGTGGATGCCGGGCGTGTCGAGGTAGCCCTGGCCCTCCGGGCAGATCTGGCTCGCCTCGGTGACGATCAGCCCGGCGCCCGCGCGCTGGCGGTAGTACTCGGCCATCAGCGGCGTCGGCACCTGGCCGGGGCCAGCGCGGTCGCGCGTCAACGGCGCCATCACGATGCGGTTGGAAAGGGCGATGTCGCCCGCGTTTGCAGGCTCGAACAGTGTCGTCATGATTCTCGGTGGGGTGGCCAGAGCAAGCTGCAGGTTACGCACTTGCGCGATAACCGGATTGCGGCGCGTCAAGCGGAACTCCGCTATGCAGCCATGCACCGCTGGCGCAGGCCGTACAGTGCGGTCTGCTTCCTTCTCCGCAGCGCCGCCAAGATGCTCGCCTACCGACACGCGTTTCACGCCGGCAACCATGCCGACGTGCTCAAGCACCTGGTGCTCGTCCAGGTGCTGCGCTACATGGCCTTGAAGGACAAGCCCTTCACGCTCGTCGACACGCATGCCGGCGCCGGTGGCTATTCGCTCGAGGGCCGCTACGCGCAGAAGCGGGGCGAGTACGAACAAGGCATCGGGCAGTTGTGGTCACGCGACGATCTGCCCGCGCCGCTGGCCGACTATGTCGCGCTCGTGCGCCAGTTCAACGGCGGCGGGCCGCAGGCGGCGAACGTGCGCTTCGAGCAATACCCCGGCTCGCCCGCGTTCGCGCAGATGCTGCTGCGCCCGCAGGACCGCTTGCGCCTGTTCGAGCTGCACCCGACCGACCACCGCATCCTGCTCGCCTACCTCGGCAAGCACGCCAACACGCAGGTGACGCAGACGGACGGCTTCGCCGCGCTGAAGGGCGAGCTGCCGCCGCCGTCACGCCGCGGCGTCGTGCTGATCGACCCGAGCTACGAATTGAAGCGCGACTATGCGAAGGTCGTCGCCGCGCTGCGCGAGGCGCTGACGCGCTTCGCCGAGGGCACGGTGATCGTCTGGGCGCCGCAGCTGACGACGCTTGAAGCGGCGCAGCTGCCTTCGCGGCTGCAGGCGAGCGCCGACACGCTCGCGAAGAAAGGCTGGTTGCATGCGCGCCTCACGGTGCAGCAGCCTGATGCGCGCGGCTTCGGCCTGATCGGCAGCAGCGTCTTCGTCGCCAACCCGCCGCATGTGCTGCACGACACCCTGCAAAGCGTGATGCAGTTTCTCGTCGATACGCTCGGGCAGTACGACGGCGCGCACTACCTGCTGGAGCAGTCGGCGTGAATCAGACCGGAACAACGCCTGCCCCAGCGCCCGGCCCAACCTCTGGCCCAACGCCCGGCGCTGCACCCGGCCCGCTCGCGGGCGTGAAGGTCGTCGAGCTCGGCCAGTTGATCGCCGGGCCGTTCGCGGCGAAGACGCTCGCCGACTTCGGCGCCGAGGTGATCAAGATCGAGCCGCCGGCGAGCGGCAAGGGCCCCGGCGGCGACCCGCTGCGCCAATGGCGATTGCTGCACGACGGCACGAGCGTGTGGTGGCAGGTGCAAAGCCGCGGCAAGCAAAGCGTCGTGCTCGACCTGCGCGAGGAGGCCGACCGCGCCGTCGTGCGCCGCCTGATCGACGAGGCCGACGTGCTGATCGAGAACTTCAAGCCCGGCACGCTCGAAGGCTGGGGGCTCGCCTACGAATCCTTGAGCGCCACCAACCCCGGCCTCGTGATGTTGCGCATCAGCGGCTACGGGCAGACCGGGCCGTACCGCGACCGGCCCGGCTTCGGCGTCGTCGCCGAGGCGATGGGCGGCCTGCGCCACCTGACGGCCGAACCCGGGCGCGTGCCGGTGCGCGTCGGCGTCAGCATCGGCGACACACTGGCCGCGCTGCACGGCGTGATCGGCGTGCTGATGGCGCTGCACCACCGCGCGAAGACCATCACCGAAGACGCACCCAAGGGCCGCGGCCAGGTCATCGACGTCGCGCTCTACGAAGCGGTGTTCAATTGCATGGAAAGCCTGCTGCCCGAGTACAGTGCGTTCGGCGCGGTGCGTGAACCCGCCGGCTCTGCCCTGCCCGGTATCGCGCCAAGCAACGCCTATGCATGCCGCGACGGCCATGTGCTCGTCGCGGGCAACGGCGACTCGATCTTTCGGC
Source organism: Rhizobacter sp. (assembly GCA_023954175.1). Taxonomy (GTDB): domain Bacteria; phylum Pseudomonadota; class Gammaproteobacteria; order Burkholderiales; family Burkholderiaceae_C; genus CAIKUF01. The sequence continues at coordinate 11,938 of JAMLIM010000093.1, forward strand.
GCCTGATGACGGCGATTGGCCGCGACGACCTCGGCACCGACCCGCAACTCTCCGGCAATGCCGGACGCGTCGCGCGCGTCGCCGAGATCGACGCCGCGATCGGCGAATGGACACTCCCGCGCACCGTGTCCGAGGTGCTCGACGCGCTCAATACCGCACAGGTGCCGGCCGGCCGCATCTACACCGCGAAGGACATTGCCGAGGACCCGCACTACCGCGCACGCGGCATGATCGAGCACATCGTGACGCGCGACGGCCTGGCGCTCGACGTGCCGGGCGTCGTGCCCAAGCTCAGCCTGACGCCGGGGCACATCGGCGCGCCCGCGCCCGCGCTCGGCGAACACACCGAAAGCGTGACGAAAGCACTGCGAAAGTAGCGAGCGGCTTGCGCTTCGCGCTGGCGCCGGCCAGTGCGTGCGGCGATACTGCGCGCCAAACAACAAACGTAACGCCATGTTCGCATCCCTCAGCCGCTCGGCTTACGTGCGGATCATCCCCTTCGTGCTCTTCATGGGCCTGCTCGCGGCGCGCGGCAACCTGCCGCAGGACATCGGCTTCGACCTGCGCTGGCTCTACGGTCTGTCCACGTTGATCGTCGGAGGCGCGCTCGCATGGTGGTGGCGCGAGTATGGCGAACTGGCCCGCCAGAACTGGCCTGCGGCCGGCGAAATCGGCCTCGCGATCATCGTCGGCCTGGCCGTGTTTGGCCTCTGGATCGTGCTCGACGCGCCGTGGATGATCATCGGCACCCCGAGCGCGAGCTTCGTGCCGATCGATGCGGCCGGCGCGCTGCTGTGGCCGCTGATCGCGATCCGCTGGATCGGCGCGACGCTGCTCGTGCCGGTGATGGAGGAACTGTTCTGGCGCTCGTTCCTGATGCGCTGGGTCCAGAACCCGGTATTCGAAGCGGTCGACCCCAGCCGCGTCGGGCTGAAGGCGATCGTGCTCTCGACCTTCGTCTTCACCCTCGCGCACACGATGTGGCTCGCCGCCGTCATCGCCGGCCTCGCCTATGCACTGCTCTACCGCTTCACGGGCAAGCTGTGGGTCGCCGTCATCGCACACGCGGTGACCAACGGCGCGCTCGGCATCTGGGTCGTGCGCACCGGGCACTGGGCGTTCTGGTAGGTCCGGCGCCACGGCTGGAGAACGCGACCAGTGCGCGGTGGGCGACTGTCTTGCGACCACCTGAACGCCAGCAGAGCGGAACGCGTGCCGTCACTCGAGTTCCGGCAGCGGACAGGACTCGGCCAGAACAGGTTCTTCACGAATACGACGGCCCATCACACCCCGCGTGCACGATCCTGCGCGAACCGGGTCGCGAAGTCGGCGAATGCTCCGGCGTCGAGCGCCTCGCGCACCTCGCGCATCAGGTTCAGGTA
>JAMLIM010000094.1 GCA_023954175.1 Rhizobacter sp.
GGCGCAGCGCCAATGCCGCAATCACGGCTACTGCGCCTGGCTCCCGTCGGCGCCTGGCGCACACGCGCGCGGACCTGCCTGCGGTAGGCCGGCGCGACGCCCGCAGGCGCGCCGGCGCCGGTCAGCCGCCCGCGCCGTAGCGGGCAACGGTCAAGCCGTCGAGGTCGATCTCCGGCTTGCGGCCCGAAATCAGATCGGCCATCACGCGGCCGGTGCCGGCGGCCATCGTCCAGCCGAGCGTGCCGTGGCCGGTGGCGAGGTAGAGGTTGGGCAGCCGCGTCGGGCCGACGACCGGCGTGCCGTCGGGCGTCATCGGTCGAAGGCCGCACCAGAATTCGGCGCGCGAGACGTCGCCACCGTCCGGGAACAGGTCGGTCACGACATGCTCGAGCGTGCGGCGCCGGGCGTCGTGCAGTTCGAGCGTGTAGCCGGCCAGCTCGGCCGTGCCGCCGACGCGGATGCGGTCGCCCAGCCGCGTCACCGCGACCTTGTGCGTTTCGTCCATCACGGTCGATTCCGGCGCGCCGGAGGCGTCGGTGATCGGCACCGTGATCGAGTAACCCTTGACCGGATAGACCGGGATGCGGATGCCGAGCGGCTTCAGGAGCAGCGGCGAATAGCTGCCGAGGGCGAGCAGGTAGGCGTCGGCCGCGAGCACGCCGGCATCGGTCTCGACGCCGTCGATGCGGCCGGCCGCGTGGCGCAGGCGCTGGATCGACGTGCCCAGACGGAACGTCACGCCGCGCTCGGCGGCGAGCGCCGCCAGGGCCTGGGTGAACTTGAAGCAGTCGCCGGTCTCGTCGCCCGGCAGTTGCAGGCCGCCGCTGAACTTCTCGCGCGTGCGCTCGAGCGCCGGCTCGTGGCGCACGCAGCCGTCCATGTCGAGCAGCTCGTGGGCGACGCCGTAGCGCTTGAGGATCGCGATGTCGGCGGCGGTCGCGTCGAGTTGCTGCTGCGTGCGAAACAGCTGCAGCGTGCCCTGCATGCGCTCGTCGTAGGCGATGCCGGTCTGCGTGCGCAGCTCGCGCAGGCAGTCGCGGCTGTATTCGGCGAGGCGCACCATGCGGCTCTTGTTGACTTCGTAGCGCGCCGAGGTGCAGTTGCGCAGCATCGCCAGGCCCCAGCGCACGAATTCGACGTCGAAGTGCGGCCGGATCACCAGCGGGCGGTGCCGCATCAGCAGCCACTTGATGGCCTTGAGCGGCACGCCAGGCCCGGCCCAGGGCGACGAATAGCCGGGCGAGACCTCGCCCGCATTGCCCTTGCTCGTCTCGAGGCCGGCCTCGGGCTGACGGTCGACGACCGTGACCTCGTGCCCCGCGAGGGCGAGCTGGTACGCGCACGACACGCCGATCACGCCGCTGCCGAGAACCATCACTCTCATCTGCCGCACTCCCGAAGTTGAGCCAGAGTGTACGGAGGCGGCGCCGCAGCTTGTTCGGTTCGGCAGCCGCCGAACCGCATTTTTCGCCGGGAGCGACCGGGCGGCGGACTTGGCAAGGCGGCCGGCGCGATCGATGATCCACTCGCCGTGCAGGCGCGGCGCCTCGCCTGCCCACCGGAGGAAGCATCATGGTCCATGTCCTGGCCCGCATCACCGCCCAACCCGCGTCCGCCGACGCGATGCGCGCGATCCTCGTCAAGCTCGTCGCGCAGACCCGAAAGGAGTCCGGCTGCCTGCAGTACGAGCTGTTTCAGCAGGACGGCGCCGCGCACGTCTTCCAGACCGTCGAGCGCTGGACCGACGGCGCCGCCGCCGACGCCCACATGTCGACGCCCCATGTGGCGGCGGCGATCGCCCAGGGCGGCGCGCACTTCGGCGCAGCACCCGAGATCCTGCGCTTCACGCAAATCGCCTGACGCGCAACCTCCGCGTGTCGACGCATCACAGGCAGCGGCCACAATCGGGCACACCGCGACGAAAATCCGCCCATGCCCTCACTGCCCCTCTTCATTGCGCCCGCGCAGCACGCCGATCCGCAGAGCGCGCTCGCGCAGGTGCGCGCCATCTACGATTCGAGCATCGCGCACCTGCGCGGCTCGCTGCAGGCCTTCATCGGCGGCGACGACCTGACGCAACCGGTGCGCGCCTGCTACCCCTTCGTTCGCGTGCACACCGACACCGTGGTGCGCGCCGACTCGCGCCTGAGCTACGGCTTCGTGTCCGGCCCCGGCAGCTACGAGACGACGCTGACCCGGCCCGACCTGTTCGCGAACTACTACCTCGAGCAGTTCCGCCTGCTGCTGCGCAACCACCACGTCTCGCTCGAGGTCGGCACCAGCACGCAGCCGATTCCCGTGCACTTCTCGTTCGCCGAGCATGACCACATCGAGGGCTCGATGAGCGCCGAGCGCCGCATGCTGCTGCGCGACCGCTTCGACCTGCCCGATCTGGCGGCGATGGACGACGGCATCGCCAACGGCACGCACGAGCCGGCGCCGGGCGAGCCCAATCCGCTCGCGCTCTTCACCGCGCCGCGGGTCGACTATTCGCTGCACCGGCTGCGCCACTACAGCGGCACGACGCCGGAGAACTTCCAGAACTTCATTCTCTTCACGAACTACCAGTTCTACATCGACGAGTTCGTGCGTCTCGGCCACGAGCGGATGGCCGACGCGGCGGGCGAGTACAGCGCCTTCATCGAGCCCGGCAACGTCGTGACGCGCCGCAAAGGGCTGGACCCCGCCCCCGGCGACGCACTCGGGAGCGCGCCGCCGCGCCTGCCGCAGATGCCGGCCTACCACCTCGTGCGGCCGGATGGCTCGGGCATCACGATGGTCAACATCGGCATCGGCCCGGCCAACGCGAAGACGATCACCGACCACATCGCGGTGCTGCGCCCGCACGCCTGGATCATGCTCGGCCACTGCGCCGGGTTGCAGAACACGCAGCAGCTGGGCGACTACGTGCTCGCCCACGGCTATGTGCGCGAGGACCACGTGCTCGACGAGGACTTGCCGCTGTGGGTGCCGATCCCGGCGCTCGCCGAAGTGCAGGTCGCGCTCGAGTCGGCCGTCGCCGAGGTCACGCTGCTCAAGGGCTATGAACTCAAGCGCGTGATGCGCACCGGCACCGTCGCCTCGACCGACAACCGCAACTGGGAGCTGCTGCCGCACCGCGGGCCGGAGCGCCGCTTCAGCCAGAGCCGCGCGATCGCGCTCGACATGGAAAGCGCGACGATCGCGGCGAACGGCTTTCGCTTTCGCGTGCCCTACGGCACGCTGCTGTGCGTGAGCGACAAGCCGATGCACGGCGAGATCAAGCTGCCCGGCATGGCGAACCACTTCTACCGCGAGCGCGTCGAGCAGCACCTGCGCATCGGCATCCGCGCGATCGAGCTGCTGCGCAGCGGCGGCATCGACCGCCTGCACAGCCGCAAGCTGAGGAGCTTCGCCGAGGTCGCTTTCCAATAGAGCGCGGCGCGCAGCGCACCCCGTATCGACCTCCCTGCATCGGCCGCCCGCGGTGGGACCGACTGTGACTATGATGGTGGCGGACGCGCAACGACCGAGGAGGAACCGATGACCAGCCCACTTCCGAACGACATTGGCGGCATCCGAACGCTCGCGCTGGTCGGCGCGGCGGCCGCGGGCAAGACAAGCCTCGCGGAAGCCCTGCTGTGCCAGGCCGGCGCGATCACCACCGCCGGAACGCTGGAACGCGGTTCGACGGTGAGCGACTTCGACGTGCTCGAGCGTCGCGTCCAGCATTCGCTGCATGCGTCGCTGATGCACATGCAGCACCAGAACACGCGCATCCACCTGATCGACACGCCGGGCACGCCCGACTTCCTCGGCCAGTCGCTGCCCGCGCTCGAAGCGGTGGAGACGGCGGCGGTCGTCATCGGCGCCGCCAACGGGCTCGAGATGATGACGGAGCGGATGATGAGCTACGCCGCGCAGCGCGAACGCTGCCGGCTCGTCGTCGTGACGAAGATCGATTCGCAGGGGGTCGATCTGGAGGCGCTCGTCGAACAAATCCGCGCGACGTTCGGCAAGGAATGCCTGCCGCTGAACCTGCCCGCCGACGATGGCGCGCGCGTCGTCGATTGCTTCTTCAACCCGGGCGACGCCGACGAGAAGGTGGACTTCTCCTCCGTCGCGCAGGCGCACCGCGCGCTCGTCGAGCAGGTGGTGGAAGTGGACCCGGACTTCGTCGAGCGCTATCTGGAAGAGGGCGACGTCGACCCGGGCGAACTGCATGCGCCGCTCGAGCAGGCGCTGCGCGAGGGGCACCTGATCCCGATCCTGTTCGTCTCGGCGCGCAGCGGCGCGGGCGTCGCCGAACTGCTCGATGTCATCGTCAAGCTGCTGCCCGACCCGACCGAAGGCAACCCGCCGAAGTTCCTGAAGGGCGAAGGACCCGAGGCGGTGCCGCTGACCGCGCTGCCCGACCCGGCGCTGCACGTGATCGCGCACGTGTTCAAGGTCACGCAGGACCCCTACGTCGGCAAGATGGGCGTGTTCCGCATCCACCAGGGCACGCTCTCGCGCGACAGCCAGCTCTACATCGGCGACGGCCGCCGGCCGTTCAAGGTCGGGCATTTGTTCATGCTGCAGGGCAAGGAGCATGTCGAGGTCGCGCAGGCCTTTCCGGGCGACATCTGCGCCGTCGCCAAGGTCGACGAACTGCAGTTCGACGCCGTGCTGCACGACGCCGCCGAGGACGATCACCTGCACCTGCTGCCGCTCGACTTCCCGGAGCCGGTGCATGGCCTGGCGATCGAGCCCGCGCGCCGCGGAGACGAGCAGCGGCTGTGGGACATCGTGCAGAAGCTCGTCGACGAGGACCCCTGCCTGAAGGTCGAGCACGTCGTCGTCACCAACGAGACGGTGATCTACGGCCTCGGCGAACTGCACCTGCGCATGCTGCTCGAGCGGCTGACCGAGGTCTACAAGTGCGAGGTCAACACGCGGCCGCCGCGCATCGCCTACCGCGAGACGATCACCGCGCCGGCCGAAGGCCACCATCGCCACAAGAAACAGACGGGCGGCGCCGGGCAGTTCGGCGAGGTGTTCCTGCGCGTCGAGCCGCTCGCGCGCGGCAAGGGTTTCGAGTTCCTCGATCAGGTCAAGGGCGGCACGATTCCGGGCCAGTTCATTCCCGCCGTCGAGAAAGGCGTGCGCCTCGCGCTGGATTCGGGCGTGATTGCCGGCTTTCCGGTGAAGGACGTGCGCGTCGTCGTCTACGACGGCAAGCACCACAGCGTGGACAGCAAGGAGATCGCGTTCGTCACCGCCGGGCGCAAGGCCTTCATCGATGCCGTGCTGAAGGCGGGGCCGATCGTGCTCGAGCCGATCGCCAACATCGAGATCACGGCGCCGGAAGCGGCGATCGGCGACATCACCGGGGACCTGTCAGCCAAGCGCGGCCTCGTCAGCGGCACGCGCACCGCGCAGGCCGGGTCGCTGACCGTGCTGGGGCAGGCACCGCAGTCGGAATTGAACGGCTACCAGTCGCGGCTGAACGCGATGACGAGTGGCCAGGGGCGTTACACGCTCGCGCTGAGCCACTACCAGGCGGTGCCGCCGAACGTGCAGCAGCAACTCGTCGGACAGTACCAGGCGAAGGACGACGACTGAGCGCGCGCCGCCGGCCAGGCGACGTTATTGCTTGGGCGCCGGCTTCGGCGCCGACGCCGCTTCGGCGGCAGTCTTTGGCGCGTTCGATGGGTTCGACACGCCGGCGTGCATCTTGCGCAGCTCCTCCATCCAGGCCGTCCAGTCCTGCGGTTGCCCGTCGAAGCGCTTCTTCAGGTTGCCGAGAACGTAAGGCCAGGCACGCTCGAAATAGTCGAAGGTCTTGTCCCACTCGCCGCCGTCGCCCCAGCCGGTGTGGTGCAGCGTCACCCGCGTGAGCTTGTCGGAGACGGGCTCGAACCGCACGACGACGAAGGTGCGCTGCTTGCGCGCCTGCGCCAGGTGCGGCGGGGCGTTCCAGTCGAAGGAGATCATCTTCTTCGGCTGCAGCGCCATGAAGCGCATCTCGTCGGCACCCTTCAGGCCGGGCTCGGCGAGCGGGTCCATGTAGATCTGGAACGCGCCGCCGACGCGCGGATCGATGTTCGCGTCCGGCGCAAAGAAGCTCTTGATGCCGTCGCGTGTCGTCCAGGCCTCCCAGACCTCATCGACCGACGCGGCGACCTCGACCTGCTTGTCGATGCTGCGCTCCGCCGCCTGCGCCGCCATCAAGGTGGCGAGCGCCGAAGCGGCGACGACTTGGGGCAGTTTCATCTTCGCTCCCGACGGTGTTGATTTGGCCTGGGCCGCGCGAGATCCAAGCCTAGACGATTTTGCGCCGCGCGGGTTTTTTGCCGGCGATTGACATTCGTCAGCGGGCACCGCTTTGCTTCCACCGATCCCCTTGAACATGCGGCCGCCGCTCCTATCTTCCTGTTCTGGGGGCCGTGGGGCTCCCATCGCAAAGGAGCCATGACATGTTTGCATTGAACACCCGCCCGGCGGCTTCCGTCGCGGGCGCACGCGATCCCTTCAGCCTGATGGATTCGCTTTTCTCCGACTGGTTGTCGGCACGCCCGACCTCGACGCTCGTGTCGAACGCGCGCATCGAAGTGAGCGAGAAGGACGGCAGCTACGAGGTTCGCGCCGAATTGCCGGGCGCGACGAAGGACGACATCTCGGTCGAGGTCGAAGGCGTTCGCGTCTCGATCAGCGCCAAGACGAACAGCCAGTCCGAGAAGAAGGAAGGCGAGAAGGTGCTGTACTCCGAGCGCACCCATGAGTCCTATGCGCGTTCGTTCGAACTGCCGCAGGCGGTGGATTCCGACGCTGCGGTCGCCAAGTTCGAAAACGGCGTCTTGACGCTCACGCTGCCGAAGAAGGACGCGCCGAAGACGCGCAGGCTCGCGGTCCAGTAGCGGGCCCTGGCGGGGCCTCGGGGCCCCTGCGGGCGCCCCGAGGCCGACAGGGCGACCGCGGCCTGCGGACGCGGCCTCAAGCTTGCGACCGAACGGCCGACAACGAGGGACGATTCCCTCGACCTGCGCCGCCATTGGACTCCGCCGTCTGCACCGCACCGCTCATCGCGCCGCTGCCCGATCTGGCAGCGTGGACGGCGCATTTCCAGGCGGCGCAGATTCCGGTGCTCGCCAACAGCGCGGACGCACTCGAGGCGCTGCGCGCACGCGAGGATGACGACGAGGTCGACGCCAATCTGATCGGCGAGATGGTTGCCGGCGATCCGCTGATGACGCTGCGGGTGCTGGTTCACGCGGCGGCGAATCGACCGCCGCGCATGGTGACCGACACGCAGACAGTCACCGCCGCACTCGTGATGATGGGCGTCACGCCTTTCTTCCGCGCGTTCGGCCCGCCGCCGACCGTGGAGGATCGACTGCACGACGCGCCGCAGGCGATGGCCGGCTTGCAGACGGTGTTGCGACGCTCGCACCGCGCCGCGACCTTCGCGATCGGCTTTGCGGTGCACAGGATGTCGCCCGATGCGGCATTGATGCACCAGGCCGCCTTGCTGCACGACTTCGTCGAGCTGCTGATGTGGTGCGAGGCGCCGTCGCTCGCGCTCGAGCTTCGGCGCAGGCAACGCGACGAGCCGACGCTGCGCTCCTGTGTCGCGCAGCGCGCCGTGCTGAATGTCGAACTCGCCGATCTGCAGCAAGCGTTGCTGCGCGCGTGGCGCCTGCCGCAGTTCCTGATCATGGCGACCGATGACCGGCACACCGAGCATCCGAGCGTGAAGACGGTGGCGCTCGCGGTGCGCCTGGCGCGGCACTCGGCCTCGAGCTGGGACAACCCCGCGCTGCCGGACGACTACAGCGACGTCGCCCAGCTGCTCAATCTTTCGGTCGGCGCGGCGAAGCAACTGGTGCACGACATCGACGCCTGAGGACGCGGGCGCGCGCGGCAGCACGCGCGGCAACCATCGGGCGAAGCGCTGGCCTACACTGGTCGGGTGAACGAGTCGTCAGAGTCCCCAGCCTCTCGCGCCCACGGCCCGAACCGCGAGTTCTGGGAGGAGCGCTTCCAATCGCACAAGACGCCGTGGGAGCGCGGCGCCGTGCATCCGCAGCTCACGCGCTGGATGGCCGACGGCAGTCTGGAAGCCGTAAAGCTGGGCGGCCAGATCGCGGTCCCGGGCTGCGGCACAGGCTTCGAGGTCGTGGCGCTCGCCGGCGCCGGTTTCGACGTTGTCGCGATCGACTACGCGGTGCCGGCGATCGAGATGACCCGCCAGCGTCTGCGGGCGGCAGGGCTGAGCGCAAGCTGCGTGCAGGCCGACGTGCTCGCCTGGCAACCCGACGCCCCGCTCGCCGCGGTCTACGAGCAGACCTGCCTGTGCGCACTGCACCCGGACCATTGGGTAGCGTACGCCGCGCAACTGCATCGCTGGCTGCGCCCGGGCGGGCAACTGTTCGCGCTCTTCATGCAGACGCAGCGCGAAGGCGCGGCGAAGGGGTTCATCGAAGGCCCGCCCTACCACTGCAACATTCACGCGATGAGGGCCTTGTTTGCGGCACCGTTGTGGGATTGGCCGAAGCCGCCCTACGATAGCGTCGCACACCCGATGGGATCGAACGAGCTTGCGGTCGTGCTGACACGCCGTTGAAGCCGCGCGCAGGGCGTCCGCGCGAAGTCGGGCAACCAACGCGCAACACAAGGAGCGAAGCCATGCAATTCACCCCGTGGGACAACCCGATGGGCACGGACGGGTTCGAATTCGTCGAGTACGCCGCGCCCGATCCCGTCGCGCTCGGCAAGCTGTTCGAGCAACTCGGCTTCTCGGCCATCGCCCGGCACCGGCACAAGCAAGTGACGCTCTATCGCCAGGGCGAGGTGAACTTCATCATCAACGCCGAGCCGAATTCGTTCGCGCAGCGCTTTGCGCGCCTGCACGGGCCGAGCGTGTGCGCGATGGCGTTTCGCGTCGAGGACGCGGCGAAGGCCTATGCGCGCGCGCTCGAGCTCGGCGCCTGGGGCTTCGACAACCAGACCGGGCCGATGGAGCTCAACATCCCGGCGATCAAGGGCATCGGCGATTCGCTCGTCTACTTCGTCGACCGCTGGCACGGCAAGGGCGGTGCGGCGCCGGGCGCGATCGGCAACATCAGCATCTACGACGTCGACTTCGTGCCGATCGAAGGCGCCAGCGCGTCGCCGGCCGGTCATGGGCTGACCTACATCGACCATCTGACGCACAACGTGCATCGCGGGCGCATGAAGGAGTGGGCCGACTACTACGAACGGCTGTTCAACTTCAAGGAGGTGCGCTACTTCGACATCGAAGGCAAGCTCACCGGCTTGAAGAGCAAGGCGATGACGAGCCCGTGCGGCAAGATCCGCATCCCGATCAACGAAAGCTCGGACGACAAGAGCCAGATCGCCGAGTACCTCGACCTCTACCACGGCGAAGGCATCCAGCACATCGCGATGGGCACCGACGACATCTACGCCACGGTGGAAGGCATGAAGGCCGGCGGCGTCGCGTTCCAGGACACGATCGAGACCTACTACGACCTCGTCGACAAGCGCCTGCCGCAGCACGGCGAATCGCTCGACGCGCTGCGCCGGCTGCGCATCCTGATCGACGGCGCGACGCACCAGGGCGCGCCGAACGAGCTGCTGCTGCAGATCTTCACGCAGACCGTGATCGGGCCGATCTTCTTCGAGATCATCCAGCGCAAGGGGGACCAGGGCTTCGGCGAAGGCAACTTCCGCGCGCTGTTCGAGAGCATCGAACTCGACCAGGTGCGCCGCGGCGTGCTGCAGGACACGGGCGCGAAATGAACACCGGCGCGGCGGGCAGCGCGAAGGGCGTCAACACCGGCGTCGCACCGGTCACCTACGGCACGGGCGAGCGCCCGCCGCGCGGCGACTACTCGAGCGCACGCAGCGACTACACCTGCGAGCAGGACTGGGAGCGCTACACGGCCGAAGAGCACGCGCTGTATCGCCGGCTGTACGAGCGCCAGTCCGCGCAGCTGCCCGGGCTGGCGTGCGATGAGTTCATCGCCGCGGTCGGGCACCTCGGCGATCCGCGCCGGATTCCGCGCTTCGATGCGCTGTCCGACGTGCTGCGCAAGAAGACCGGCTGGGAGGTCGTCGCCGTACCCGGCCTGATTCCGGAAGAAGCCTTCTTCGCCCTGCTTGCCCAGCGGCGCTTTCCCGTCACCGGCTGGTTGCGCCGGCCCGAGGAGTTCGACTACGTCGTCGAGCCCGATGTCTTTCACGACCTGTTCGGCCACGTGCCGCTGCTGTTCAACCCGATGTTCGCCGACTACATGCAGGCCTATGGCGAAGGCGGTCTGAAGGCGAGCCGCCTGCAATCCTGCGAGTACCTGGCGCGCCTGTACTGGTACACGGTGGAGTTCGGCCTGATCGCGACGCCGGCCGGGCTGCGGGCCTATGGCGCGGGCATTCTTTCGTCCGCGGGCGAACTGCGCCACAGCGTGACGAGCCCCGAGCCGCAGCGCCTGGGCTTCGATCTGGTGCGCATCATGCGCACGCGCTACAAGATCGACAGCTACCAGACGACCTACTTCGTGATCGATTCGTTCGCGCAACTCATCCGCACGACGGCGCCGGACTTTGCGCCGCTGTACGAAGAGGTGGCGAAGGCGTCCGAGCTGGCCGCCGACGCCAGGCTCGAGACCGACAGGCGCTACTGACACAGCGCTGCCGATCGTGTTCAAGGCGACGCGCCCTGCGCCGCGTGCGAGCCGCGCAAGACTTGCTCGAGGACACCTCGAAAGATGCGCTCGTCGGTCGCCATCTGGACATGGGCAACACCGTGAAGCTGGCGGTTGTCCGCCCCTGACAGGGTGGCGGTGGCAGCAGGCATCACGATGTTGTCGCAGTCGCTGTAGTAGCAGGTGAACGACGCAAATCGGCTTCGGGGTTCCCGACAGGCGAGTGCGCGCAGCCAGGCGCTTCGACGTCGCATCTGTCTGGCGTTGAGTGCGATCGCGAAGCGGGCCAGTACGGTGCCGTGATGCGGCGTGCCGATCGTGATCACGTGTTGTGGCCGGTCCCCGGCGCCGCGCGCGTCGAGCCAGGCGCGCACCGCCAAGCCGCCCATGCTGTGGGCGACGATGAGCGGCGCGCGGCCGGTCGCATCTTGGAGGTGGCGCGCGGCCGCGTCGATGGTTGCGACGTAGTTGTCGATGCCAGCGAATAAAGGCTCCAGATTGACAGCGACGAAGGGAATGTCGAGCGCGCGAAGACGTCGCAACCAGGGATTCCAGATGCCACGATTGCAGGCGAAGCCGTGGACCAGGACAACGCCCGCGCGGCCCGAGCCCGAGCCCGAGCCCGAGCCCGAGCCCGAGCGCGAGCCCAACGCCGGACGATGATCGGCTACCGAGTTCGATCGGAATGGCTGCTGCCAGAAGAAGACGCGGGCGGCGCTTGCGACTTCAGCACACCAGGCCTTCAGGAGCACGGGCACGCGGGCGGGCGCGGCGGCGCTCCCCCTATTTACCCGGTAGAGCAGCGCGAACTCCAAGCCGAGGATGAGGGCGTAGCCGAAGACGATGCAAAGCGCGCCGCCGATCGCGACAAGCATCTGTTGCCTTTGCGCGAAGAAGGCGGCCCACGCGATGGCGAACGCGAGGAGCGAAAGCGTGGTGATTTGTTGAAGTCTTGCCAGCATGCTGCGGCGCGTGGGCCTGTTTGGGGGTGATGTCGAAGCGAGTCTAGGGAATCAGCGGAGTGTGATTGTTGCGGGCCTGTAGCATCACCCGGGTCCACGGCGACTCGGTGCTCGATGGGTCTCGAAGCCTGTCCCGATGCAGAACCGCCGAATCGCTGCCAACCGTCCCCATCCGTCGATCCAAGCCCCGCGACCCATGAATCCGAAGGCCGAGTCCATCATCAGCCTCTTGAACCAGGTGACCCTCGAGCGTCGCCGCCGAGAGGTCGTCCCCGGGCTGCACGCAGCGGTGCTCACAGTGAAGCGCTACCAGCAGCGACGCTTCATGCATACCTATGCGGATCTGCTGACAACGAAACGATTTGGGGCGGCCACCAGATTCTTTCTCGACGAGTTGTACGGGCCGCGCGACTTCAGCCAGCGCGACGCCCAGTTCGTTCGCGTCGTCCCGACGCTCGTTCGCCTGTTCCCTTCCGAGATCGTTCATACCGTCGACATGCTCGCCCGGCTGCACGCGGTCTCGGAGTCGCTCGACACCGAAATGGGCTCGCGTGTTCAAACTGATCCGATCACCAGGTTGAGTTACAAGGATGCCTGGCAGTCCACCGGACGGCGGGCAGATCGCGACCTGCAGATCGGGTTGACGGTCGAGATCGGTGCGGCGCTCGACCGCTACACGCGTCAGCGCGTGCTCAGGCACACACTGAAACTGATGCGCGGGCCGGCGAAGGCGGCCGGACTGGGAGAACTCCAGCGCTTTCTCGAGTCTGGATTCGACACATTCCGGGAAATGAACGGCGCGCAAGACTTCCTCGACATGGTCATCACGAGAGAAAGAGCGCTTGCGAAGGCCTTGTTCGAGGCGCGTGGCAGTGCCGAGAACGTCGGATCAGGAAACGCTCCGGATGCGGGCAGCCGCTATTTCGATCTACTTCCTCCGGACGAACCGTGAATGCCGGTACGCCATCGAAGACCGGGGCATGAAAAAACCCCCACCGATCACTCGGAGGGGGTTTCTCAATTAATAGCCTGACAATGTCCTACTTTCACACGGGAACCCGCACTATCATCGGCGCAGAGGCGTTTCACTGTCCTGTTCGGGATGGGAAGGAGTGGGACCACCTTGCTATGGTCATCAGGCTTAACCGGTCACCGGCGCGCGACTTACGCGTGCCAGCCAATTCGTAGAGTCAAGCACCGTTCACAACGAAAGGTACAAATCAGATATTTGATTGCATGCAACTTGGCATAACGGGTTCGACGTGCATGAAACATGCCGTCAAAGTTATAGGGTCAAGCCGCACGAGCAATTAGTACCGGTTAGCTTAACGCATTACTGCGCTTCCACACCCGGCCTATCAACGTCCTGGTCTAGAACGACTCTTCAGGGGGGTCAAGCCCCCGGCAAGATCTCATCTTGAGACGAGTTTCCCGCTTAGATGCTTTCAGCGGTTATCTCTTCCGCACTTAGCTACCCGGCGATGCCACTGGCGTGACAACCGGTACACCAGAGGTGCGTCCACTCCGGTCCTCTCGTACTAGGAGCAGGCTTCCTCAATCT
>JAMLIM010000095.1 GCA_023954175.1 Rhizobacter sp.
AAAGCTGCGAATCCCGGAACTTCGCGATGCCTTCGACGCGCAGCTGACGTGGCTGGAACGAGCCGACGCCGCCGGCGATGAAGACCGTCTTCGTCAGGAAGCGCGTGCCCTTGGATGTGGCGACGTGAAAGCGCCCGTCGGGCTGGCGCTCGACTTCGGTCACCTCCTGGCCGAAGTGGAAGGTCGCGCCGAAGGGGTCGATCTGCTTGAGCAGGTTCTCGGTCAGCTCGCGCCCCGTGCACACCGGCACGGCCGGGATGTCGTAGATCGGCTTGTCCGGGTAGAGCTCGACGCACTGCCCGCCCGCATAGGCAAGCGAATCGATGATGTGCGCCTTGATCTCCAGCAGCCCGAGCTCGAAGATCTGGAACAGGCCGACCGGCCCCGCGCCGACGATGACGGCGTCGGTCTCGATGCGGCCCGAGGTGTCGCCGCCGCTCTGCGGGTCGGCGGGCGCTGCGTGCTCCGCCGAGGACGGCGTGCTGACTTGTGCGTCCGCCATCGCTAGCGCTTGAGCTCGGGCAGTTTGCCGGTGCGGTCCTTCCACTCGTCGGCGTCGGGCAGCGCGGGCTTGCGCTTCGTGATGCTCGGCCAGATCTTCGCAAGGTCGGCGTTGAGGGGCGTCATGTGCTGCTGGTCACCGGGCACGTCTTCCTCCGGCACGATCGCCGCGACCGGGCACTCGGGAATGCACACCGCGCAGTCGATGCACTCGTCGGGGTCGATGGTGAGGAAGTTCGGCCCCTCGCGGAAGCAGTCTACGGGGCAGACATCGACGCAGTCCGTGTACTTGCAGCGGATGCACGATTCGAGAACGACGTGAGTCATACGTTGGGTTTGCAGTTGCGTCCATACGGGCCGGCGGGCTCGAATGCGGGTCGCGCACTGCAGCTCTTGGATTTGTGACAGGCGATTTTAAGGCCTCAGGGTTTCCACCACCCGACTCGAGGTGATAGCGCATGAGGTCGGTGTGGGTCATTGCGACCCTTCGTGCTGCGCACTCCGGTATTCGCCCTTCGGGCGGCCCGGCGGGCTCATGCCGCGCGTTTCACGAGCAACGCGCCGCTCGTGCGGTGGCTGACCGCATCGACCACGACGAGCGCGCCGCCGACGCGATTGTCCTCGTACGCTTCGAGCGGCAAGGGCTGCTGCGTATGCACCCACACCTCGCCGATGTCGTTGACCGTTAGTTCATGCGCAGCGCCGGGCTGCAGCGTGTGGATGTCGAGGCGACTTGCGATGCGCGTGATGCGTGCCTGCACCCAGCGGTTGCCGTGCCGCAGCCAGTACTTGCGGCCGATCTGCGCCGGCTCGGTGTCGAGCCAGGCGAGCGTGGCGGGGAACTCCTGCACCGCGCGCAGCGTGCGCGGCGTCGCGATCCAGTCGCCGCGCGAGACGTCGAGCTGCCGATCCAGCACGATGCCGGCCGACTGCCCGGCCTCGGCGCCGGGCACCGTGTCGCCGGCACGCTGCACTTCGACGACGCGTGCCTCCTGCCCGCCGGGGAAGATCTGCACCGCGTCGCCAGGCTTGACCCGGCCGTGCGCGATGCGGCCCCACAGGGTTCGAGGCTGGTGACCGATACCGTCGACCACAGCCGCCCCGTCACGTGCCACGTACTGCACCGGCAGCAGCAGATGGCCATCCGTTTTCTCCTGCGCAACCGGCAGGCGTTCGAGCAGCTCCAGCAGCGTCGGGCCGTCGTAGCCGTCGTCGGCACCGCACTGCCGGCGCGCCGTGACGTTGTCGCCGCGCAGGGCGGAGACCGGAATCACGCCCGCGACGTCGAGCCCGGCTTCGGCGGCGAACGCGAGCAGCGCGTCGCGCACCGTTTCGAAGGCATGGCGCGTCTCGGCGACGGCATCGATCTTGTTGACTGCGAACACGATGTGCGGCACGCGCAGCAGGTGGGCGAGCAAGGCGTGGCGGCGCGTCTGTGCGAGCAGCGCGACCGGCCGTACCGACAAATCGAGCTTGGTGATGTCGACCAGCACCACCACTGCGTCGCTGCCCGCGGCGGCCGTCACCATGTTGCGCGTGTACTGCTCGTGACCGGGGGCGTCGGCGATGATGAACTTGCGCGTGGCGGTCGCGAAGTAGCGGTAGGCGACGTCGATCGTGATGCCTTGCTCGCGCTCGGCCTCGAGGCCGTCGGTCAGCAGCGACAGGTCGATCGCCGCGCCCGCGGCCTTCTGCTCGAGCATGTCGATCTGGTCGGCGAGGATCGCGCGGCTGTCGTACAGCAACCGGCCGATCAGCGTGCTCTTGCCGTCGTCGACGCTGCCGGCGGTGAGGAAGCGCAGTGCGCGATGGTCCGCGCAGCTCGTTGGTTTCTCGCGGTGGCCTGCAGCGTTGCCCAGTTCAATCGCATCCATCAGAAATAGCCTTCCTTCTTGCGCCGCTCCATCGCGGCCTCCGAACTGCGGTCGTCCATGCGGGTTGCGCCGCGCTCGCTGAGCGTTGCCTGCAGCGTCTCGGCGACGATCTCCGCTGCCGTCGTGGCACTGCTCTCGACCGGGCAGGTGCAGGTCATGTCGCCAACGGTGCGAAACCGCACCTGCGCCGTCTCGACCGTTTCACCCGCTGCAGCCGGCGTCACGCCCGTGAGCGGGACGAGCAGGCCCTTGCGCCGGATCACCTGCCGCGCGTGTGCGTAGTACAGGCTCGGCAGCGGGATGCGCTCGCGCGCGATGTAGAGCCAGACGTCGAGCTCGGTCCAGTTGCTGATCGGGAACACGCGCATGTGTTCACCCGGCCGGATGCGCGTGTTGAACAGCGTCCACAGCTCGGGGCGCTGCTCCTTCGGCAGCCATTGGCCGAAGGCGTCGCGGTGCGAGAAGATGCGCTCCTTCGCGCGGGCCTTTTCCTCGTCGCGCCGCGCGCCGCCGATCAAGGCGTCGAAGCCGTGCGCCTCGATCGCCTCGAGCAGCGCCACCGTCTGGTGCGTGTTGCGCGATTCGAGTGCGTGCGACAGGCGCACCGTGCCGCGCGCGATCGAATCCTCCAGGTGCCCGACGACGATGCGATCGCTCATCTCGGCCACGCGCTGGTCGCGAAACTCGATCACCTCCGGGAAGTTGTGGCCGGTGTCGACGTGCAGCAAAGGGAACGGCAGCCGTCCCTTGTAGTCGCCGCCCGCCGCGCGTCGCTTGAACGCCTTCTCGGCCAGCCGCAGCACGACGCACGAATCCTTGCCGCCCGAGAAGAGCAGGGCCGGGCGCTCGAAGGCGGCGGCCGTCTCGCGCAGGATGAAGATCGCCTCCTCTTCGAGCCAGTCCAGGTGCGTGTGGTCGAGGTCGGGCAGCAGTTGCTCGACGCGCAGGGGGGCATTCATGCGAGGGCTCCGGCGGTTTCGGTCGTTGAAGGTTCGTGCACGTGCAGCCCGCACTCTTTCGCGCTGGCCTCCTCCCACCACCAGCGGCCCGAGCGGAAATCGGCGCCGACGGGAATGGCGCGGGTGCACGGCTCGCAGCCGATGCTCGGCATGAAGGCGTCGTGCAAGGGGTTGAAGGGCACCTCGTGCAGCGCGATGTAGTGCCAGACGTCGGCCCAGCTCCAGTCGGCGAGCGGATTGAACTTGATGCGCCCGTGTGCGTCGTGTTCGCTGAACGGCACGATCGCGCGTGCGTTCGACTGTTCACGGCGAAGCCCCGTCACCCAGGCGCTGCGCGCGGTGAGCAGGCGCGACAGCGGCTCGAGCTTGCGCAGCTGGCAGCACGCCTTGCGATGCGCGATGCCATCGCGCATCGCGTTCGCGCCGTTCGCACGGACGAAGCGGACGACGGCCTCCGCCCTTGGGACGAACACTTCGACCGTCAGGCCGTAGCGTTCCTCGATCCTCGGCACGAGCGCGAGCGTCTGCGGGTGCAGGCGGCCGGTATCGAGCGTGGCGATTGCGATGCCGAGGTGATGACGCGCAATCAGATCCGTGATCACCATGTCCTCCGCCCCCAGGCTCGTCGCCTGGACGATGCCGCCCGCGTGCTCGAGGGCAGCAAATTGAAGCGCCGTGACGGCATGCGCCACGCGGCCGTCGAAGCCGTGGGTGGCGCGCGCATAGAGCGCGATTGCACCTGCACCTGCACCTGCACCTGCACCCGCGCTCATATCGACACCCCCGCATCGACGAACTCGCGCACCGGCGGTCGTGCCGCATGCTCGGCCCAGCCGGGCGGCTTCGCAAAGAGCGGCTGCGCATCGAGCATGTCGCCCTGGTAGTGGCCGCCGAAGTAGCCGAGCGCGCGCTCGGCTGCGTCCTGGCGCTGGTCGGCGCGCAGCGCCACCGCGTCGAAGCCGGTGCGCGCGAGCAGCGGCAGCATGTCGACCAGCACCTCGCCCGTCGCCCGCACTTCGCCTGCATAGCGCAGGCGCGAGCGCAGCAGACGCGCCTGGCTGTAGGCGCGGCCGTCGGTCCATTTCGGGAACTCGAGCGCAACGAGGGCGAGGCGCGGCAGGTCGACTTCCAGCACTTCGACGTCGAGATCGTTCGCGAACTGGACGCCGACCGGCATGCCCTGCGGCCAGTGGCCGCGCACGGCGTGCCATTCGGCCAGGCTGAGGAGCAGATGCGGTTGCGGCGTGATGCTGACGAGCGGCCCGTCGTCGCCGCTGACAGTGCGCCAGGGGCCGCGGTGGGGGTGGACGAATCTCATGCTGCAAACTCCCGCGCCGTCGCACGGCGCACCGCGTTGGCGGCGGACTTGAAGGACTCGACGCCGACGCGCCGAACGGTTTCGATGAAGTGCTCCGCGCCGCTGCGCTCGCGGCGGTAGGTGTCGATGAGCGCCTCGATCACGTCGGGCACCTCATCCGCCGCGAACGCCGGGCCGATGACCTTGGCGGGCAACGGCGCACCACTCAGGGCCGAGCCGTCCGAGCCGCCGAGCGCGACCTGGTACCACTCCATGCCGTCCTTGTCGACGCCGAGGATGCCGATGTGCCCGCTGTGGTGGTGGCCGCAGGAGTTGATGCAGCCGCTGATGTGCAGGTCGATGTTGCCGATGTCGTAGAGCTCGTCGAGGTCGTCGAAACGCTCGGTGATCGCCGCGGCGACCGGAATCGAGCGTGCGTTGGCGAGGCCGCAGAAATCGCCGCCGGGGCACGCGATCATGTCGGTCAGCAGGCCGATGTTGGGCGTCGCGAAGTTCGCGGCGCGCGCGTCTTCCCACAGCGCCCGCAGGTCGCCCGTCCGCACCCAGGGCAGCACCAGGTTCTGATCGTGCGTGACGCGCAGTTCGCCGAACGAATAGCGATCGGCGAGCGTCGCCGCGCGTTCGAGTTGCTCTGCCGTGGCGTCGCCCGGGGGTTGCCCGGGCCGCTTGAGCGACAAGGTCACCGCGCGATAGCCGTTCAGCCTGTGGCTGTGCACGTTGCGCGCGAGCCAGCGTTGGTGGGCGAGGGGCACCCCCGGCGCGTCGCGCATCGATGCATCGTTCGCCGCCGCCGGCTGGGCCACGCCCACCGGCACCCGGAACGATCGCGAGACCCGGTCGAGTTCCGCCTGCGGGATCAGGTGCGCCGAGCCGGCTTCGTCGCGCTCGAGGATGTTGTGGAACTCGGTCTCGACCGCTTCGAAGAACTTCTGCCCTTCGGCTTTGACGAGAATCTTGATGCGCGCCTTGAACGCGTTGTCGCGCCGGCCATAGCGGTTGTAGACGCGCACGATCGCTTCGATGTAGACGAGGATCTGCTGCCACGGCACGAACTCGCGCGCGACGCTTGCGATGACGGGCGTGCGGCCCATGCCGCCGCCGACGTGCACGCGGAACCCGACCTCACCGGCGTCGTTCCTGCGCAGTTGCAGGCCGATGTCGTGCCAGGCGATCGCGGCGCGGTCTTCCACCGCGCCCGTCACCGCGATCTTGAACTTGCGCGGCAGGAAGGCGAACTCAGGATGCAGCGTGCTCCACTGGCGCAGGATCTCGCAGTACGGCCGCGGGTCGACGATCTCGTCGGGGGCAATGCCGGCGAAGGCGTCGGTCGTGATGTTGCGGATGCAGTTGCCGCTCGTCTGGATGCCGTGCATGTCGACCGCGGCGAGTTCGTCCATCACGTCGGCCGCGCGGGCGAGCGGGATCCAGTTGAATTGCACGTTCTGGCGCGTCGTGAAGTGCGCGTAGCCGCGGTCGTACTCGCGCGCGATCCGGGCCAGCGCGCGCAGTTGCGTCGCGCTGATCTCGCCGTAGGGGACGGCAACGCGCAGCATCGGCGCGTGACGCTGGATGTACCAGCCGTTCTGCAGCCGCAGGGCCCTGAATTCTTCCTCGCCGAGTTGGCCGCCGAGATGGCGTTGGAGCTGATCGCGGAACTGCGCTGCGCGCTGGCGGATGACGTGGCGATCGAATGGGGTGTGCTTGTACATGGCGGCGTGTCTCCGTCCCTTCAGTAGATGACCTTCAAACCGGCTGCGACGAGCGACGCGCACAGCAGCGTGCGCACCAGCCGCTCGGGCAGCTTGCGGGCGAGCTGGGCGCCGAGCCAGATGCCGGGCAGCGAACCCACGAGCAGCAGCGCGAGCAGCGCCCAGTCGACATGGCCGAGCGACGCGTGGCCGACGCCCGCGACGAGCGTCAGCGGGACCGCGTGCGCGATGTCGGTGCCGACGACGTGGCGTGCTTCCAGCCGCGGATGGAGCAGGAGGATCAGCGTCGCGCCGATCGCGCCGGCGCCGATCGAACTGAGCGACACGAGCACACCGAGCAGCACGCCGCAGAGCGCGGTCAGCAGCGGCTTGCGCGCGACCGCAATGTGGCGCTCCAGGCGCAGGCCGACCGCGTGCCAGGCGCGGCGGTAGGCGACGGTCACCGCGGTCAGCAGGAGCGCGATGCCGAGCGTGAGCGTGAGGGCGCTCGACCAGCCTTGGCTGAGCCCGGTCAGGTGCATCAGCGCGATCGTCGCGAGCGAGGCCGGGATGCTGCCCGCGAGCAACAGCTTGGCGATGCGCCAGTCCACCTGCCCATGGCGATGGTGGGCGATCGCGCCCGAGGTCTTGGTCAGCCCGGCAAACCACAGGTCGGTGCCGATCGCGAGCGCGGGATGCAGCCGGAAGACCGACATCAGCAGCGGCGTCATCAGCGAGCCGCCGCCCACGCCGGTCATGCCGACGATGGCGCCGACGCCGAACCCGCTCAGTACTGCAATGCCGATCATGCCCCCGTCCCGTTGCCCGCTGCCGCGCCGAAGAAGGCGGCGCTCGAAGGGGCGAACTGTATGGAGGCTCTACTGATTCACGAACTACAGTTTCTTTGTTTGCTTAGCACCAGATGGCATAAGCGCCGCGCCAGGGGCGGGAGCCGGAGCGCAGCCCCGGGTTTGCCTTGTGAGCCGGTACGGCTCGCGCCTACTTGGCGAGCAACTGGTTGGCCAGCGCGACGTCCTCGGGCCGGAGCGACCCCGACACCTGCCGCAACCGGACGCCGGCCAGGATCAGGTCGTAGCGCGCCTTTGCCAGGTCGCGCTGGGTGGTGAAGAGCTGGGTCTGTGCATTGAGCACGTCGAGCGTGACGCGCAGCCCGACCTTGTAGCCGAGCTGCGTGGCCTCGAGCGCGAGCTTGCTCGAACTCTCCGCCGCCTCGAGCGCGTTGACGAGCGCGCGCCCTGACTTCACGCCGAGAAACGCGGTGCGCGTCCCGAGCTCGACACTGCGCTGCGCGCCATCGAGGTCGTTGCGCGTCTTCTCGGCCAGGCTGACCGTCTCCTTGACGCGGTTCTGCACCGCGAAGCCGGAAAACACCGGGATGTTGAGCTGCAGGCCGATCGACCCGTTCCGGTAGGTGCCGGGGAGTTGCGCCGTGCCGGTGCCGCCGCCGCTGATGCCCGTGTTGTTGTTGCCGCCGAGCGAGCCGACGAGATCGAGCGTCGGGTAGTGGCCCGCGCGCGCCTTCTCGATATCGATCTGCGCAATGTCGTAGGCCAGGCGCGCCTTGCGCACCGCGGGACTGTCGACGCTTGCACTGGAGAGCCACTCCTCGACCGTGCTCGTCAGGGGCGGGATGACGACCGGCACCGCGAGCGGCCTGGGCTCGACATTGGACTTGCCGACCAGGGTGTCGAGTGCCGCGCGGCGCGTGCGCAAGTCGTTCTCGGCCGCGATCGCCTGGGCCTGCGTCAGGTCATAGCGCGCCTGTGCCTCGCGCGTGTCGGTGATGGTTGCGGTGCCGACTTCGAAGTTGCGCTTCGCCGACGCCAGCTGCTCGGTGATCGCCTTCAGGTTGGCCTGCGTCGTATCCAGGTTGTCCTGCGCGGCAAGGACGTCGAAGTACGCCTGCGCGAGTCGGACGATCAGGTCCTGCTCGGCGGTCTGCAGGTCGGCGACGGCGATCTCGTAGGCCTTCTCGGCGGCCGAGATCGTCTCGCTGTTCGCCTTGTTGTAGAGCGGCTGGCGCGCGTTGAGCGTTGCCTGATTCGCGGTGCCGTAGACGTTGTCTTCGATCCGGGGCACATCGGTGCCGCTGCGCGTCGTGCTCGCGTAGATCGACGCCGACGGCAGGCGCAGCGCCTTCGATTGGTCGAGCCGGTACTGCGCCGCTTCGGCCGAGGCACGGGCGGCAAGATAGGTCGCGTCATAGCCGCGCGCCGCTTCGTAGAGCACCTGCAGGCTCTGCGCCTGCGCGCACAGGGCCGTCAACGCCAGCAGCGCGCCGGCAAGGCCGGACCTGGCGAGGCCGCTGGCGAGGGTGCGGCCATGGCGGCAGCGGGCAGATCGGGAGGGACGCGCGAAAGGCATTTGGGTTCCTTGGCTACTCATTCTCAACAGCGCTTTGTCAACAGCGCGTTCTGAACATCGCATTCTCGGCAGCGGCGAGGCCCCGCGCTCAATAGCGCGGCACCTGCGGCGCCACCCTGAGCGACCAGGCGTCGATGCCGCCCGCGAGGTTATAGACGTTCGCGAAGCCACGCCGCGACAGGAATGCGACGACCTGCAGACTTCGCACCCCGTGATGACATAAACAGACGATGAGCCGCGCCGGGTCGAGCTCACCGAGTCGTTGCGGGATCTCGTGCATCGGAATGCGCACCGTCGGCACGCCCGCAACCGTGAGCGCGGCCGTCGCGACCTCCCACGGTTCGCGCACGTCGAGCAGGGTGACTTGCGCCGCCTGCCCGGCACACAGCGGCCCGAGCTCCTCGACCGCAAGCTGGCGCATCAGAAGTGGAACCGGCTCGGTTCGTCGAAGCCGTGCAGCCGCGGGGCGACGGTGTCGAACAGGTCGACGCTGCTGAAGCCGTGCTCGCCGGTGCGCGTGACGCGCACCGCCCGCATCACGGGTTGCTCGCCGACGATCGCGGTCAGCCGCCCGCCGATCTTCAGGCCCGCCAGCAGCGTCGACGGCAGCGAGGCGACCGAGCCCGACAGCACGATGGCGTCGAACGGCGCCTCGCCCGGCAGGCCGCCGCTGCCGTCGAGCTCGCGCACGGTGACGTTCTGGATGCCGGCGCGCTTGAGGTTGGCGCTCGCGAATCGAGCCAGGTCGGGGCGGATCTCGAGCGTCAGCACGTGGCGCGTGCGATGCGCGAGCAGCGCCGCCATGAAGCCCGAGCCGGCGCCGATCTCGAGCACGCTTTCGTGCGGCGCGAGCATCAGCTCCTGCAGCAGCCGCGCTTCGACCTTGGGCGCGAGCATCGATTCCTGCGTCGCCGCGCCTTCGAGCACCGGCAGCGGGATCTCGGTGTCCATGAATGCGAGCGAACGGTAGGCCTCGGGCACGAAATCCTCGCGCCTGACGATCGTCAGCAGCGCCAGCACCGCCGGATCGAGCACCTCCCAGGGCCGGATCTGCTGCTCGATCATGTTGAAGCGCGCCCGCTCGACGTTCCAGTGGAAGCTCATGAGTCTGGTTCCCTTGCTTGTGTCAACCCGGCATTTTATGGGCCGGCGTGTCGCCGGTCGCGAGGGCGCCGGCCGCCGACAGGCCGAGTTTGCGGCGGCCCCATTGCGCCAGGTCATCGAGATAGCAATAGATGACCGGCACGACGACGAGCGTCAGCAGCGACGAGGTGATGACGCCGCCGATCACCGCCTGGCCCATCGGCGCGCGTTGCTCGGAGCCCTCGCTCAACGCGAAGGCAAGCGGCACCATGCCGAAGATCATCGCCAGCGTCGTCATCAGGATCGGCCGCAGCCGCACCCGCGCGGCGTGCAGCAGCGCCTGCTCACGCTGCATCGGCGCGGTGTCGTGGTCGAGGCCGTGCTCGCCCGCATGCTCGCCGGCGCGCGAGCGGATCGCGAAGTCGATCAGCAGGATCGCGTTCTTCGTCACCAGCCCCATCAGCATCACGATGCCGATGATCGAGAACATGTTGAGCGTCGAGCGAAACAGCAGCAGCACGAGGACGACGCCGATCAGCGTCAGCGGCAGCGAGGACATCAGCGCGATCGGTTGCAGGAAGCTGCGGAACTGGCTCGCGAGGATCATGTAGATGAAGACCACGGCCAGCGCGAGCGCGCCCACCGCGTAGGCGAAGGACTCGTTCATGTTCTTCGTCGAGCCGCCGAACACATAGCGGTAGCCGGGCGGCCAGGCGATCTCGTCGAGCACGCGCTTGATGTCGGCCGAGACCTCGCCCGAGCTGCGCCCGAGCGCATTGGCGTCGATCATGATCTCGCGGTTCAGGTCGCGCCGGTTGATCTGGTTCGGGCCGGTGGAGGGCACGACTTGCGCCACCTGCGACAGGCGCACGACGCGCGGGCTGCCGTCGGCGGCGCCGGCCACCGTCAGCGGCAGGTTCTTGAGATCGGCGATCGAGCCGCGATTCTCGGGCGCGAGCCGCACGTTGACGTCGTAGTTCTCGCCATCCGGCGCACGCCAGTTGCCGATCGTCTGTCCGGCAATCAGCGTGCGCAGCGCGCTGCCGAGCGCGTTGACGTTGAAGCCGAGGTCCGATGCGATATCGCGCCGCACCTCGATCGCGACCGTCGGCTTGTCCGGCTTGAGCGTGGTGTCGAGGTCGACGAGCCCGGGAATCGTGCGCAGCTTGTCGGTGATGAGCCGCGAGAGCCGCGCGAGCTCGTCCAGATCCTTGCCCTGCGCCGAGAACTGCAGGCTCTTGCCGCCGCCGAGATCGGTGACGCCGATGTTCGTGATCGTGATGCCGGGGATGCGGGCGAGTTGCTCGCGCATCGGCAGCGCGAGCTGGGCGACGCTGCGCTTGCGGTCGCGGCGATCGGTCAAGCGCACGTAGACGCTGGCGTAGATCTTGCCCGACGCCGCGCCGCTGTTGATCGTCGTCACGGTGTACTTGACTTCGGGCATCTCGCGCAGCGCGGCGTCGACCTGTCTGGCGCGCAGCTCGGTGGCCTCGATCGACGAGCCCACCGGCGTGTAGAAGTTGATCTGCGTCTCGGAAAAGTCCGCCTTCGGGATGAACTCGGCGCCGAGCAGCGGGACGATGAAGAAGCTGCCGATGAAGGTCGCGAGCGCGATCGCGAGCGTTGCGAGCTTGTGCTTGAGCGACCAGCCGAGGATCCCCTGGTAGGCGTCGGACAACCAGTTCGTGAAGGTGTCGAACACGCCCGTCACGCGGCCGATCGTGCGGTCGTAGAGCGTCACCGGCGGGCCGCGGTGCACGCCGTGCGCCTGCGGGTCGTTCCAGATGCTCGACAGCATCGGGTCGAGCGTGAAGCTGACGAACATCGAGATCAGCACCGCGGTGACGATCGTGATGCCGAACTCGTGGAAGAACTTGCCGACGATGCCGCCCATGAAGCCGATCGGCAGGAACACGGCGACGATCGACAGCGTCGTCGCCAGCACCGCGAGGCCGATCTCGTTCGTGCCGTCGAGCGCGGCCTGGCGCGCGCTCTTGCCCATCTGCACATGGCGCACGATGTTCTCGCGCACGACGATGGCGTCATCGATCAGCAGGCCCACGCTGAGCGACAGCGCCATCATCGTGATGCCGTTGATCGTGAAGCCGAACAGGTACATGAAGAGGAAGGTGCCGATCAGCGCGATCGGCAGCGTCAGGCCCGTGATGACGGTCGAGCGCCACGAATTGAGGAACAGGAAGACGATCAGTACCGTGAGCGCGGCGCCTTCGAGCAGCGTCGTCTGCACGTTGGCAACCGAGACGCGGATCGAGCGCGAGTTGTCGCGATTGACTTCGGTCACGATGCCCGGCGGCGTCACGTCCTTCGCGCCGGCGAGCGCCGCCATCAGGCCGTCGACGACCGCGATCGTGTTCTCGCCCTGCGACTTCTGCACCGAAAGCACGACCGTGCGCTGGCCGTCGTAAAGCGCGAGCGACTCGATTTCCTGCGGACCGTCGACGACGTCGGCGACCTGCCACAGCTTGACGGGTGTTCCGGCGGCGCCCTTGCGCGCGACGATGATGTCGCGGAAGTCCTCCGGGCGCTTCAGGCGCGCGTCGATCTGCACCACGCGCTCCTGGTCGCGCGAGCGGATCGCCCCCAGCGGCAGCTCCTGGTTCTCGCTGCGCACGGCGGCGACGACCTGCTCGACACCGACCCCCATCGCCTCGAGCGCATCGGGCTTGAGGTAGACGTTGATCTGGCGCGCGACGCCGCCCACCACGTTGACCGCGCCGACGCCGCGCACGTTCTCGAGGCGCTTTTGCAGCACCTGCGATGCCCAGGTCGTCAACTGCTGCGCGTCGTAGCGGCCGTCGGGCGAGAGCACGGCGACGTTGAAGATCGGCTGGCTGGCCGGGTCGAAGCGCGAGACGCGCGGCTCCTTGACCTCGTCGCGCAACTGCGGCCGGATCGCGGCGACCTTCTCGCGCACGTCATCGGCCGCCTTGCGGCCATCGACGTCGAGATTGAACTCGACGACGACGACCGACGTGCCTTCGTACGACCTCGACCACAGCGAGTTGATGCCCGCGACCGTGTTGACGGCTTCCTCGACCTTCTTCGTGACCTCGGATTCGACGATCTCGGGCGACGCGCCCGGATAGTCCATCTGGATGACGACGGTCGGGAAGTCGACGTTCGGGAACTGATCGACCGCGAGGCGCTGGTAGCTGAACAGGCCGAGCACGACGAAGGCGAGCATCACCATCGTCGCCATGACGGGGTTGTTGATCGAGACGCGGGTGAACCACAT
>JAMLIM010000096.1 GCA_023954175.1 Rhizobacter sp.
TTCCACCTCGCCTACCTCGTCAAGGAAGGCGATGCCGCCCAGCGCGCCACGGCCGAGGCGGCGAGCGAGCGCATGGTGCGCCGCGCGATCGCGATGGAAGGCACCTGCACCGGCGAGCACGGCATCGGCCTGCACAAGATGGGCTTCCTGGTCGAGGAAGCGGGCGCTGGCGCGATCGCGCAGATGCAAAGCGTCAAGCGCGCGCTCGACCCGAAGAACATCATGAATCCAGGCAAGATCTTCGTGCTGTGACGGCCGCGGCCTGATCCCCGGGCCGCGCTTCATCCGGGCCCCGGCGCGCGCGCGACGCGACGCTTCGCGCTGCCAGCGCACCCCGCCCGATCGCCAGATAATCCGCGCCTCGCCGGGCGCGTGCACCGACACGCAGCCGGCGGTTTCACCTCGAGGTCTTGCCTTGCTCTTTCGCCGTTTCGAATCGCTGCTCGCGCCGTACCCGGACGCGCTGCCGCCGCCCGCGCCGAAGCACTTCCTGCGCTTTCTGTGGGAGTGCACGCGCGGCGTGCGCGGGCTGCTGCTCGCGGTCACCCTGGTGAGCGCGACGATCGGTTCGTTCGAGGCGCTGCTGTTCGCGATGGTTGCGCATGTCGTCGACGTGCTCGCCGCCGTGCCGCCGGCCGAGCTGTGGCCGCGCCACGGCCACACGCTGGTGCTGCTCGCGGGCGTGCTCGTCGCGAGCATCGCCGTCGCCGCGCTCTACGGGTTGCTGAAGTACCAGGGCGTGTTCATCAACTTCCCGATGCGGCTGCGCTGGAATTTCCACCGCCAGATGCTCGAGCAGAGCATGGCGTTCTACCAGGACGAGTTCGCCGGTCGCATCGCAACCAAGGTCATGCAGACCGCGCTCGCGGTGCGCGACACGTGGCTCATCTTCAGCGACATCCTGGTCTACGTCGGCGTCTATTTCGCGACGCTGCTCGGCGTGCTCGGCGCGTTCGACCTCTGGCTGCTCGCACCCTACCTCGCCTGGTTCACGCTCTATGTGTTGACGCTGAGCTTCTTCGTGCCGCGCCTCGCGCGCGTCGCCAAGGAGCAGGCCGACGCGCGCTCGCTGATGACGGGGCGCGTGACCGACGCCTACACCAACATCGGCACCGTCAAGCTGTTCTCGCACGCCCAGCGCGAGGCGCACTTCGCGCGCCATGCGATGCAGGAGTTCGCCGCCACCGGCCATGCGCAGATGCGCCTCGTGACCTTGTTCGAGACCGTGAACCAGGCGCTGAGCGTGGCGCTGATCGGCAGCACGACCCTCGTCGGCCTGCTGCTGTGGCAGCAGGGCGCGATCGGCGTCGGCGCGGTCGCCGCGGCGACGGCGATGGCGCTGCGCCTGAACGGCATCTCGCAATGGATCATGTGGGAGATGGCGACGCTGTTCGAGCACGTCGGCACGGTGCAGGACGGCATCGGCACGCTGTCGCGCGCGCGCAGCGTCGTCGATCGCGCGGACGCACGGCCGCTCGTCGTCACGCGCGGCGAGATCCGCTTCGAGGACGTCGTCTTCTCCTACGGCGGGCCGCGCCAGGTGATCGGCGGCCTGAACCTCACGATCGCGCCGGGCGAGAAGATCGGCCTCGTCGGGCGCTCCGGCGCGGGCAAGAGCACCGTCGTGAACCTGCTGCTGCGGCTCTACGACCTCGAGCGCGGGCGCATCCTGATCGACGGCCAGGACATCGCCGGCGTGACGCAGGAGAGCCTGCGGCGTCAGGTCGGCATGGTGACGCAGGACACCTCGCTGCTGCACCGCTCGGTGCGCGACAACCTTGCCTACGGCCGGCCCGACGCGACCGATGCCGAGATGGTGCGCGCCGCCGAGCGCGCCGAGGCGCACGACTTCGTCGTCGGCCTGGTCGACCCCAAGGGCCGGCATGGCTATGACGCCCATGTCGGCGAGCGCGGCGTCAAGCTCAGCGGCGGCCAGCGCCAGCGCGTCGCGATCGCGCGCGTGATGCTCAAGGACGCGCCGATCCTGCTGCTCGACGAGGCGACGAGCGCGCTCGACAGCGAGGTCGAGGCGGCGATCCAGGCGAGCCTGTACAAGCTGATGGAAGGCAAGACGGTGGTCGCGATCGCACACCGGCTCTCGACCATCGCCGCGATGGACCGCCTCGTCGTCATGGAGCACGGCCGCGTCGTCGAGACCGGCACCCACGCCAGCCTGCTCGCCGCCGGCGGCATCTACGCACGGCTGTGGACGCACCAGAGCGGCGGCTTCCTGGGCGAGGAGGTCGACGACGAGGCAGCGTCGGCCGTGGCATCCGCGACCACATCGCCCGCCAACCGTTGACTTCCCGCGCGCGCAGCGTCGGCACGCTGCTGGATCGCATCCCGACTTGCCGGCACAATGAGGCCCATGCCAAACATCGCGTCACTGTTGAAGAGCGAGATCTCGCGCGTCGCACGCAAGGAGCTGCGCGCCGAGACCGCAAGCCTGAAGAAGACGGTGGCCGGCCAGCGATCCGAGATCGCTGCGCTCAAGCGGCGCACGCAGGCACTGGAGCAGGAGCTGCGCCGCCTGGGCAAGGCCAGCCGCAAGGCAGCGCCCGCCGCCGCCGCAGCAGACGAGTCGGCGTCGCGCGGCCTGCGCTTCAGCGCGAAGGGCCTCGCGTCGCAACGCAAACGCCTCGGGCTGTCGGCCGACGATTGCGGCCGCCTGGTCGGGGCGTCGGGCCAGTCGATCTACAACTGGGAGCAGGGCAAGGCGCGCCCGCAGGCCCGGCACCTGGCAGCGATCGCGAGCCTGCGGACGATGGGTAAGCGCGACGCGATCGCGCGGTTGGCGGTATTGCGCGGCACGGCAACATAGCCACTGCGCGTCGGCGCGCAGTGGCGCCGCAATGACGTAGCAGCAGACGCGGAGCGTTCAGCCGGACGGGCTGGCTACTCCGGCATGCCCTGCCACAGCAGCTCGTAGCCGAGCTCCTGCGACGCCACCGCGAGCGCGCCGAGCGCGGCGAACTTCTCGCGGAACACGGCGTCGGCATGCGAACGCTCGTGCTCCTCGAACGAACGCCAGTAGGTCACGATCGCGATGTCGTGGTCGGCCCCTTGCAGGCCGCCGAGCGAGCCCTCGTCGGAGACGAAGCCCGAGAGCCGAAACACCTGCCCGGCGATGAAGCCGCCCTTGTCGCCGCCGTAGGTCTCCTTGACCACGTTGCACATCTCGGCCAGCGCCACATCGACGTCGTCCTGATCGACGCCCGCCTTGAGCTTGACGGTGTTGAACAACATCCTGGCCCCGAAGGGGATCGTGATGGGACCGAACATGAAAGCTCCTCCGCAGCGGCCGCGCCGCCGTCAGTTGTTGCTGATCCGGGGGTCCCAGATCGCGCAGGCCTTGCCGTCCGACTTGCGGAAGACCTGGATCGAGTACTTGATGTCGGGGCGGCGATCGGTCCAGTCGTCGTGGACCTTGAACTTCTTGCCGCTGCCGGTCGCGCCGGGGTTGTTCCTGAAGCCCGTCCCCTGGATGACGATGGACGTGTTTCTGAACTCGTAGCCGTTCGTGACCAGATTCCATTCGATGTTGTTCGGCTCCGGTACCGGAATCGGATCGACGCTGACCGTCGGGTTGCCTTCGCACGATGGAACGGCCACGTTCACCTTGCACACCCCGCGGTTGCAGGGACCGGTCTGAGCCTGTGCGCTCGCGCCTGCCAGCACGATGCATGCGGCCAAAGGCAGCACGAGGTTCAAGGTCGACAACGCAGTGCTCGGATTCATGATCTGCCCCTTCTTGGTTCGCCGTGTCGGCGCCATTGCCCGACGGTGCCGCCGACGAAGGCACCGCCGCGAACAGTACGCGGCAGACACGTGCGCGTCAATCGCGTCCGCCTGCGCGCGCGGCGGGCGCGCCGCACCTCGGCCGGATCGGTGTTTTCACGCATCCAGGTTTGCCCCTTCCGGCGCACAGTCGTGGCTCCCGGCCATTTGACATCGATCAAGCACGGCCGCACCCAGGATCCGGAGTCCCCATGCGCAAAGTCCTCCTCCCCGCCCTGCTGCTTTGTCTTGTCGCCGTGAGCGGCGCGGCCCGCGCCGCCGATGCCGCCACCCTCGCGCGCGGCAAGGTGCTGATGGAGGGCATCGTCGCCTGCGGCAACTGCCACATGGCGGTCGGCCCGCAGGGCGAGCCGCTCTTCGGCAAGCCGCTCTCGGGCGGCTTCAAGTTCGACGATCCGGGCTTCACCGCCTACGCCGCCAACATCACGCCCGACGACGCGACGGGCATCGGGCGCTGGACCGACGCGCAGCTTGGCAAGGCGATCCGCGAGGGCATCCGCCCCGACGGCAGGCTGATCGGCCCGCCCATGCCGATCGAGTTCTACCGCCACATCTCGGACGCCGACCTGGCGGCGATCATTGCCTGGCTGCGGGCGCAGCCCGCGGTGAAGCACGCGGTGACGAAGTCGGTCTACCGCATCCCGCTGCCGCCCGCCTATGGCCCGCCGGTCGGCAAGGTCACGGCGCCGCCGACGAGCGACAAGGTCCGCTACGGCGAGTACCTCGCCAACATCGGCCACTGCATGGAGTGCCACACGCCGCGCGACGACAATGGCATGCTGATCCGCCCGCAATGGGGCGCCGGCGGCCAGTCGATCGCCGGCCCCTGGGGCGTGACGATCTCGCGCAACCTGACGCCCGGTCCGGGCGGGCTGAAGGACTGGACCGACGCCGAGATCGCGCACACGATCCGCACCGGGCTCGACCGCAACGGCCAGGCGCTGAAGCCGCCGATGGCGTTCGGCTTCTACAAGAACATCGACGACGCCGACATGGCGGCGCTGATCGCCTACCTGCGTTCGCTCAAGCCGTTGCCGCTCGCGGGCAAGTCGTAGCGCTCGTCTCGTGCACGCGGGTGCATGACGCGGGTGCATGAACCCGGGCGGCAGTTGATTGCGTGCGCCGCGCCATCCGGCGCTCTCCGGGCGGGCCGTCCGCGCGTCGACGCGAGCGCTACAACTTGGGCTTGGGCACCTGCTTGCTTGCGCCCTCGACGGCGGCTTTCAGCTCGGCATCGAACTTCTTCAGCGCCTGCATGAGCCGATCCTGGCGCACGACCGTGACGTTGAGCTCCTGGGCCAGCAGGCGCTGGCCGGGCACCGGAAGGACCTCGGCACGAATCGTCAGTCCGCAGCCCGCGTTCCATGAATGCTTGGCGCGAAACCAGGGCTTCGGGCCGTTCACACACCGGCTCTTGACAGTACTGTCGGTGATCAACTTCCCGTTCGGCGCATAGACCCAGTCGAGCGCGATGGCGCCGTGTCGGTGGGCCATGCTGTAGTAGCCCGACTCGGTCTGGCGGATGTTGGGCTTGCCGTACTTCTCCGTCAGGGCCTGTTCGACGGCCGAGACGGCGGGCTGTTCGCCGGCCTTGAACTGCGTGTGGCGCCAGATGCTGATGGCCTCCTCCTGCCCGGGCATGCCGGCGAACGCCACGATGATCTCGTTGCCGATGTCCTGGCGCGCCTGGAAGCGGCCCCCATCGGTGCTGCAGGCAGGGAAGGGTTGCCAACCGCGTTGCCTTGCTGGTTTGCCTTCACAGGCCTTGCCGTCCGACGCACGCAGCAGCTGCCGCGTCGGCAGGCCGTGGCTCTGGCGGATCCACTGCGCGGCGGTTTCGGTGAGCTCGATGTCGTCCATCTTCTTCAGGAGGGCGCTCGATTCGTCGAAGCTCATGCCGAGCTCGAGGCCGACCACGTCGTCGGCCGGCGCGGCCTGCGCCAGGGCGTCGGCACACAGCGGCACCGACAGGGCAAGAGTGAAGACGAGGGCGACGGGGCGAATCACGTGGCAGCTCCTTTCAGCGATCGTCGACAGCGCAATGCCGTGCGACGCGCGACGCGATCGACACCGGTGCCGGGCGCATGCGCGTCCCGCGTCGCGAGGTTTTGTCAGAGGGCCGTACAAACCGTAGCGGATGCAGGCGTCGAGGACAACCCCGAACCGAACGCGACGCGATGCGCATCCCCGGTCCTTTGACCTCACACAAGGCCGCTGGCGGCGGCGGCGACGGCGATACGCCCGCCCATCCGATCGACGGCGAGCACGGCCTGCGGGTCGGCCGTAGCATTGCTCCACCCGCGCCTGCGGCCGGAAGTCGCGCTCCCCTCACCGCGGTTCGCGCCGCCGATATCGATGCTGCACGAACCCGATCGCCACGAAGCCTTGTCGCCGATTGCCTGGGACGAGACCCGCGTCCGCGAGGCGATCAGCCGCATCGCGGCTGACACCGAGGCGCGCTTTTCGGCCGCGACCTACTGGCCGGTGCATCCGCGCGACGCCGAGCCGGGCGAGACCGACGCCCAACTCGCGACCCCGCTCTACTTCGGTGCGGCCGGGGTGATGTGGGCGCTGGCTTACCTGCAAGCTGTCGGTGCCGCGGCGCTGCAACGCGATCCGCTCGGCGATCTCGACACCCTGCTGGCGCGCAACCGCGAGTGGCTCGCGGCCGCCGACAGCAAGGATTTCGCCTCCTACCTGATGGGAGACACGCCGATCCTGCTGATGCAGTACGGCCGACAGCCCACGGCTGCGCTGGCGGAAAAGCTGGCAGCGCTGATCGAAGGCAACATCGACCACCCGGCGCGCGAGCTGATGTGGGGCGCGCCCGGCACGCTGCTCGCGGCCCTGTTTCTTCACGAGCGCGGCGGCGGTGAGCGCTTCGCCGAGCTGTTCCGCGCAACCGCGGCAAGACTCTGGTCGCAGCTCGAATGGTCGCCCGAGCACGGCTGCCACTTCTGGACGCAGGATCTCTACGGGCAGCGCAGCACCTACCTCGACGCCGTGCACGGCTTCGTCGCCACCGCGGTCCCGCTCGTCCGCGGCCGCCATCTGCTGGCGCCGGCCGAGTGGCAGGCCTGGCAGGCCTGCATCGCCGAGACCGTGACCCGCACTGCGACCTGGGAAGGCGATCGAGTCAATTGGCGGCCGCTGCTGGATGCGCCGTTCGAGCGCAAGAAGCTGATGCAGTTCTGCCACGGCGCGCCGGGCTTCGTGATCTGCCTCGGCGACTGGCCAGGCGGCGAACTCGACGCGCTGCTGCTCGCTGCCGGCCGCGCGACCTGGGCCGCCGCGCCGCTCAACAAAGGGTCGAACCTGTGCCACGGCACCGGCGGCAACGGCTACGCCTTCCTCAAGCTCTACCAGCGCACCCGCGACCCGATCTGGCTGGCGCGGGCGCGCGCCTTCGCAATGCACGGCATCGCACAGACCGAGGCCGACGCCGCGCGGTACGGGCAGATGCGCTATTCGCTGTGGACCGGCGACCCCGGCTTCGCGATCTACCTCTGGGATTGTGTTCAGGCGCAGGCGCGCTTCCCCACGCTGGACGTGTTCTACGGCGAGCCGATCGAAGACTGACGCTCACTGCCGGCGCCCGCTTCGACGGCGCGGGCTGCGTGCCCGCTTTCAGCACTTCTCGCGGCGTGCCAGACCAGTTCAGGTCGGCAAGTGTCGACCGATGGCGGCCGTGTGTCGCGCCGCCGTACCATCCCTGCCTCCGCGACTTCGGCTGTAAACCTTCATGCGCAACCCCGCACCCCGCATTCCCGGCCGTCGCCTGCTCCATTCGCCCGGCCCGACGCCCTTGCCCGACGCCGTGCTGCATGCGATGAGCGCGCAACCGATGGACCTGGCCGATCCGCGCGTCGATGCCAACATCGCCGCCTGCGAGGACGGCCTCAGGCGCCTGCTGCACACGCAGGACGCCAACGTGTTCCTCTACGCCGCCAACGGCCACGGCGCGTGGGAGGCGGTGATCGAGAACCTCGCCGCGCCGGGCGAGACGGTGCTCGTGCCAGGCACCGGCCATTTCAGCGAACAGTGGGCGCTGCAGACCGAAGCGCTCGGCCGACAGGTCGTGCGCACGCCGTGGCGCGAGGGCTTGCCGATCGATGCCGACGCGGTCGGGCAGGCGCTGAGGGACGACAAGGCGCACGCCATCCGCGCCGTGTTCGCCGTCCACACCGACACCGCGAGCGGCGTCACGAGCGACATCGCGGCGCTGCGGCGCGCGATCGACGCCGCAGGCCACCCGGCGCTGCTCGTTGCCGACGTCGTCGCTTCGCTCGGCGCGATCCCGTTCGAGATGGACGCGCTCGGCGTCGACGTCGCGGTCGGCGCGTCGCAGAAGGGCCTGATGTGCCCGCCCGGCGTCGGCATCGTCGCCGTCAACGCGGCCGCGTTCGCGCTGGCCGAGCACAACCCGGCGCCTCGCTTCTACTGGGACTGGGTGCGCCGCCGCAGCGATCTGTCGTACCGCAAGTTCTGCGGCACGCCGCCGCAGAACCTGCTGCTCGGCATGGAAGCGGCGCTTGCGCTGATCTTCGGCGAAGGGCTGGAGGCGGTGTGGCTGCGCCACGCGCAACACGCGCGCGCGGTACATGCCGCGGTCGAGGGTTGGCGCGAAGGCGGCGCGCTCGACTTCTTCGCGCAGGAGGCGGCGAGCCGCTCGCACTCGGTGACGACGATCGCGGTGCGTGCCGGGATCGACGTCGACGCCTTGCGCAGCGTCGCGCGCGAGCGCTTCCAGGTCTCGATCGCCGGCGGCCTCGGGCCGCTCAACGGCCGCGCGTTTCGGATCGGGCATCTGGGTGACAGCAACCCGGCGCTGATGCTGGGTGCGATCGCGGGCGTCGAGGCGGCGCTCGTCGCACGGGGCATCCCGGTCGGCGACGGCGGCACGCGGCGCGCGGTGCTGAGCCTGGCCGGGGCGTGAACCCTCGGAGCGACAGGCAGCAACACGAGCAGCGACACGCGCAACGACACAAGGGCGACGCCATGATCGAACACCACCTCGACATCCCGACCGCCGACGGCGCGATGAACAGCTTCGTCGTCCACCCCGAGGAGGGCGGGCCGTTCCCGGTCGTGCTGTTCTACATGGACGCACCCGGCAAGCGCGAGGAGCTGCACGACATGGCGCGCCGCCTCGCGTCGGTCGGCTACTTCGTCGTGCTGCCCAATCTCTACTACCGCAGGACACGCGACTTCTGGCTGCGCGAGCGCACCGAGGCGGCGATGGCGCACATGTACACGCTGATGGCGACGCTCGGCCGCGCGACGACCGAGTGCGACACGCGCGCGCTGCTGCGCTTCGTCGACGCCCATCCGGCGGCGGACGCGGCGCGCATCGGCGCGGTCGGCTACTGCATGAGCGGGCCGATCGTCGTCTGGGCGGCGGCGGCCTTCCCCGAGCGGCTCGCCTGCATCGCATCGATCCACGGCGCGAACATGGCGACCGATGCGCCCGATTCACCGCACCGGGTGGTCGAGCGCGTGCGCTGCGAAAGCTACTTCGCCTGCGCCGAGATCGACAAGTGGGCGCCGCCCGCCGACATCCTCGCGCTGCAGGCGGCGCTCAAAGCCGCCGGCACGCCGCACCGCATCGAGTGGTACCCCGGTGTCGAGCACGGCTTCGTGTTCCCGCTGCGCGCCGGCGTCTACGACCGCGCCGCCGCCGAACGGCACTGGGAGCGCCTGTTCAGCCTGTTCGGCCGCACGCTCGGGCGCGTTCAGCCGGGATAGCGTTGGCGCGCAAGCGCCGCGCCTTCGGCGAGCGCCTTCAGCTTGGCCTCGGCCACCGCGCGCTTCATCGGCGCGAGGCCGCAGTTGGTGCAGGCGATCAGGTGCTGGGCCGACACGAAGCGCAAGGCGCTGCCGATCGTGTCGGCCACTTCCTCGGGCGTCTCGATGCGGTCGCTCGCGACGTCGATCACGCCGACCATCACGTCCTTGCCGGCGAGCAGCGCCATCAGTTCGGGCGGCACGCGCGAGTGGATGCATTCGAGGCTGACCTGATCGATGCGGCTCGCCGCGAGCGCCGGCAGGAACTCCTCGTACTGCCGCCATTCGTCGCCGAGCGACGCCTTCCAGTCGATGTTGGCCTGGATGCCGTAGCCGTAGCAGATGTGGACCGCCGTCGTGCAGCGCAGGCCCTGCGCGGCGCGCTCGAGCGCCTTCACGCCCCATTGCACGGCGTCGTCCATGAAGGCGTTGAAAGCCGGCTCGTCGAATTGGACGATGTCGATGCCGTCGGCTTCGAGCGCGAGCGCCTCCTGGTTCAGCAGTTCGGCGAACGCGAAGGCCATCTTCACGCGGTCGCCGTAGAAGCGGTCGGCCACGGTGTCGACGATCGTCATCGGCCCCGGCAGCGTGAACTTGGTGCGGCGGTCGGTGTTGGCGCGCAGGAAGCGCGCCTCGGCCTCATGCACCCGGCCCCTGAGCTTCAGCGGCGCGACGACCTGCGGCACCATCGCGATGTAGCGATCGTTGCGGATGCCCATCTCCACCTTGTGCTCGAAGTCGATCCCTTCGACCTGTTCCAGGAAGCCGTGCACGAAATGCTGGCGCGACTGCTCGCCGTCGCCGATCACGGTCAGCCCCGCAGCCACCTGCGCGCGGATCCAGACCAGCGTCGCGTCGAGCTTGGCCTGCGCGAGCTCGGGCCCTTCGACCTTCCACTGCGGCCACAGCCGCTCGGTCTCGGACAGCCAGCCGGGCTTGGGCAGGCTGCCTGCAATCGCGGTGTCGAACATGGTGCTTGCCTCCTGCGGGCCATTCTCGCCGGCGGCGGCCGGATCGCAAGCCAATCCCGCCCTGTCGGCTACGCTATGGGCGTGCGCGACTCGGAGGACTGCGAATGAGCCCAATCGTCCTGGTACACGGTGCCTGGGGCGGCGCCTGGATCTGGCGCGACGTGCTGCCCGCGCTGCGCGCCGCCGGTCATGCGGTGCATGCGGTCACGCTCACCGGCGACGGCGAGCGCGCGCACCTGCGGCATGCCGGCATCACGCTGCGCACGCACATCGCCGACGTCGTCGGGCTGGTCGAGGCCGAGGAGCTGAGCGACGTCGCGCTCGTCGGCCACAGCTACGGCGGCCAGGTGATCACCGGCGCGGCGGACGCGCTCGCCGGGCGCATCCGGCAACTCGTCTATGTCGACGCGATGGTGCCCTTGCCCGGCGAAGGCTGGGGCGGCGCTCACCCGCCCGAAGTCGTCGCCGCGCGAAAGGCCGCCGCCGCGGCCCACGACAACGCGCTGCCGCCACCCGACCCGGCCGACTTCGGCCTGTCAGGGCCAAAGCGCGACTGGCTGCTGCGCCGGCAGGTGCCGCACCCGTTCGGCCCGTACCGCGAGCCGCTGCCGTTCGACGCCGACCGCTGGCGCGCGCTGCCGCGCGCCTTCATCGACTGCAACCGCCCCGCCTATCCGACCATCGACGGCTCGCGCCGACGGGTGCGCGAACAGGGCGACTGGACGATCGTCGAGTTGCCCACCGGGCACTGCCCGATGGTCTCGATGCCGGCCGAGTTCACGCGCGCACTGCTCGGCCTGCTGCGCTGATCGACGCCTCGCGGCGCCCCCTGTCGAACGAGGTCTTGCCAAGCCGCCGCGCGCGTGCCTAGACTGGGGCGCGAGCCGCTCGCGGGGGCGGCCCCGGGAGATGCGATATGAAACGCCTGACAAAGGAAGACATTCGCAAGACCACCGGCATCCTCAATCCGGTCGGCCACGTGGTGCTCGCGTTCAAGGACGATGCGGTGACCGCGCAGGCGGTCGAGGCCCTGCAAGGCGCCGGCTTCGGCGCCGACGACATCCTCGCCTATCTCGCCAGCGAGGCGACGCCGCGGCTGCGCGAACGGGTGCGCACTGCGAGCGAGGTGGCCGGCTTCGGCTACGAGATCACGCTGATGCGCCGCTACCTCGCCTTCGCCGAGGAGGGCGCCGGCTGGCTCATCGTCCATGCGCCCGAGAACGACGCCACGCAGCGCATCGTCGAGGTCGCGAGGCGCCTCGACGCGCTGTGCGCGGTGCGCTACCACCGGCTGGCGAGCGAAGACCTGCTGTAGCCGCCCCGGCGGCGCGCGGCTGGAGCCCCCTGCCGCAGCGGCGCGCATGGCGGCCCGAGCTCGTCGGGGGCGGGCATCGCGCCTGCGCTTTGGGCGACACTTGCGCATGCCCTTGCTGGAAGTCACCGACCTGCGCGTTCGCCTCGCCACGCAACGCGGCCCGGCCGACGCGGTGCGCGGCGCGGGCTTCACGCTCGATCGCGGCGACACGCTCGGGTTGATCGGCGAATCGGGCTGCGGCAAGTCGATCACCGCGCTCTCGGTAATGGGGCTCCTGCCGAAGAAGGCCGAGGTGCAAGCGGAAGCCTTGCGCTTTGACAGTCAGGATCTCCTGAAACTCAACGAGCGACAGTTGTCCAATCTGCGGGGCGACAAGTTGGCGATGATTTTTCAGGAGCCAATGACGGCGCTGAACCCGGTCTATACGATCGGCGACCAACTGACTGAGCCCTTGCTGCGCCACCGCAGGATCAGCAAGCGTGAGGCCTATTCCTTGGCCGAGAGGATCCTTGAGAAGGTGGGTATCAGTGGGGCTGCGCGTCGGATGCAGCAGTTCCCGCATCAGCTGTCGGGCGGGTTAAGGCAGCGGATCGTCATCGCCATGGCGCTGATCTGCGAGCCGAAACTGGTGATAGCGGATGAGCCGACGACCGCGCTCGATGTGACCATTCAGGCACAGATTCTGCATCTGATGAAGGATCTGCAGCGCGAATTCGGCATGGGGATGCTGTTCATCACACATGACCTAGGACTGGTCTCGCGCATCGCGGACAGGGTGCTGGTGATGTATGCGGGGCAGATCGTCGAATCCGGCAGCGTTGCCGAGATCTTCGACCGCCCGTCGCACCCATATACCAAAGGGCTGATGCAATGCCTGCCCTCGGGGGTGCGGGCGCAACCGGGGGCGCGGCTGGGCTCCATCCCCGGCATCGTGCCGAACCTTGTGGGTGGGATCAAAGGCTGCGGTTTTGCCGGTCGCTGCCCGGCCGTGCGAGAGGCCTGCCGCAGCGCCGAGATCGCCTTGCGAGCGGTAGCCGGTACCCAGGCGTCCCGCTGCATCTTGCCCCCCGAAGAGGTGGCGAAGCTTTGGACGGAAGCCGTTGGGTTGGAGATCGAACAGTGA
>JAMLIM010000097.1 GCA_023954175.1 Rhizobacter sp.
TGTGCGCCGACCGCGCAACCATGAGCCCCTGGCGGGCACCGCCTGGTGCGACGCGGCAGCGCCTCGAAACTGCAGCATCACGCGACCGGCAAGTGAATTCGACGAGCTGGCTCCTGGCGAACGGGATTTCATGCGCCACGGATCGCCCCCTGCGCAGCGGAGCAAGTGATGCTCGACCGCATCCTCTCCCACGACCGCCCGCGCAGCATCTGGCTCGCGCTGTTGCTCGTCATCGTGCTCCTCGGGCTCGCGTTCGCGCCGTTCCTGTTCCCGGGTGCGAAGGCGATGTCGGTCGCGGCGAAGATGCTCGTCTTCATCCTGCTCGTCGCGAGCTACGACCTGCTGCTCGGCTACACCGGCATCGTCAGCTTCGCGCACACGATGTTCTTCGGCATCGGTGCCTACGGCGTCGCGATCGCGAGCACGCGCCTCGGCGACGGCTGGTTGGCGCTCGGCGCAGGTGTCGCTGCCGCGCTCGCGATCTCGGTCGTCCTCTCGCTCGTCATCGGCCTCTTCAGCCTGCGCGTGAAGGCGATTTTTTTCGCGATGATCACGCTCGCGGTCGCCTCGGCGTTTCAGACCCTCGCGTCGCAGCTGTCGGTGCTGACCGGCGGTGAGGACGGGCTGAGCTTTCGCACGCCCGAGTGGCTGAGCCCGTCGTTCGAGCCCTTCGAGACCGAAGTCTTCGGCCTGCTGATCGACGGCAAGACGATCACCTACTGGCTGCTGTTCGCCGTCGTCCTCGCGCTCGTGCTGCTGCTGCTGCGGATCGTCAACTCGCCCTTCGGCCGGGTGCTGCAGGCGATCCGCGAGAACGACTTCCGCGCCGAGGCGATCGGCTACCGCACCGTGGTCTATCGCACGCTCAGCAACGTGTTGTCGGCACTGTTCGCGACGGTTGCCGGCGTGCTGCTCGCGCTCTGGGTGCGCTACGTCGGGCCCGACATCACGCTCTCGTTCGAGGTCATGCTCGACGTGCTGCTGATCGTCGTCATCGGCGGCATGGGCACGATCTACGGTGCCATCGTCGGCAGCGTGCTCTTCATGTTCGCGCAGAGCTATCTGCAGGATGTGATGAAGCTCGTGTCGACGAACGGTGGCGTGTTCGACGGCGTGCCGCTGCTCGGCGCGCTGTTCTCACCCGACCGCTGGCTGCTGTGGCTGGGCATCCTGTTCGTGCTGTCGGTCTATCACTTCCCGACCGGCGTCGTCGGCCGCTTGCGCGCGCGCAGCCTGGCGAAGCAGGCCGCGCCATGAGCTTCACCTCGCACTACCTGCGCTGCGAAGGGCGCGAGATCCACTACACCGAGTGGGGCGCTGAGCACCCGCAGACCGTGATCGCCTGGCATGGCCTGGCCCGCACCGGGCGCGACATGGATGAAGTGGCCGAGCATCTCTCGACGCGCTTTCGCGTCATCTGCCCCGACACGATCGGCCGCGGCCTGAGCGAATGGAGCCCGGACCCGGCCGCCGAATATGGCCTCGACTTCTACGTGCGGCTCGCGCAGTCGCTGCTGAACCAGCTCGGCCTCGACCGCGTGCAGTGGCTCGGCACGTCGATGGGCGGCTCGATCGGCCTCGTCGCCGCGGCGACCTCGCTGCGCGGGCGCATCACGCGGCTGATCCTGAACGACAACGGGCCGCAGCTTGCGGCCGCCGCGATCGAACGCATCCGCACCTATGCCGGCAATCCGCCTGCGTTCGCGACGGTGAGCGAGCTGGAGGCCTACTTCCGCACCGTCTACAAGCCCTATGGCTTCCTGACCGATGCCCAATGGCGGCGCCTGACGGAAACCTCGACACGCCGCCTGCCCGACGGCCGCGTGACGCCGCACTACGACCCGGCGATGGTGCAGCAGTTCGTCACGCGCCCGAACGACTACGAACGCTGGGCCGAATGGGACAGCCTCGACATTCCGGTGCTCTGCCTGCGCGGCGAAAGCTCGGATCTGCTGCTGGCCGAGACGGCAGACGCGATGCGCCAGCGCGGCCCGCGCGCCGTCGTCGTCACGATCCCCGGCTGCGGCCACGCGCCGGCGTTGAACGTGCCGGAGCAACTGGCGCTGGTGGAGCGCTTCCTCGTCGCACAGGCTTGAGGCGGGCGGCGCCGGCGTTAGCCTGAAGACTGCCGTCGCGAGGCGCGCGGTGTGAATGGCCCTGTCGGGTGACGGCGCTTTGCGCTCTCTAGAATCTTCCGCTTCGCCTCCAGAAAGCCTCTCCTCCATGTCGGGAGTCATCCGCATCCGCGGTGCGCGCCAGCACAACCTGAAGAACCTCGACGTCGACATCCGCACCGGCGAGATGACGGTCGTCACCGGGCCGAGCGGGTCGGGCAAGTCGAGCCTCGTGTTCGACACGCTGTACGCCGAAGGGCAGCGGCGCTACGTCGAGACCTTCAGCGCCTACGCGCGCCAGTTCCTCGACCGCATGGACCGGCCGGCGGTCGATCGGGTCGACGGCGTGCCGCCGGCGATCGCGATCGACCAGACCAATCCGGTGCGCAGCTCGCGCTCGACGGTCGGCACGATGACCGAGCTGAACGACCATCTGAAGCTGCTCTATGCGCGCGCGGCGCAGCTGTTCGATCGCGAGACGGCGCAGCCGGTGCGCCACGACTCGCCGGAGACGATCTACGCGGAACTGGTGTCGCGCACGGCCGGGGACGATTCACGGCTGGTCGTGACCTTCCCGGTCGAGCTGCCCGCGAGTGCGACGGCCGACGAGGTCACGCAGTGGCTGAGCGCGAGCGGCTTCACGCGCGTGCAGGCGGAGCGCGAGGTCGCGTCGCCGACGGGCCCGAGAAAGCTGCTCGACGTGGTGGCGGATCGCTTTCGCATCCAGGGCATCGAAAAGGCGCGCGCGATCGAGGCGATCGAGACCGCGCTCAAGCGCGGCAGCGGACGCCTGAACGTCTATGTGCTCGCCGCCGAAGGCGCGGGGGGCGGCCCAACGCTGTGGCGCTTCTCGACCGGCCTGCACTGCCCCGAGAGCGACCTGCGCTACGCCGACCCTCAGCCAGCGCTGTTCTCGTTCAACTCGGCGGTGGGCGCCTGCGAGACCTGCCGCGGCTTCGGCCGCGTGATCGGTATCGACTGGGGCCTCGTGATTCCGGATGAGCGCAAGACGCTGCGCAACGGCGTCATCAAGACGATCCAGACGCCGGCCTGGAAGGAGATCCAGGCCGACCTGCTGCAGTACGGTGGCGAGGCTGGCATCCCGCGTGACACGCCGTGGGCGCAACTCACCGCGGCGCAGCGCGACTGGGTGATCGAGGGCTCGCCGAACTGGAAGGGCAACTGGAACAAGCAGTGGTACGGCATCCGCCGCTTCTTCGGCTACCTGGAGAGCAAGGCCTACAAGATGCACATCCGGGTGCTGCTGTCGAAGTACCGCAGCTACACGCCGTGCCCGGCCTGCGGCGGCGCGCGGCTGAAGCTCGAGGCGCTGCTGTGGCGGCTCGGCTCGAAGGCGGACGCCGACGCCGCGATGGCGCCCGCAGCGCGGCAGATGCCGGTCGGCGTGCCGTGGACGCGCGAGCAACTCGAGGCGCTGCCGGGGCTGTCGCTGCACGACCTGATGCAGTTGCCGATCGACCGCCTGCGCCGCTTCTTCGACGGCATGTGCCTGCCGAGCACGCTGCTCGACGAAGCGCTGAAGCTGCTCCTCGATGAAATCCGCACGCGACTCAGGTACCTGTGCGACGTCGGCATCGGCTACCTGACGCTCGATCGCCAGAGCCGCACGCTCTCCGGCGGCGAGGTGCAGCGCATCAACCTGACGACGGCGCTCGGCACCTCGCTCGTGAACACGATGTTCGTCCTCGACGAGCCATCGATCGGCCTGCACCCGCGCGACATGGGTCGCATCGTCGAAGCGATACACCGCCTGCGCGACGCCGGCAACACGCTCGTCGTCGTCGAGCACGACCCGGCCGTGATGCTCGCCGCCGATCGGCTGATCGACATGGGCCCCGGCCCCGGCGAGCGCGGCGGCCGGATCGTCTTCGACGGCACGCCGCACGCCGCGCGCAACGCACCGACCCTAACCGGCGACTACCTCGGCGCCAGGAAGCAGGTCGACATCGGCCTGCGCCGCGCGGTCGATGCCGGCACGCCGCGCCTCATCGTGCAGGGAGCGCGCCAACACAATCTGAAGAACATCACGGTCGAATTCCCGCTGCAGCGGCTCGT
Source organism: Rhizobacter sp. (assembly GCA_023954175.1). Taxonomy (GTDB): domain Bacteria; phylum Pseudomonadota; class Gammaproteobacteria; order Burkholderiales; family Burkholderiaceae_C; genus CAIKUF01. Next base: position 4,191 of record JAMLIM010000097.1, read on the forward strand.
CTGCGTCACCGGCGTCTCGGGCTCCGGGAAGTCGACGCTGATGCAGGACCTGCTGTATCCCGCGCTGGCGCGCCACTTCGGCAAGCCGACCGAGACGCCGGGCGCGCACGACGCGCTGCTCGGCGCCGACTGGCTGACCGACGCGGTGTTCGTCGACCAGTCGCCGATCGGCAAGACGGCGCGCTCCAACCCGGCGAGCTACGTCGGCGCGTTCGACGAGATCCGCAAGCTCTTCGCGCAGGCGCCGCTCGCGCTGCAGCGCGGCTATGGCGCCGGCATGTTCAGCTTCAACGCCGGCGACGGGCGTTGCCCGACCTGCGGCGGCTCGGGCTTCGAGCACGTCGAGATGCAGTTCCTCTCCGACGTCTACCTGCGCTGCCCGGACTGCGACGGCCGGCGCTATCGCGCCGAGATCCTCGACGTGAAGATCGACCGGCGGATGCCCGGCGGGAATGATGCCCCCCCGCTCGCTTCGCTCACAGCCCCCCAAGGGGGCGCCGCCGGCCTTGGGGCGGCCCGGCGGCCGGCGCTGCGCGACCTCAGCGTTGCCGATGTACTGGAGTTGACCATCAGCGAAGCGGTGCAACTGTTTCGCGACGACCGCGAGGTGCTGCGCGTGCTGCAGCCGATCGTCGACGTCGGCCTCGAATACGTCAAGCTCGGCCAGCCGGTGCCGACACTCTCGGGCGGCGAAGCGCAGCGCCTGAAGCTTGCCGGCTTCCTCGCCGAGACGGCGCAGGAGGCCTCGGCTTCACGGCAGAGCGTGGCGCGCAAGGGGCGGTTGTTCCTGTTCGACGAGCCGACGACCGGGCTGCACTTCGACGACATCGCCAAGCTGATGCGCGCGCTGCGCAAGCTGCTTGGCGCTGGCCATTCGCTGATCGTCATCGAGCACAACCTGGATGTGATCCGCGCCGCCGACTGGATCGTCGATCTCGGCCCCGAGGGTGGGGAAGGCGGCGGTGAACTGGTCTGCTTCGGCACACCGGACGACGTCGCCGCGCACCTGACCTCTCACACCGGCAAGGCGCTGCGCGACTATGAACACGCGCTGCACGGCCATCGCGTCGAGGAAGGGCTGCCGTTGCAAAGCGTTCTGAAGCGCCGGCGCGAGGCCGACGAGTCGATCCGCATCGTCAACGCGCGCGAGCACAACCTGAAATCCATGGACGTGTCGATTCCGCGCGGCAAGTTCAGCGTCATCACCGGCGTGTCGGGGTCCGGCAAGAGCACGCTCGCCTTCGACATCCTGTTCAACGAAGGGCAGCGGCGCTATCTCGAATCGCTCAACGCCTACGCGCGCAGCATCGTGCAGCCGGCCGGCCGGCCGGAGGTCGACGCGGTCTACGGCATCCCGCCGACGGTCGCGATCGAGCAGCGGCTCTCGCGCGGTGGGCGCAAGAGCACGGTGGCGACGACGACCGAGGTCTGGCACTTCCTGCGCCTGCTCTACGTGAAGCTCGGCCTGCAGCACTGCACGAAGGACGGCACGCCGGTGCGGCCGCAGAGCGCCGAGAGCATCGCCGCGCAGTTGTTGCGCGCGCCGGAGCAGGGCGGGCACCGCGGTCAGCACGTCGGCCTGCTCGCGCCGCTCGTCGTCAACCGCAAGGGTGTCTACACCGATCTGGCGAAGTGGGCGAAGGCGCGTGGCCACACGCACCTGCGCGTCGACGGCGCGTTCCTTCCGGTCGATCCGTGGCCGCGGCTGGACCGCTTCAAGGAGCACACGCTCGAGCTGCCGGTGGGCGACATCGTCGTCGGCGTCGACGACGAGGCGTCGCTGCGCGAGATGCTGGCGCGCGCGCTCGAACTCGGCAAGGGCGTGATGCACCTGCTCGCGCCGCTCGATGGCCTGACCGCGGCGATGGACGACGGCGGCACCGGCGCGGGCATCGGCAGTGTCAAGGTGTTCTCGACCAAGCGCGCCTGCCCGACCTGCGGCACGAGCTACGCCGAACTCGACCCGCGCATGTTCAGCTACAACAGCAAGCACGGCTGGTGCACGAGCTGCGTCGGCACCGGCCTTGCGCTGACGCGCGAGCAGCGCAAGGCCTACGACGACTCGATCCGCGAGGATGACGGCCACGGCCGGGAGCAGAGCTTCCCGTCCGAAGAGATGGAGGTCGAGGGCGTCGGCGACACGGCGTGCCCCGACTGCCACGGCACGCGGCTCAACGCCGCCGCGCGCGCGGTGACCTTCGATTCGCGCGCGATCAGCGCCGTTGCCGCCGACGCGATCGACGACGCGGCGCGCTGGATCGCGACGCTCGATCGCGACGGCGCGTTCAGCGTGCGCGAGCGCGGCATCGCACGCGACGTGATCAGCGAGATCCGCAGCCGGCTCGACTTTCTGCAGGAGGTCGGCCTCGGCTACCTGACGCTCGACCGCGCGGCACCGACGCTTTCCGGCGGCGAGGCGCAGCGCATCCGCCTCGCGGCACAGCTCGGCAGCAACCTGCAGGGCGTGTGCTACGTGCTCGACGAGCCGACGATCGGCCTGCATCCGCGCGACAACCAGGTGCTGCTGAACGCGCTGAAGACGCTCAGCGACAAGGGCAACACGCTCGTCGTCGTCGAGCACGACGAGGACACGATGCGCCGCGCCGACCACCTGATCGACATCGGCCCGGGCGCCGGCAAGCGCGGCGGCCGCCTGGTGGCCGAAGGCAGCGCGGCCGATCTGGCCGCGAGCGCGGAATCCGTCACCGGCCGCCTGCTCGCGCACCCGCCGCGCCACCCGCTGCAGGCGCGGCGACCGCTGGATGTGGACATGCCGATGCTGCGCCTCAGCGGCGCGTCGCTGCACAACCTGCAGCAGCTCGATGTGTCGGTGCCGATCGGGCGCATGGTTGCCGTCACCGGCGTCAGCGGCTCCGGCAAGAGCACGCTCGCGCGCGACGTGCTGCTCACCAACGTGCACGCGGCGGTGGCGCTGCGCGCGACGAAAGCCGGGCGCGATCGACTCGCCGCGGGCGAGCATCCGGCGTGGGTCGGCTGTACGGGCCTTACGGGCTTCGAAGTCATCGAACGCGTGCTCGAAGTCGATCAGACGCCGATCGGCAAGACGCCGCGCTCGTGTCCCGCCACCTACATCGGCTTCTGGGACACGATCCGAAAACTGTTCGCCGAAACGCTCGAGGCGCGCGCGCGCGGCTACGCGCCGGCACGCTTTTCCTTCAACACCGGAGACGGCCGCTGCCCCGATTGCGAAGGCCAGGGCCTGCGCACGATCGCGATGAGCTTCCTGCCCGATGTGAAAGTGCTCTGCGACACCTGCCGCGGCGAACGCTTCAACGCCGAAACGCTGGCCGTGAGCTGGCGCGGCAAGAGCATCGGCGACGTGCTGAAGATGGAAGTCGACGAAGCGGTCGAGTTCTTCGCCGCGCTGCCGAACATCGCGCACCCGCTGCAACTGCTGAAGGACGTCGGCCTCGGCTACCTGACGCTCGGCCAGCCGTCACCGACGCTGTCGGGCGGCGAGGCGCAGCGCATCAAGCTCGTCAGCGAACTCGTCAAGGTCAGGGACGATCTGACGCGCCGCGGCCAGAAGGCGCCGCACACGCTCTACGTGCTCGACGAGCCGACCGTCGGCCTGCACATGGCCGACGTCGAAAAGCTGACCCGCGTGCTGCACCGCCTCGTCGACGGCGGCCACAGCGTGCTCGTCATCGAGCACGACCTGGACGTCATCGCCGAAGCCGACTGGGTGATCGACCTCGGCCCCGAAGGCGGCGCGCTCGGCGGGCGCATCGTCGCCGAGGGGACGCCGGAGCAGGTTGTCGCCAGTGGCAGCCACACCGGCGTCGCGCTGGCGCCGGTGCTGGCGCGGCGGTAGCCGGGTGACCATGGGGTAGTCACCCGAAGGCACCCCATGCCGAGTTGCGCACGAAGCCGGCGCCGCAAGGGCCTGCATCGGGTAGATCAACCCGAAGCATGTCGCCCATCAGGCAGTTCTTTCTCGATTCAGAATGGCGCCCAAGTGGCAGCGATCACGCCTTTGCGGCATTCGTGCGTGGAGGGATTCGACTCAAGCGGCGATCTCTTGCCGCAGTCGAGAAAGCACTTGCTCCGCCGTGGTAAATCCCACGGCCAGCGGCTCTGTCTCGCCATTGCGCTCCAGCAGCAGCGTCGGAAAGGAGCGCACGCCCCACTGCCGACAGCGAACGAATTCCTGCTGAACCGCCTGCAGGGCTTCCAGCGAATCGAACACGGCGCGGAATTCATCGAAATCCAGTGCCAGGCCGGCGCAGATGCTGGCATAGAAATCCGCCACTTTGGGGTCTTGTCCCTCGACGTAGAACTTGCGCTGGACCGCGGAGAAAAACTTCAATGAGGTCGAGTTCGGAAGGTGGTTTCGGGCCTGGAGCAACTTGACGGTCGCCACGGCGCGGCAGGCGGGCTCGGTGTCGTAGTCGAATTGCGGTGCTTCCAGCAGCGTGAAGCCGAAGGGTTGCCCGGTGGCCTGGGCGATGTGGCGCCATTCGTTGCGCAGAAAGTCCTTGAACGCCGCGTTCCAGGGGTCGCCGCCGCCCGCTCGCAGGCCGCCCATGGTGATCGAGAATTCGATGCCTTGCGCTTCGCAGAAAGCCTCTACCGCGCCGACGGTGGGCGAGATGCCCCAGCACCAGGAGCACATCGGATCGCCGATGTAGCGGACCGCCAAACCGTGGCGCGTCGCCGGCGCGGCGGCATCGGCGGGCTTGTCCAGGTCGGGCAGCAGGCAGGCGCCTGTGACGGGATCGCACTTCATCATGGTCGGGGATTCCTTCGGGTTGAAAGGGTCGGTTGGAGTAAGGCGAGCTACATCCTAATTGGCGCCAGAAGTTGAAAAAATACATCAAAATGCGAATCAGTATTCAAGTTTGTTGAATAAACGGATGGACAAGCTTTCTGCAATGGTCACCTTCGCAAGGGTGGTGGAGGCCGGCAGCTTCACCCGGGCGGCGGACGTGCTGGCGCTGCCCAAGGCGAGGGTGTCCCAGCGCGTCTCCGACCTTGAGCGCCATTTGGGCGTGCGGCTGCTCAACCGCACGACCCGGGCTTTGAAGTTGACCGAGGATGGGCGGGCCTATTTCGCGAAGTGCCAGGTCATCCTCCAGGAAATCGAGGAGTTGGAGGAGGCGCTCCGGGGCGGCACGGTGGAGCCCCGGGGACGGCTGCGGGTCGAGGCCCTGGTGTCGGTGGCCCGCTGGGTGATTGCTCCGCGCTTGCAAGAGTTCCAGGCCCGCTACCCACACATCTCGGTGCACTTGGGCAGCAGCGACCGCATCCGCCATTTGCTGGAAGACGGCATCGATTGCGCCATCCGAGGCGGGGCGCTGGAGGATTCCAGCCAGATTGCGCGCCACGCATGCGACGTGCGCTTGGGACTGTATGCGGCGCCGTCGTACCTGGAAGCCGCGGGAGCTGTGCAGCACCCGCGGGAGCTGACCGACCATCGCCGACTGTCGTGGTTCGTCGGTCAACGACATCCCTTTGCCTGGCGGCTGGAAGCGGCGACCGACGCCTTCGAGTTGCCGGCAGGCGACGGCTTGCAGTTCGACGACCCCGATGTGGCGATCGCCTCGTGCATGGCCGGCAGCGGCATCTGCCCAGGGGCGCCTTTCGCGGTGGAGGCCTGGGTGCGCGCCGGGGCACTCGTGCCGGTGCTGCCGTACTGGAGTTTCCAGGTCCGCCCGATCCACATCGTCTATCCGGGCAACAAGCACCTTTCAGCGCGGGTGCGCTGTTTCGTGGACTGGTCGATTGCGCTGATGAAGGCCAGCCCGAGCGTGCGCATGAGTCCTTCGGAACTTGCCGAAAGCCTCAAGGAATAGGTTGGGGGCATGTTCCCATTCGATCGACAGGCTGCGTAGCCGCCCCATCTCAAAGCCCATCCAGAACGAAACGCGCGCAGGTTTGGTCTGCGCGTTCGAGCGTGTGGCGGACCCCGGGAACGTACATCGTCAACCCGGATTCGGAGTGGCGGCCTTGCCGTCGCTGCGCTTCCTCGATCCCGTGTCGCTCGTCATGCAGACTTCAAGCATGTGCGGAATCGGCGCCACCGCGCCCGCCGCTGCGCCATACGTCTGCGCGATTTGCGCCGCAGCGTTCAACCCTAGAACCGATCGGCGGGCGCCTCCTCCAGTAACAACGCAGTAACAACATCACTTTTAGAGTGCCCCTTCAGCGCGGCGACTTCTTGGCCGTGCCTCACACAAGGAGCACTGAAATGGCCAGAGCCGGTCGTCGCAATCCCCGCCACGCGCACTTCGCGCTGAAGTCCGTACCCGCCGTCGTGGCACTCCTTTGCGCGGGGACGCAAACACCGGCGCAGGCGCTGGAACTGGCCCGGTTCGACGCACCGAGCGACTGGGACATTGCCATGAACTGGCACGCGCCAGGCGCGCAGTGGCGCGCCGCCGATCGCGCATTCATCGACGCGCGCAATGCGCAACTGTCGTTCGCCGCAGCGATCGCAGCATTGAACCCGTCCGTCGGACGCGTTGGCGCCCAACGGCTGCGCGCGTCAGCTTGGGGATACGACGCGAAACCAGTCCCGTCGGCCGACGCGATGATGCTCACCTGGTTCGGCGGCACCGGAGACTGGAGCGTTGGCGCGAACTGGTCGCCGGCAGGCGGGCCGCCGGGCGCTGACGATACGGCGATCATCAACGCCGGCAATGCACAGTTGGGCGCCGATACCGCCATCGCGGGGCTCGACATGGGCGGCGGCCAGTTGTCGGGCAGCGGCAAGCTCACGGTGAGCGGCGCATCACAGTGGACCGGCGGCGCGCACAACGGTGTCGGCACCAGCCAGTTCGACGGCAGCCTGGCCATCAGCGGCGCGAACGACAAGAACCTGGGCGGCGGCCGCGTCCTCAACGTCGGCGACACGACCTGGAGCGGCAACACCGCAACGAACAACAACCGCATCCGCTTTACCGGCGCGACGATCAACAGCAGCGGCACGTGGACCGACAGCAATGCGTTCGACGCCTATGTCTACGACTACTCGGGCACGAACGCGTTCAACAACAACGGCACGTACGACAAGCAGGGCAATACCCTGACCACGATGAACGTGGCCTACAACAACGTCGGCACGACCAACGTCAACGCCGGGCGCATGCGCTTCACCGGCGGCGGCACGAGCGCAAGCGCGTTCAACGTCGCCAGCGGTGCGGTGCTCGACTTCAACTACGGCACGTACAACCTGAACGCGGCGAGCATCACCGGTGCGGGCACGACCGAGATCAGCGGCTCGAGCGGCTACAGCTTCGTCAACCTCAACGGCGGCACGGTCAACACCGCGATGCTGCTGAGCGGCGGCAACCTGCAGGGCGCCGACCACACCCTGCTCGGCCCGGTGACGTGGACCGGCAGCGTCATCCAGGGCGCGGCGAGCACCACGGTCGCCGGCGATATGACGATCAGCGGCGCGAACGACAAGAATCTGAGCGGCGGTCGGGTGCTCAACACCGAAGGCACGACCGCCTGGAGCGGCAACACCGCCACAAACAACAACCGCATCCGCTTCACCGGCGCAACGATCAACAACAGCGGCACGTGGAACGACAGCAACAACTTCGATGCCTACACCTACGACTACTCGGGCACGAACGCGTTCAACAACACGGGCACCTACAACAAGCAAGGCAACACCACGACGACGATGGGCGTGGTCTACAACAACACCGGCGCCACCAACGTCGAGGCCGGCACGCTGACGGTGATTTCGGCGTTCACCAACCACGGCCTCGTTCAGACCGCCGCCGGAGCGACTTTCCTCGGCAGCAACGCGACCTTCGTGAACGCCGGCATCCTGGCCGGCGACGGCACGATTGCGACGCACGCGAATGGCGACATCGTCAACCAGGGCGGCGCGATCGATCCCGGCATCAACGGCATCGGCCACCTGAGCATCACCGGCGCGCTCGTCAACAGCGCGACGGGCAAGCTGAACTTCGAACTCGCGAGCCTGGCGAGCTTCGACACGCTCGCCGTCAGCGACGATGTGAGCCTCGGCGGCGAGATCGGTGTCTGGAACTTCGGCTACACGCCGGTGCTCGGCGACAGCTTCGTCGTCATGACCTTCGCCGCGCAGGCCGATGCGAATCCGTTCGATTCGATCGGCGTCTACGGCTTCGCGCCGGGCACCGAATTCACCGCGACCTACCACCTGCACGACGTGACGCTGACGGTGAGTGCGGTGGCGGCCGTGCCCGAGCCACAGACCGTGTTGCTGATGCTTGCCGGCCTCGGCGTGCTCGGATTCGTCGCCCGTCGCCGCTTGGACTGAGGGCGATCGCGGCGCGGCCCGGCACGCGCCCGGCCGCGCACCGGGTTCGCCGCTCGCAGGTACGGCGGTGGTTGCCTGCGCTGCAAGCTGGCATGAAACTCGCCGCATGTCTCGTCCCGACGCATCTCCCAGCCCGAGCGCATCGCCCGACCCGGCCGGGTCGGGCCTTGCGCGGCTGGAACACGCGTGGCAATTGCGCCTGTTGGGCCGGCCCTGCCTGGCGTCC
>JAMLIM010000098.1 GCA_023954175.1 Rhizobacter sp.
TGCGCGGGCAAGTTGCGCGGCCGGCGGAAATCGGCAAGTGATCATTCTCGACACCAACGTGCTGTCCGCGCTGATGCGCGCCGCGTCCGAGCCTGCGGTCGTCTCGTGGCTCGATCGCCAGCCCGTCGAGTCGATCTGGATTACCAGCATCACGCTGTTCGAGACCCGGTTCGGGCTCGCGCTGCTGCCGCGCGGCCGGCGCCGCCGGGCGCTCGAGGCGGCGTTCGAGCAATTGCTGCGGGAAGACCTGGAGAACCGCGTGCTGGATTTCGACGGCGCTGCCGCGACCGAGGCGGCGGCGCTGGCCGCCACGCGTCAGCGCGCCGGACGGTCAGTCGATATGCGCGACACGCAGATCGCCGGCATCGCCCTCGCCCGGCGCGCCACGCTCGCGACGCGCAACCTCAGGCACTTTCAGGATTCGGGTGTGACGCGGGTCGATCCCTGGTCCGGCGCGGCCGGATAGCGGCCCGCCGCCGCCCCTACTTCGGAAACATGAACTGCACCTGCACGCGCAGCTGCCAGTCGGCGCCGTCGTCCGGGTGGACGACGTTGTAGTAGCCGCCGATCTGGGTATTCACCGGCAGCTTGCCGAGGTGAAAGATCTTGCCGATGCCGCCGCCCAGCGGCACCGTCCAGCGCTCGCTGCTTTCGGCGTTCCAGTTGGCGGTGATGACGGGCGAGCTCGTCAGGTACAGCCCCTCGGGGAAGTTGTAGTTCAGGAACGGCTGCAGCAGGAAGTTGTTGTAGCTGCCGCCCTGCTTGTTGCCCGTGAGCGACCAGACGTTGTTGAAGAGCGCGCCGTAGACCCAGGGGCTGCCCTTTTCGAGCTTGAGGATCACCGCGGTCGGCCCCATGCCCCAGTTCTTGTTGCCGAGCACGTCGTCGGTATTGGTCGGCATCTGCACGATCGCGCCCACGCCCCAGATCAGCCCGCCCGCACCCGGGCTCGAGGGCGACAGGAAGGCCGAGAGCTGGATATCACCGAGGCCGAAGGTGCTGCCCTGGCCGGGTGCGAACTCGGGCTGCCAGATGAGCGGCAGGATGGTGCGGGTGATGACGTTCCAGTCCTTGTTCACCTCGATCGGGATCACCGGCTGGATGTTGAGCAGATACTGGGTGCTGCTCGACTCGGGCGCGTCCTTCGCGCCATAGCCGAAATTGAAGTTGCTCTGCAGCGGCACGCTGATCAGGTCGGCCACCGGGTTCTGGGCCTTCTTGGCGAGATCGAGCGTGCGGGGCGGTGCCGCCGGCGGCGCTGCCGGCTCCTCCGCCCGCGCTGCGGCCATCGTGAGCAACTGAACCGCCAGGACCAGCGCGAGGCATCTGGGCAGGGATGTCGAGATCACCAGGCCGTCCTCCCTCATCGGGTTGCTCGTTGCTCGCCCGCGACGGAGCCGGCGACCCATGGCCGCCGGCCCCGCTCATCGCTCACTCCCTGGCGGCGTCGACCTTCTTCATCGCTTCCTCGAACTTCTTGATGTCCGCGGGCGACAACTGCGGGCGATCGATCCTGATCGTCAGCTTGTCGAGCTCGGCGGTCAGCGGGAAGGGCGGCTGGTAGTCCGCGTCGTTCACCCCGGTGATCGTGTCGGAGCCGATGTCGAAGCTCTCGTCCCACTGCAGGATGATGGGCAGCGTCTTCTCCATGCGCTTGGTCTCGACCACCTTGCCGTCCACCTTCAGCGTGCCCGTGCCCGGGCGGCCGATGCCGCTGAAGTTGTTGAACGCCATGGTGCCGACACCGAGGCCTTCATACTTGAAGTCAAACTCGATGGTGTGCCGCCCGGGCGCGAGCGCTTCCTGGCCCTGCCACTTCACCCACTCCAGATTGAGCAGGTTCCAGTTGAACACCGGCTTGCCCTTGAGCAGGTAGAAGCCCCAGCCGGCAAACCGGCCGCCGGAGGTCGCGATCATGCCCTCGGCCCCGCCTTCGGGCACCGTGATGTCCGCCGTCAGCGTGTACGAGGTGTTGAGCAGGTAAGGCGCATCCCCCTGCGGCAGACCGGTCATCGGCCGCGTGTAGACGAGTTCGCTCAGGCCGGCGGTCAGGCTCGGGCGCGGTGCCGCGACGCGGGCCCCGACCGACGCATCCAACGGGAAGACCTGGTACTTCTTCGCCTCCTCGACGAACATCGCGCGCATCTGCTTGACCTTGTCCGGGTACTGCGCCGCGACGTCCTCGGACTGGTTCCAGCTCTTGCTCAGGTCATAGAGCTGGAACAGCTGGTTGTTCAGCGGGTCCGGGTTGGCGGGGCTGAACGCGTCCCACGGCGCACGGTCGACCTTGGTGCTCATCAGCCAGCCGTCGTGATAGAGCGCGTACTGGCCCATCATCTCGAAGTACTGCGTCTTGTGCTTCGACGGTGCCTTGGCGTTGGCGGCGTCGAAGGTGTAGGCGAAGCTGGTGCCCTCGATCGGGCGCTGCTTGATGCCGTCCACATACTCGGGCGCCGGGATGCCGATGACTTCGAGCAGCGTCGGGACGATGTCGATGACGTGCATGAACTGGTCGCGCAAGCCGCCCTTGTCCTTGATGCGCGCCGGCCACTGGATCACCATGTTCTGCGCGGTGCCGCCGAAGCGGGACGCGTTCTGCTTGAACCAGTCGAAAGGTGTGTCGAACGCCCACGACCAGCCCGCCGACATGTGGTTGTAGGCGAACTCGGTGCCCCAGGCGTCGTAGTACTTCATCTGCACGTCCACCGGCGGGCGCACGCCGTTGAAGAACGCGATCTCGCTGAACGTGCCTTCCGGCCCGCCTTCGGCGCTGGTGCCGTTGTCGCCGTTCTGGTAGATGATGATCGTGTTGTCGAGCTTGCCCAGGTCCTCGAAGGCCTGGATCACGCGGCCGATCTCGTGGTCGTTGTAGGCCGCGAAGGCGGCGAACACCTCGACCTGGCGGATGTAGAGCTTCTTCGCGTCCGGCGAGAGCTTGTCCCACGGCGTCAGCATTTCAGCGGGCCAGGGCGTCAGCTTCTGGTCCGGCGGAATCACGCCGAGCTTCTTCTGGTTTTCGAAGATGCGCTCGCGCACCTTCTCGTAGCCGTCATCGAACAGATGCATCGCGTGGATCTTGTCCACCCAGGCCTTGGGCGGGTGGTGCGGCGCATGCGTGGCACCAGGCACGTAGTACACGAACAGGGGCTGGCTGGGATCGGTCTGGTGGATGCGGGACATCCAGTCGATGGCGTCGTCGGCCATCGCGGTGATCATGTTCCAGGAGCTTTCCTTGCCGGTGACGGGCCAGATCGCCGCCTTCGGGTCCGAGCGATCCATCTTCAGCGTGCTCGGGAAATCGTTGAAGGGATAGATCTGGGTCGTGTTGCGGAACAGGTTCGGCCCCCACTGGTTGGCGTCGCCGCCGACGAAACCGTAGAAGTAGTCGAAGCCCATGCCGAGCGGCCACTGGGTGAACGGCCCGGCCTGGCTCGCCTGGTAGGTCGGTGTGTTGTGGTCCTTGCCGAACCAGCTCGTCGCGTAGCCGTTGTCGCGCAGGATGCGGGCGATCGTCGCGTTGTCCGCGCCGATGACGCTGTCGTAGCCGGGGAAGCCGGTGGCCTGCTCGGCGATCACGCCGAAGCCGACCGAGTGGTGGTTGCGCCCGGTGAGGCCCGCAGCGCGGGTCGGCGAGCACAACGAGGTGGAGAAGATGCGGTTGTAGCGCAGGCCTCCCTTCGCGATGCGGTCCATGTTCGGCGTCGGGATCACGCCGCCAAAGGTGCTGGGCACGCCGAAGCCGGCGTCGTCGGTCATGATGTACAGCACGTTGGGCGCGCCCTTGGGCGGCACGACGCGCGGCGGCCACCACGGCTTGGATTGCAGGGCATCCTCCTTGATCACGCCGCCGAAGGCCGGGGCGGGCGCGGGCAGCTGATTGCCGCGCAGGGTGGTGGTGGCGCTGGGAGTACCCAGGGTGCCGGTGACTTGCTGCGCCGCCGCGCCGCCTGCCCACCCCGCGGCAGCCAGCACGGCAACGACGAGTGCGCCTACTTTGACCGTTTTCATCCTCGTTCCTCCCAGCGTCGAAAGCATCGATACTAAGCGGCGCCACCCCACGCGCCATTGACAATGCCGGACAGTCCTTGTCCATCGCCTGATCCACCTCGACCCCCGTCGCAGCCGTGCAACAGCCCATCGATCCACCCGGACGCCGCACGCGCCAGGCGCCGGCGGCAGTGCCCGGGCAGCCGGGCGAAGTCCGCCTGGCGCCGCTGCGTTCTCTCGCCGGCCTGATGCGCGAGTTGGGACACGACCCTGCGCAGGCGCTTGCCGCATGCGGCCTCGCGGCATCCGCCCTCGACGACCCGGCACGCACCGCGCCGCTGCACGCCGCCGCATCACTGATCCAGCGCGCCGCCTGGACGACCGGCCGCAAGGACTTCGGCCTGCTCATCGGCCAGCGTTTCGAGATCGGCGACCTGGGGCTGCTCGGCCAGTTGATGTGGCGCGCCCACACCGTCGGCGAAGCGCTGCACGACCTGCTGCGCTTCCTGCATCTGCAGGACCGCGGCAGCGTGGTCTACGTCAACCTCCTCGACGACGGCACGGCGACGCTGGGCTACTCGATCCTCGATCCGCGCGCGCGCGGCGTCGGGCTGGCCTACGACGCGGTCATCGCGATGGCGATGAAGATCCTGCGCACGGTCTGCGGGCCGCAGTTCAAGCCGACCGAGGTCTGGCTGGCGCATGCCGCCCCGGACGATCGCGTGCCCTATCGCCGCTGCTTTGCGGCGCCGGTGGTGTTCGAGGCCGCGCGCTCGGAGATCCACTTCAGTGCCGACTGGCTGAGCAAGCCCGTCGCCGGGGCCGACGCCGCACTGCACGCTGCCGTGCAGCACGCTGCGCGTTCAGCCGAGGCCGAGCATGGGCGCACGATGGCCGAGCGCGTGCGCGGCGTGGTGCAGGCGCTCCTCGTGGGCGGCGACGTCTCCGCCGCGCGCGTGGCCCACGCGCTCGGCCTGCACGAGCGCACGCTGCGCCGGCGCCTGGCCGATGAAGGGAGCAGCCTTCAACAGTTGGTCGCGGCCGCGCGCTTCGAGGTCGCCGGTCAGCTGCTGCGCGAGACGCGCCTGACGCTGCGCGACATCGCGACCGCCGTCGGCTATGCCGAGGCGCCGGTCTTCGTGCGCGCGTTTCGGCGCTGGGCCGGCTGCACGCCGGCGCGGTGGAGGGTTTGCGCACTCACCGATGCGGGTTCGACACCGGAAGAAGGCCTTCCCGAATGACCGCGGCAGTCACCGGCATGTCGCGCCGGACGCTGGTGGTCCGTGGCGAGCATCGCGACCGGGTCGGCGCCACGCGCGGCGTCGGTCGTCCTCGCGCGTCAGGCGGTGAGCGCGCGCCGCAGTTCGGCCGCACACAGCGAGACCGCTGCGTTCGCCTCGTCGAGCACCTTGCCCATCGGGATGAAACCGTGGATCTGGCGTTCGAAGCAGACCTGCGTCGTGCGGTTGCCGGCTTCGCTCAGGCGCTGCGCGTACTGCAGGCCCTCGTCGCGCAAGGGGTCGTAGCCGGCCGTCAGCACCAGGGCCGGCGGCAGGCCGCTCAGGTCTTCGCGCAACAGCGGCGAGGCGAGCGGGTCGAGTCTGTCGGCCGGATCGCGGATGTAGTGATTCATGTAGTAGGCGATCGATTCGCGCGTCAGCAGATAGCCGTCGCCGTTCGACTGATGCGAGGCCTGCCCCAGACGCTGGTCGGTCGCCGGGTAGATCAGCAACTGAAACGCGATCGGCGGATCGCCCGCATCGCGCGCGAGTTGCGACACGACGGCTGCCAGATTGCCGCCCGCGCTGTCGCCGCCGACGGCGAGGCGCGCGGCGTCGATGCCGAGCGACGCGGCATGGCGGCTGACCCAGCCGGTCGCCGCGAAGCAATCGTCGACCGCGCACGGGAAGCGATGCTCCGGCGCCAGGCGGTAGTCGACCGCCACCACCGCGCAGCCGGCGCCATTGGCAAGCTCGCGGCACAGCACGTCGTGCGTGTCGAGGTCGCCGATCACCCAGCCGCCGCCGTGGAAGTAGACGAGCGCCGGCAGCGCCGCGTCGCGCGCCGCGCCGAGCGGTCGGTACACGCGCAGCGGGATCGGCCCGTGCGGGCCGTCCGCCGCGGCCGCGTTCACCAGCGCCACCTCGGGCGCGGCGGGCTGGGTGAAGCTGCGCCGGTCGCGATAGGCGGTGCGCGCTTCGGCTGGCGTGAGGGTGTGCGTCGGCGGGACGCTGCGTTCGATCATCAAGTCGAGGAGGGCTCGGGCCTGCGGGTGCAGCATGGTCTTGCTCCGTGATGCCGGGGTCAGGCCCGAGGATAAGAGCATTCCGCGCCATGCCTTCGCCCGCATGGCCGCCATGCGGGCAGCGTTATGCCGCCGCCGCACGGGCGTGGGAAGATGCCTCCGCGCAAATCGAACCGAGATTGCGCCCCGAGACTGCGCCCCGAGACTGCGCCCCGAGACTCCGAACCGAGACTTTCGATGACTTCACCCGCAAACTCTGCCCCCGCCGCAACATCTGGTGCGGATGCTTTGGCGCGCCTGCGTGCGCTGCCGAAGGCGGAGGTGCATGTTCACCTCGAAGGTACTTTCGATGTCGACCTGCTCGAACGTTGGGCGCGTGCCGCGGGCGTCGCGCTGCCGCGCCCGCGCGAGCGCCTGCTGCAGTTCGAGGGGCTGGCAGACTTCCTCGATTTCCTCGACTGGGCCTGCGGGTTGGCGGCAACGCGCGAGCGGCTCGCCGAACTCGCGTACGCGTTCAGCGCGCGCCTCGCGGCGAGCGGCGCCGGCTATGCCGACGTCATCTTCAACCCGACGCACTGGAAGGCCTGGCATGGCCGCCTGCCCGCGATGATCGACGCGATCGATGCCGGTTTCGCCGCGGCCGAGCAGGACGGCCTGCCACCGGTCGGTCTGTGCGTGAGCCTGTTGCGCACGCAGTCCGCCGACGCCGCGGCCGAGCTCGTCGATGCCCTCGTTGCGCTGCGCCACCCGCGCGTCGTCGCGCTCTCGATCGATGGCAACGAGGCGGCCGCCGGCCGCACCGGGCCGCGCTTCGCCGAGGCCTTCCGCCGCGCGGGCGCGGCGGGCCTGAAGCGTACCGTGCACGCCGGTGAGTCGAGCGGCCCCGAGGGCGTGCGCGATGCGATCGAATGTCTCGGCGCGGACCGCATCGACCACGGCGTGCGTGCGATCGAGGATGCCGCGCTCGTCGCGCTGCTGGCCGAGCGCCGCATCCCGCTCGGCATCTGCCCGACCTCGAACCTCGTGCTCGGCGTTGTCGCCTCGATCGAGGCGCACCCGATCGAGCCGCTGCGCCGCGCCGGGGTGCCGGTCTCGATCAACACGGACGATCCGGCGCTGCTCGGCGCGTGCCTGGAGGGTGACTACGCGCTGTGCCGCACCGCCTTCGACTGGTCCGACGACGAGGTGCGCGCGATCGCGGCGACATCGATCGCAGCGAGCTTCGCGAACGACGACGTCAAGCGCCGCTTGAACGAGGCGCTGGCCCGCTGGTGACGCGCTGGTGACCCGCCGGTGATGCGCGGGGCGCGACGCCTCAGCTCGACGCCAGGCGCTTGACCTGAACCGTCGCCTCGAGGCCGAGGTAGGCATTGGCAGCACCGTACCAGCTGCCCGAGACGGGCGCCGCCTGCGACGGGTCGCGCGAGACGCCGACGCGGATCAGCTGCGTGCCGCCGAGCAGGTTGTTGGTCGGATCGAACGGCACCCAGCCGGCGCCGGGCAGATAGGCCTGCAGCCAGGCATGCGTCGCGCCGGCGCCGGTGACGGCCTCGCCGCTCGGCGCCGCGGCGTCGAGCGCGGGGTCGTAGAGGTAGCCCGAGACGAAGCGCGTCGCCACGCCCAGGCGGCGCGCGGCCTCCATCATCAGCAGCGCGAAGTCGCGACACGTCCCGCTGCCGAGCGCGAGCGTCTGCAGCGGCGTCTGCGTGCCTTCCTCGATGCGCTCGACATAGGTGAAGGTGTCGCGAATGCGCTGGTTCATCTGCACCAGCAGCTGGCGCGTGCGGTTTGGCACCTCGCTGCTGATGAAGCTGCGCGCCCAGGCGGCGAGCTCGCCCTTCGGGTCGTCGTAGTGCGGGCGCATGTACATCGCCAGGTCCTGATAGTCCTCGACCGAATAGCTGAACGGGTAGAGCTGGGCCGCGGGATCCAGCGGCAGCTCGAGGTTCTGGCTGTGCGCGTGCTCGATCGTGAACGAGCAGACGATGCGCAGCTCCTCCGCCGGGCCGAGCGGCTGCACGATTGCGATCGAGTTCGAGTGCGGGTCCTGGATCATGCGCACGATCGCCTCCGGGCTGACCTGCAGGTCGGTCGCGAGCACGCGCAGGTCGTGGCTCTCGCGCGGGCGGAACATCACCCGGTGCTCGCCGAAGGTGACCGGCTCGCTGTAGCGGTAGATCGTGGTGTGGACGATGTCGTAGTGGATCGGCATGCCGGCATTGTCCTCGCCTTGGGATTCAAATACGCGGGCCGCTATCGGCGGCGCGGCTCGGTGCGTGGTAGGGCACGCGGTACGGCGCGGCCGTGCGCGCCGCCGACATGCGCGGCATGGTTCGCGGCCTCGGCCTCGGCCGGCCCCTGCGCAAGCCCGTTCAGGATGCCGCAATGCGCGACGTCGCGCGGCGCCGCACATTGTTCGCGCAGCGCCCTGAGGTCGCGCTGCAGGTGGCGCAGCTCGCGGATGCGCAGCGTCACATGCCCGATGTGCTCGTCGAGCAGGGCGTCGACTTCGGCGCAGTCGCCGCCGCGCGCCTGCTGCAGCCGCAGCAGTTCGCGGATCTCGGCCAGCGTCATGTCGAGCGCGCGGCAGTGGCGGATGAAGTTCAGCCGCTCGACATGCGCAGCGTCGTAGATGCGGTAGTTGCCCTCGCTGCGCGGCGCGCGCGCGAGCAGCCCCTCGCGCTCGTAGTAGCGGATCGTCTCGACCGGCGTGCGCGCGGCGCGGGCCATGTCGCCAATCTTCATCGTCACCTGCCTCCATCGTGTGCGTTGCACAGGCACTCCATCGTAGCCACTTGACCTTGAAGCGGCTTCAGGGTCTCCAATGACCGCACCGGACTCTGGAAGTACCCCATGAGCGATTCCTGCTGCCACCACGGCTGCACCCCGCCCGCCGCCACGCAGTCGCCGCGCTACCGGCGCGTGCTCTGGGTGGCCCTCGTCATCAACGCGGCGATGTTCGCGGTCGAGATCGGCGGCGGCATGCAGGCCGGCTCGGTGTCGCTGCTCGCCGACGCGGTCGACTTCTTCGGTGATGCCACGAACTACGGCCTGGCGCTGCTCGTGCTCGGCATGGCCAGCGTCTGGCGTGCGCGCGCGGCGCTGTTCAAGGGGCTGACGATGGGCGCCTTCGGGCTCTTCGTGCTCGGCCGTTCGGCCTGGAGCCTGGCCGCAGGCGTCGTGCCCGACGCATTCACGATGGGCGCGATCGGCGTGCTCGCGCTCGTCGCCAACGTCGTCGTCGCCGTGATGCTCTACGCGTGGCGCGAGGGCGACGCGAACATGCGATCCGTCTGGCTCTGCAGCCGCAACGACGCGATCGGCAATCTGGCGGTGATGGCGGCGGCGTTCGGCGTCTTCGGCACCGGCACCAACTGGCCCGATCTGGTGGTGGCCGTCGTCATGGCCGCGCTCGGCCTGAGTGCGGCGCGCTCGGTGATCCGGCAGGCGCGCGGCGAACTGCGCGACGAAGCCTACAACGTCCGATTGCGTGCCAATGGCGGGTTGCGCGCGAAGTAGCGCTCGATGCCGCTGACGAGCGCCGTGGCGAGTTCGGCCTGGTACGCGGGGTCGTTCAGGCGCGCTTCTTCCTCGGGGTTGGAGATGAACGCCGTCTCGACCAGGATCGACGGGATGTCGGGCGCCTTCAGCACGGCAAAGCCCGCCTGCTCGACCTTGCCCTTGTGCAGCCGGCCGACCCTGCCGATGCGCTTGAGCACCTCGCCGCCGAGCTTCATGCTGTCCTTGATCTGCGCCGTCGTGCTCATGTCGAGCAGGGTGCGCATCACGGTCGCGTCGGCCGCCTTGGCGTTGACGCCGCCGACGAGGTCGGCCGCGTTCTCGCGCTGCGCCATCCAGCGCGCGGCGCTGCTGCTCGCGCCCTTGTCGGACAGCGCGAAGACCGACGCGCCGCGCGCCTGCGGCGTCATGAAGGCGTCGGCATGGATCGAGATGAACAGATCGGCCTGCACGCGCCGCGCCTTGGCGACGCGCTGGCCGAGCGGGACGAAGAAATCGGCGTCGCGCGTCAGCATCGCGCGCATGCCGGGCAGCGCGTTGATGCGCTCGCGCAGTTGCAGCGCGATCGCGAGCACGACGTCCTTCTCGCGCAGGCCGTTCGGTCCGATCGCGCCCGGGTCCTCGCCGCCGTGGCCGGGGTCGAGGGCGACGATGACGAGGCGGTCGATGCGCTCCTGCGCCATCTGAGGCTCGGGTGCGGGCGTGGGCGCAGGCGCGGGCGCGGGCGTCTGCTGCGCCGGTGGCGGCCGACTCGGCAACGTGGCGACCGGCGGCAGCGTGGGCGGCAGGGGCACCGGCTTGCCCAGCTTGCCGATCAGTTCGCCGAGCGCGTCCCTCACCGCCGACGCCGCCTGCCGCTCGGCTTCTTCCTTCTCGCGGATCAGCGCGAGCAGCGGGTCGGGCGGCGTCGTCGGGTAGAGGTCGAAGACGAGCCGGTACTGGTAGGCGGCGACCGGCGCCAGCGTGAACACCTGCGGCGCGGTGTGCTGCTTCAGGTCGAACACCAGGCGCACGACGCGCGGCTGGTTCTGGCCGACGCGCACGCGCGTGATGAAGGGGTCGTCGCTGCCGACCTTGGCGACGAGTTCGCGCAGCGCGGGGCTGAGCTCGAGCCCGTCGATGTCGACCACCAGGCGCGACGGGTTCTCGGCGACGAAGTGCTGCACCGCGAGCTGGGCGTCGGACTCGATCGTGACGCGCGTGTACTCGTCGGCCGGCCAGACGCGCACCGCGATGATCGCCGCGCCGTAGGCCAGCTCGCGCGCGCCGAGCAGCAGCACGAGCGCGCCGCCGCGTTGAAGAAGCTGGCGTCGCGACGGGTTCATGGCAGCAGCTCGCGCCCGCGGGCGGTGCAGGCAATGAAGCGCGCCGCGCGCGCGCCGCCATTTGCATCGTCGGCATCGTCGCCCGGCGCGGCATCGCCCGACTGGAAATCGATCTCGATGCGAAGGTCGGGCGCCGGCAACAGCCCCTCGGCCTTCTCGGGCCATTCGGCGATCTTCAGGCCGGCGCCGGCGTAGATGTCCCGAAAGCCGGCGTCCTCCCACTCCTGCGGGTCGTTGAAGCGGTAGAAGTCGAAGTGCCAGATGGGGCCAGCGCGCGGGCTCTCGGGCAGCTCGTAGGCTTCGAGCACGGCATACGTCGGGCTCTTGACGCGCCCCGTCACGCCGAGCGCGTGCAGCAGGTGGCGCACGAAGGTTGTCTTGCCGGCGCCGAGCGGCCCGCGCAGCTCGATCACGGCTTCACGCACTGCGGCACATTGCGCCAATGAGCGCGCCGTCGCGGCGCACGCGGCCTCGTCGGCCCAGATGACGTGGCGGGTTTCTAGAATCGGCGGATGGTCTTGAGTGCTCGGCAAAACGTCGATAGTGAAGAACAGCTGCTCGCGCAGCTGCGCGCCTGGGCCGTGGAACTTGGATTTTCCCAGATCGGCGTGGCCGATGTCGATCTGGCGGGCGCGGAGCCCGGCCTGGCGGCCTGGCTCGCCGCCGGCTATCACGGCAGCATGGCCTACATGGCGGCGCACGGCATGAAGCGCGCGCGGCCGGCCGAGCTTGTCCCGGGCACGCTGCGCGTGATCACCGCGCGCATGGACTACCTGCCGCGCGACACGCCCGAGGGCTGGCAGGCGATCGAATGGCGGCGGCTCGAAACGCCGGAGTCAGCCGCCGTATCGATCTATGCCCGTGGCCGCGACTACCACAAGCTGATGCGCGCAAGGCTGCAGCAGCTCGCCGATCGCGTCGCGCAGATCGCGGGGCCGTTCGGCCATCGCGTGTTCACCGACTCGGCGCCGGTGCTCGAGGTCGAACTCGCGGCGAAGAGCGGCGTCGGCTGGCGCGGCAAGCACACCCTGCTTGCATCGCGAAGCCGGCTCGATGTTCTTCCTCGGCGAGATCTACACCGACCTCGCGCTGGCGGCCGACCGCCCGCACGCCGACCACTGCGGCAGCTGCGAGGCCTGCCTCACCGTCTGCCCGACGCAGGCCATCGTCGCCCCCTACACGGTCGACGCGCGGCGCTGCATCTCGTACCTGACGATCGAGCACGACGGGACGATCCCGACCGAACTGCGCGCCGCCATCGGCAACCGCATCTACGGCTGCGACGACTGCCAGCTCGTCTGCCCGTGGAACAAGTTCGCCCGACGCAGCGCGCTGCCCGACTTCGACGTGCGCAACGGCTTCGGCGAGGCGACGCTGCTCGCGCTCTGGGCCTGGAGCGAAGACGAATTCCTGCGCCGCACCGAAGGCAGCGCGATCCGGCGCATCGGCTACGAGCGCTGGCAGCGCAACCTCGCGATCGGCCTCGGCAACGCCTTGCGAACGACGCGCGACGCGGACTTGTCGCAAGCGATCGTCGAAGCGCTGCGCGCGCGGATGGAGGGCGCGAGCGCGATCGTCGCCGAGCACATGCGCTGGGCGCTGGATCAGGGCGCGG
>JAMLIM010000099.1 GCA_023954175.1 Rhizobacter sp.
GGCGCAGCAGGAAGGACTTGCGCGGCCAGCAACGCGCCGAGGTCACGGCGATCGGCACCACCGGCTGGCCGGTATCCACTGCCAGGCGCGTGCCGCCCGATTTGTAGACGCCCTGCGTGCCGCGCGCGATGCGTGTGCCCTCCGGGAACATGATGACCCAGTGCCCGCGCGCCATCAGCTTCGCGCCCTGCGCGGCGACGCGCGACCAGGCCTCGGTGCGCCGGCTGCGGTCGATGTGGATCATGTCCATGCGCGCCATCGCCCAGCCGAAGAACGGCACGTACAGCAGTTCACGCTTGAAGACATAGGCCAGCGGGTGCGTCATCAGGCTCGGAAAGTAGAAGGTCTCCCAGGTCGACTGGTGCTTGGACAGCAGGATCACCGACGCCGTCGCGTCGGCCTTCGTCGGCAGGTGCTCGAGCCCCTGCACCCGCGGCTTGATGCCGCAGATGACGCGGCAGCCCCACATCGCGGTGCGTACCCAGGCGATGCACATCCAGTAGATCGGATCGCCGCGCACGAAGATCGAGGCGACGACCACCGCCAGGCCCCACGGCACGACCGTGACGGCCATCCACAGCACGAACAGTGCCGAGCGCAGGGCGGACGCGAGCGTGGCCATCATTCCAGATGGCCGTACCCCGAGTTGGAAGCACCGGCGACGCTGCGCAGTTCGCGCTCGGTCTGGATCAGCGCCTCGGCGAAGGCGGGCAGGTCGGCATGCGCCTTCGCGCCCGGCACCTGCGCCAGCAGTTGGGCGTGCGCCGCCTCGCTCTCGCCACGGTGCTTGCCGCTCGCGACGAAGTGGGGCGGGCAGCCGGCGGCGGCGGCAGCCTGCAGGTCGCGCAGCGAATCGCCGACCACGGGCACCAGCCCGAGGTCGACGCCGTAGCGCTCACCGATCAGCGTCATCAGCCCCGGCAGCGGCTTGCGGCAGCTGCAATCGTCCTGCGCCGTGTGCGGGCAGAAGAACACGGCGTCGATGCGCCCGCCGAGCTGGTGCAGCATGCGGTTCATCTTGGCGTGCATAGCGTTGAGCGCGGCCATGTCGAACAGGCCGCGCCCGATGCCGGACTGGTTCGTCGCCACCACCGTGTGCCAGCCGGCCTGGTTCAGCCGGGCGATAGCCTCCAGCGCCCCCGGCAGCGGCACCCATTCGTCGGCCGATTTCACGAAGTCGTCGCGATCCTCGTTGATCGTGCCGTCCCGATCCAGGATGACAAGCTTCAGGGGTGTCACGTCGCGAGCTTGGCAATGTCCGCGACACGGTTCATCGCGGCGTGAAGTTGGGCGAGCAGACCCAGACGGTTGGCGCGGAGCTGGGGGTCGTCGGCATTGACCATCACGGCGTCGAAGAAGGCGTCCACCGGCACCTTCAGCGCTGCCAGCGCCTGCAGCGACGCGGCATAGTCGCCGCGCTCGAACGCGGCATCGGCCTCGGGCTGAACCTGTTGCACGGCCGCATGCAGCGCGGCCTCGGCCGGCTCCTTCAGGAGCGCCGGGTCGACGCCCGGCTGCACCACGCCATCGGCCTTCTTCAGGATGTTGCCGACGCGCTTGTTCGCGGCGGCGAGCGACGCCGCCTCCGGCAGGGCGGCGAAGGCGCGCACTGCGGCGAGACGCTTCGGGAGCTCGCCCCAGCGATCGGGTCGCAGCTCGACCACCGCATCGACCTCCTTCGCGCCATAGCCCTGCTCGCGCAGGTAGCCGATCAGCCGCTCGTGGATGAAGAAGCCCACTTCCGCCTGCGCCTGGCCGTGGGCCGGGCCGAAGGCCTTGAAGGCGTCTGAAATCAGCGGCACGACGGCGAGCGGCAGATCGCGCTCGATCAACATGCGGATGACGCCGAGGGCGTGGCGGCGCAGCGCGAACGGGTCCTTGTCGCCGGTCGGGATCTGGCCGATGCCGAACAGGCCGACCAGCGTCTCGAGCTTGTCGGCGAGCGCGAGTGCAATGCCGGTCGCATCGCGCGGCAGCGTGTCGCCGGCGAAGCGCGGCTTGTAATGGTCCTCGATCGCGAACGCGACCGCATCGGGCTCGCCGTCGTGGCGCGCGTAGTAGCGGCCCATCGTGCCCTGCAGCTCCGGGAATTCGCCGACCATGTCGGTCAGCAGATCGGCCTTCGCGAGCAACGCGGCGCGATCGGCGAGCGCGGCGGCCGCCTCGCCGCCGAGCTGGTGCGCGATGTCCCGCGCGATTGCGCGCACCCGGGCGACGCGCTCGCCCTGGCTGCCGAGCTTGCCGTGATAGACGACGTTGTCGAGCGCGGCGACGCGCGATGCGAGCGAACGCTTGCGGTCCTGGTCGAAGAAGAACCTGGCGTCGGCGAGCCGCGGGCGCACGACGCGCTCGTTGCCCTCGATCACGCGGCTCGCGTCCTGCGGACGAATGTTGCTGACGACGAGGAACTTGTGGGTCAGCGCGCCGTCGGCGTCGAGCAACGGGAAGTACTTCTGATTCACCTTCATCGTGAGGATCAGGCACTCGGGCGGCACGGCGAGGAAGGCTTCGTCGAAGCGGCACAGCAGCACGTTGGGGCGCTCGACGAGCGCCGTGACCTCGTCGAGCAGCGCCGGGTCGTCGATCGGCGTCAGGCCTTCCTGGGCCCCGACCGCCTGCAGCTGGCGCACGATCTCGCCATGGCGCGAGGCGAAACTGGCGACGACGGCGCCCTGCTCCTCGAGCTGGCGCGCATAGTGGTCCGCATCCTGCAGCACGACCGGGTCGATCTGCGCCTCGAAGCGATGGCCGCGCGTCTGGCGCCCCGCTTCCAGGCCGAGCACGCGCACCGGCACCACATCCGCGCCGTGCAGCGCGACGAGGCCGTGCGCCGGGCGCACGAACTGCACGCTCGTCCAGCCGTCGTCGAGCTGGTACTGCATCACCTTCGGGATCGGCAGGCTGGCGAGTGCGGCGTCGAGGGCCTTTTGCAGCCCCTCGGCCAGCATCACGCCCGGCGCGACGCTGTCGAGAAAAAGCACCTCGGCCTTGCCGTCGCGCCGCCGCGCGAGCTGGGGCACGACGGCGGCGTCGGCACCGAGCGCGGCGAGCTTCTTCAAGAGCGCCGGCGTCGCGTTGCCGTCGGCGCCGATGCCGACCGCGACCGGCATCAGCTTGTGCGAGACCGCCTGCTCGTCGGCCTGCACCGCGACACCCGAGACATGCACCGCGAGCCGGCGTGGCGACGCGAACGGCGTCACCGCCGAGTGCTCGCCCGCCAGGCCTTGCGCCCGCAGGCTGCGCGCGAGGTCGGCGGCAAAATTCTCGCCGAGCTTCTTCAGCGCCTTGGGTGGCAGCTCCTCGACGAAGAGCTCGACGAGCAGGTTTTTCACGGGAACCTGCATGCTCAAGCCGCCTTCTTCTGTTCGATCTGCGCGAGCACCTCGTCGGCCCAGGGCTTGGGCGCCATCGGGAAGCCGAGGCGGGCGCGGCTGTCGAGGTAGCTTTGCGCCACCGCGCGCGCGAGGACGCGGATGCGGCCGATGTAGGCGGCGCGCTCGGTGACGCTGATCGCGCCACGGGCGTCGAGCAGGTTGAAGGTGTGCGCCGCCTTCAGCAACTGCTCGTAGGCCGGCAGTGCGAGCTTTTCACCCATCAGGTGCTTGCCTGCGCCTCGTGTGCGGCAAAGGCCTGGAGCAGGAAGGCAACGTCGCTGTGCTCGAAGTTGTAGGTGCTCTGCTCGACCTCGTTCTGGTGATAGACGTCGCCGTAGCTGAGCCGCCCCTGCGGGCCTTCGGTCCACGTCAGGTCGTAGACGTTGTCCACACCCTGCAGGTACATCGCGAGGCGCTCGAGGCCATAGGTGATCTCGCCGGTGATCGGCTTGCAATCGATGCCGCCGACCTGTTGGAAGTAGGTGAACTGCGTCACCTCCATGCCGTTCAACCACACCTCCCAGCCGAGGCCCCAGCAGCCGAGCGTCGGATTCTCCCAGTCGTCCTCGACGAAGCGGATGTCGTTCGCCTTCAGATCGAAGCCGAGCGCTTCGAGCGAACCGAGATACAGCTCGAGGATGTCGGCCGGCGCGGGCTTGAGCACGACCTGGTACTGGTAATAGTGCTGCAGTCGGTTCGGGTTGTTGCCGTAGCGGCCGTCCTTGGGCCGGCGGCTCGGCTGCACATAGCCCGCCTTCCACGGCTCGGGGCCGATCGCGCGCAGGAAGGTCGCGGTGTGGCTGGTGCCCGCCCCGACCTCCATGTCGTAGGGCTGCAGCAGCGCGCAGCCCTGGTCGGCCCAGTAGGCTTGCAGTCGCAGGATGATTTGCTGGAAGGTCAGCATGAAGCCGTCGGGTTGGAGGGGTCGGGGTTCGGGAAGCCGCAAGTTTACGGGCGCTTGTGCGGCCCCCCGGCGGCGCGCACGATCGATCAGCGCCGCCGACGCAGGACGAGCAGCAATGCGACGGCGACGATCGCGAGCGGCCACAGGCCTGCGGCGGCCAGCCATCGCGCATACGGTGTCTCGCCGATGCGGCCCTCGACGTTCGCATCGAGTGTGCCTTCGACGAGGGGCGGCAGGCGTGCCGTCACGCGGCCGTGATGATCGACGACCGCGGTCGCGCCGGTGTTGGTCGAGCGGATGACGGGCCGCTCGAACTCGAGCGCGCGCATTTGCGAGAACTGCAGGTGCTGGTCCTGCACCAGGCGCGGCCCGAACCAGGCGAGGTTGCTGACATTGACGAACATCGTCGCGGGGCGTGCGCCGACGACGCTCGCGACCACGTCCTCGCCGAACAGATCCTCGAAGCAGATCAACGGGCGCAGGCGCTGGCCGCCGACGTCGAACGGCGCGCTGCTTTGCCCGTGCGCCTGATCACCGAGCGGGATCTGCATCAGATCGACGAACCAGCGAAAGCCGGGCGGCACGAACTCGCCGAACGGCAGCAGATGTCGCTTGCCGTAGTGGTATTCGCCGCCGGCCGTCGCGCTGCCGCCCGAGATGCCGACCACCGAATTCACGTAGCCTTCATCCGCGTTGCCGAGAAAGACGCCGATCAGCAGCGCACGCCGCGTGCCTTCGAACGGACGCGCGAGCCCGTCCCAATAGGCGCCGCTCAACTCACCGCGCGTGAACGGGATCACCGATTCGGGTGTCACGACGAGCGTGCCGCGCGCAGCGCCGATCTGGCGCACGAGCGCGCGCAGATGGCCGTCCATCAAGGCCGGGTCGAACTTCAGGTTCTGCGCGATGTTGGGCTGCAGCAGGCTGACCGAAAGCGTGCCCGCGGGCTGCGTGAAACGACTCGGCAGCGCGAGCGGCGCCGCCATCACAAGGACGATCAGGGCGCCGACGCCGAGCGACATGCGCAGTTCCGGCCTGCCGCCGGGCCGCAGGATCGCCGCGAGCATCCAGGCCACGGCCGCCGCAAGCGCGCTGATGCCATAGACACCGACCCACGGCGCCCAGCCCGCGAGCGGGCCGACCGCATGCGCGTAGCCCGAGGCGATCCACGGGAATCCGGTGAAGCACACACCGCGCGCGAGTTCCGCGAGCAGCCAGCAGGCGGCCCAGATCAATGCGTTCGCGAACGGCGCGTCGGGCCGGCCGCGGCGACAGCGTGCGAACAGCGCCAGTGCGGCGGCGTAATACAGCGCGAGCAGGCCGGCGAGGGCGAACACCGCGAGCGCGGCCAGCCATGACGGCATGCCGCCGAAGTCGTGCATGCTGATGTAGAGCCACCACAGGCCCGACACCAGCCAGCCGACGCCGAACAGCCAGCCGAGCACCGCCGCACGCCAGACGCCGGCGTCCGCCACGAGGCTGGCGAGCACCGCGAGCGCGACCAACTGCAGCCACCACAGCTCGAACGGCGCGAACGAGAAGGTGTGCGCGACGCCGGCCAGCAGCGCGACGGGCCAGGCCAGCGCGCGGCGCATCAGCCGGTGGTGTCGAGCTCGTCGGCGGTGGCGCGCGTGACCTTGAACCAGCGCACCGTGCCGCCGCGCGTGAGCATGGCCGAGAACACGAGCCCGCCGAACTCGGCGGATTCGCCACGGCGCGGCACGTGGCCGATCTGGTGCGCGACGAGGCCGCCGATGGTGTCGAACGCATCGTCCGGCAGTGAGGTATCGAAGGCCTGGTTGACGACGCTGATGAGGGTGTCGCCCGCGACGCGCTGGCTGCCGTCGGCCAGCGTGTAGATGTCGCTCTCGCCGTCCTTCTCGTCGAATTCGTCCTCTATCTCCCCGACGATCTCCTCGAGCACGTCCTCGATCGTGATCAGGCCGGCGGTGTTGCCGAACTCGTCGATCACGATCGCGAGGTGATTGCGGTTGGTGCGGAAGTCGCGCAGCAGTTCGTTCAGGCCCTTGGACTCCGGCACGAACACCGCCGGCCGCAGCAGCGCACGCAGGTTGATCTCGGGCGCGCGCTGGACCTTGAGCAGGTCCTTGGCCATCAGGATGCCGATGATGTTGTCGCGCGAATCCTCGTACACCGGGAAGCGCGAGTGCGCGGTCTTGATCACGCTGTAGAGCAACTGCTCGTAGGGGGCGTCGATCGACAGCAGGTCCATGCGCGGCGCGGCCACCATCGCATCGCCCGCCGTCAGGTCGGCCATGCGGATCACGCCTTCGAGCATCTTGCGCGATTCGGGCTCGATCAGCTCGCGGTCTTCGGCCTCGGCGATGCTCGAGATCAACTCGGCCCTCGAGTCCGGCCCCGGCGACAGGAACTCGATCATGCGCGAGAACAAGGTGCGCTTGTCGGTGCGGGCCGTGCGCGACCGGGCGCTGCGCGGCGCCGCTGCCCTTTGCGCGTGCTTGTCTGCAAGCTTGTCAGCGTGCTTCTCAGCGTGCTTTTCGCCGCCGCGTGGGGGTCTTGCAGGGTGGGGATCGGGCATCGCGCGAGCGCGCAGGCTGGGTAGCGGCAGATGCGGCTAGCTTACCCGAAGCCCGCGCGCCGGCACCGCCCTCGCGCCACCCGCTTGAAGATGCGCGGCGCGCCACAATATGCGTTGGCCCCTACCGATCGAATCGAACTGCCATGTCCAACGGTCTCATTCCCGCCACCATCCTCACCGGCTTCTTGGGTTCGGGCAAGACGACGCTGCTCAAGCGCGTGCTGACCGAGGCCCACGGCCAGAAGATCGCCGTCATCGAAAACGAATTCGGCGAGGAGAACATCGACAACGAGATCCTGGTCCAGGCGCCGGGCGAGCAGATCATCCAGCTCAACAACGGCTGCGTCTGCTGCACGATCCGCGAGGACCTGCGCTCGACGCTGTCGGAGCTGGCGGCGAAGAAGCGCAGCGGCGAGCTCGACTTCGAGCGCGTCGTGATCGAGACCACGGGACTCGCCGACCCCGGCCCGGTGGCGCAGACCTTCTTCATGGACGACGAGATCGCCGAGAGCTACCTGCTCGACTCGATCCTCACGCTGGTCGACGCCAAGCACGCCGGCCAGCAGCTCGACAGCCGCCAGGAGGCGCGCCGCCAGGTCGGCTTCGCGGACCGCATCTTCATCAGCAAGAGCGAACTCGTCGACGAGGCCGAGCTGGGCGACCTGACGCACCGGCTCAAGCACATGAACCCGCGCGCGCCGCAGCAGCAGGTGCACTTCGGCGAGGTGCCGATCGCCTCGGTGTTCGATCTGAAGGGGTTCAACCTCAACGCCAAGCTCGAGATCGACCCCGAATTCCTCGACGCCGACCCGCACGCCGGGCACGACCATGACCATGGCCACGATCACCACGATCACGAACACGGCGAGCACTGCGACCACCCGCACCATCACCAACACGACGACGACGTGAAGTCCTTCGTGTTCCGCTCGAACCGCGCGTTCAGCGCGGCCAAGCTCGAGGACTTCCTCGGCTCGATCGTTCAGGTCTACGGCCCGAAGCTGCTGCGCTACAAGGGCGTGCTCTACATGAAGGGGACCGAGCGCAAGGTCGTCTTCCAGGGCGTGCACCAGCTGATGGGCAGCGATCTCGGGCCCGTCTGGGCCCCGGGCGAGAAGAAAAACAGCAAGCTCGTGTTCATCGGCATCGACCTGCCGCGCGATATTTTCCTGCAAGGCCTGGAGCAATGCCTCGTTTGACGCATTTCTCGCGTTTGCACGACGCCGGACGTGGCTACAATCCGCGGCGCTTGAAATTTCGAGGGCCGCGGGTCTGGGCCTTGGGCGGCGTACACAAGCTAGGCGTTGCAAGGAGACGGCTGTGAACAAGACAACGGCAAGACGCGACGGAGCGACCGCAAAGACTGCCAGGGCGGCAGGCAAGGCGGCCGCCGCACCCGCGCGCAAGGCCGCCCCGAAAGCGACGCCCAAGGCCGTGGCCAGGCCTGCCGCCAGGACCCCCGCGCACGCCAAGCCGGCGGCCAAGGCCGCAGCGAAACCGGCAGCGAAACCGGCAGCGAAACCGGCAGCGAAACCGGCAGTGAAGCCGGTGCCGAAGGGCAAGAGCACTGCAGCACCGAAGAAGGTGGCCGCGCCGAAACCCGCACCCAAGACCAAGGCCGCAACAATCCCGACGACCAAGGCGCCCGTGAAGAAGACGCAGACGCCCGCCGTCGCCTCCAAATCCACGCGCAAGCCGACAGACACCGCTGCAAGCACCGCCGCCACGCCGCATCTCGCCGCGCCCAAGGCGGTGCTCCCCACGACTCCGGCGCCCGCGCCCATTGCGGTGCCGACCCCTGCCCCGCCACCCACACGAATGAGTTCTTCCGCCAAGAGCAAGGCCAGCGCCAAGGCGCAGGCTGCGTACGCCGCGCCGGCGCCGATGCCGGTGCCGACTTCCCGCTTCGCGGACCGCTTCGCGCCGCCGCGCCCGCCGACCCGCCAGATGAACCACCTGGAGATCGACGCCCCGCGCCAGCCGCAAAAGCACGACCCCAAGCTCGTCAATGCCTGGAAGAACAAGGCCGGGCGCGAGCTGAGCGAGGCCGAACTGCTCGCGATGCCCGAAGCCGAGTACATGAACGAGAAGCAGCTCGACTACTTCCGCGCCACCTTGCAGCAGCTGAAGGACGATCTGCTGTCCAACGCCGGCGAGACGACCGAGCACCTGCGCGAAGACACGTCGATCGTGCCCGACCCGGCCGACCGGGCGACGATCGAGGAGGAGCACGCGCTCGAGCTGCGCACCCGCGACCGTGAGCGCAAGCTGCTGAAGAAGATTTCGCAGTCGCTCGCACGCATCGAATCGGGCGAGTACGGTTTCTGTGACGAAACCGGCGAACCGATCGGCCTCGGCCGGTTGCTGGCCAGGCCCACGGCTACACTGTCCCTGGAAGCTCAGCAACGACGCGAGCTCAAGCAAAAGATGTTCGGTGACTGATCCAGGACGCATCGCGCACGACACGCCCGCCCGCAGGGCTGCGGGTTGCTGCGTGCGCGGTCGATAGAGCCTCGCGCCGGACTCGCCATGGCCGACTCGAAGGAAAACCCGGGCTTCTTCCGCAAGGTTGCGCGCTTCGTCGCCAATCCCGCCACCGACTGGTCGCAGGCCGGCACCGGGCAGGACGGGATCGACAACGAGCTCGCGAAGTCCGAACTCAAGGCGATGATCGAGCGCAAGCGGCGCAACGACTTCGTCCGCAAGCGCGAACTCGACATGCTGCGCCGCGTGCGCCGCGAAGGCCTGACCAGCGAGCAGCTGGCTGCGCTCGGCGGCTCCTCCAAGCTCGACGATTCCGAGGCGCGCATGCCCGACAGCGGCGCGAAGGCCGAGTACGGCGTGAAGGCCAAGATCGACGAGATCGAGCAGCAGATGGTGGGCGACAACAACGCCTTCGTCTCGTCCGTCAAGCGCTCGACCGACTTCTACAACGCGCCGACGCAGCCGGCGGCGATGCAGCATCTGCCGACCGCACCCGCCCCGCTCGACGCCCGCAGCAGCGGCAGCGCCCGGCTGCAGGACGACGAGGAGCGTCTGCGCCCGGCCGGCACGCTCTCGCCCTCGGTCGCGACGATGGGGCCGGGGCTGTCGCCGCTCGCGCCGAAGACCGCGGGCACGCCGGCATTCGGCGCCCCGTTCGCGGTCGAGGTGAGCGAAGTCGCGCACGACCCGGAGCTCGACGAGGCGGTGATCGCCTTCGCCAACGCCGACTTCGAGATGTGCGAGCAGGCGCTCGCGCGCCTGACCGCCCCCGGCGGCGAACGCGCGCAGCACGCCGAGACCTGGCTGGTGCGCTTCGACCTGTACCGCGCGATCGGCCAGCAGCACAAGTTCGAGGGCCTGGCGCTCGACTATGCGCAGCAGTTCGGCTGGTCGGCGCCGCAGTGGTATTCGCTGCCCAAGCTCGTCGCCGAGGCGGCCAGCAGTGAAGAGCGTCCGTCGCGCTCGCGCATCGATGGCCAGGTCGGCTGGGTCTGCCCCGAGACGCTCGACACCGACGGCGTCGCCCGCCTGTCGTCGCAGACGCTGCAGATGCCGCTGCCCTGGGTCTTCGACTGGTCGGCGCTGAAGAACATCGACGCCGAGGCCTGCGCGCACCTGAGCGAATTGTTCCGCTACTGGATCCCGCAGCAGCTCGACATGCGCTGGCTCGGCGGCGACAAGCTGCTTGCGCTGCTGCACGCCGCCGCGCCGACCGGCGAGCGCGACGCCGACCCGGCGTTCTGGCAACTGCGCCTGGACGCGCTGCGCATGGCGAACCGGCCGGATCAGTTCGACGAAGCCGCGATCGACTACTGCGTGACCTATGAAGTCTCGCCGCCCTCGTGGGAGCGCGCGACCTGCCAGGTGCGCATGAGCGGCACCGACGCCGGCAGCACGACCTCGCCGACCTCACTCGTGAGCGAGGCCTCGACGAGCTTCCTCGAGTCCCAGATCATCGAGGACGAGCACCAGATCCGTACCGGGCATGTCGACCTGTCGGGGCAACTCGTCGGCGACATCGGCGAGACGCTCAAGCAGATGGACGCGGATCTCGGCGGCGCGAGCCGCATCGATGTCTCGTGCGCGAAGCTGATCCGGGTCGACTTCATCGCCGCCGGCGATCTGCTCAACTGGGTGCTGGCACGGCGCACCGAGGAACGCGGCGTCACCTTCAGCGACGCCCACCGCCTGGTGGCGCTGTTCTTCGGCGCGATGGGCATCAACGAGCATGCCCGCGTCACGGTGCGTCAGGTCTGACCGCGACCCATCGATCGGCGCTGCGGGCGGGCGCCGCTGCAACGAAAACCGACACGACATGAACACAAGTTGGCACGGCACCACCATCGTCAGCGTTCGGCGCGGCAACCTGGTCGCGCTCGGCGGGGACGGCCAGGTGACGCTTGGCAACATCGTCATCAAGGCCTCGGCACGCAAGGTGAGGAAGCTGCACCACGACCGCGTGCTCGCCGGTTTTGCCGGCGCGACGGCGGACGCCTTCACCCTCTTCGAGCGCTTCGAGGCCAAGCTCGAGAAGCACCAGGGCCACCTCGTGCGGGCGGCGATCGAGCTGACCAAGGATTGGCGCACCGACCGCGTGCTGCGCCGGCTCGAAGCCATGCTCGCGGTCGCCGACCGCGAGGCCTCCCTCATCATCACCGGCAACGGCGACGTGCTCGAGCCCGAGTACGGCCTGATCGCGATCGGCTCGGGCGGCGCCTACGCGCAGGCGGCGGCGCGCGCGCTGCTCGAGCACACCGAACTCACGCCGGAGCAGGTCGTCAAGAAATCGCTCGAGATCGCCGGCGACATCTGCATCTACACCAACCAGTCGCACACGATCGAAACCCTCGGATGAACATGACCACCGTTGCCGGCGCGACGCCCGGCGAACCGGCGAGCGGCATGACGCCGCAGGAGATCGTCTCCGAGCTCGACCGCCACATCGTCGGCCAGCGCGACGCCAAGCGCGCGGTCGCGATCGCGCTGCGCAACCGCTGGCGCCGCCAGCAGGTGCAAGGCGCGCTGCGCGGCGAGATCACGCCGAAGAACATCCTGATGATCGGCCCGACCGGCGTCGGCAAGACCGAGATCGCGCGCCGCCTGGCGAAGCTCGCCGACGCCCCCTTCATCAAGGTCGAGGCGACCAAGTTCACCGAGGTCGGCTACGTCGGCAAGGAGGTTGATTCGATCATCCGCGACCTCGTCGACAGCGCCGTCAAGCAGGAGCGCGAGACGCAGATGCAGCGCCAGCGCATGCGCGCCGAGGACGCTGCCGAGGAGCGCGTGCTCGACATCCTGGTGCCCCCCGCGCGCCACGCGGCCGGCGAAGGCAGCGCCGGCAGCACCGACAACACCGCGCGCCAGGTGATGCGCAAGCGCCTGCGCGAAGGCGCGCTCGACGACAAGGAAATCGAGCTCGAGCTTGCCGAGCCGCGCGCCGCGCTCGAGATCATGACGCCGCCCGGCATGGACGAGATGGCGGAGCAGCTCAAAGGCCTGTTCGCCAACCTCGGCAGCGCCAAGCGCAAGCTGCGCAAGCTCAAGATCGCTGCCGCGCTGAAGCTGCTGGTCGACGAAGAAGCGGCCAAGCTCGTCAACGAGG